>DASRIY010000001.1:0-13255 GCA_035649755.1 Candidatus Methylomirabilota bacterium
GGCTGGACGGTCCCGCCGTGGCCGACGCCATGAATCGGCTGAATCTTCCGGGCGTGCGCTTCGAGCCCACGTGGTTCACGCCGCTCAGCGACGTGTACGCGCGCGTGTCGTGTGGTGGCGTCCGCTTCGCCGTGACCGACCGCGACGCCGTGCGTCCGGTGACCGTGGCCCTCGCCCTCGCGCGGGAGCTCCGCGCGCGTCACCGGGAGCAGTTCAGACCAGAGAACATCCAGAACCTCCTGGTGAACCGCTCCACGATGTGGGCTTTTCTCAGAGGCGAGGTTCTGGAGCGCGTCGTCGCCTGGGCTGAAATGGATCGCGCTGCTTTCTTGAAGCGTCGGGCGTCGTATCTCATGTATCGGTAGCTTTACTCGCTCCGCGCGGGGCGTCGGGCCGCGGCGAGCGGGGGCGTGGTCCGTTGACCCCTCGCCGACCCGACCACACCCCACCCGCCGCGGCCTGCTCCACGTGGGCGGAATCTTGCGTTTCGGTCATGCGCCCGCGGCTCGCTTCCTGAGCTCGGGCGTCGGTTTCGCCGGCGGCGGGTCTGAGTTCATGCTGCGGTGACGGCCGCGTTGCTGCGTAGCTGCTTGCGGTGGGCGCGGGTGGCGCGCCATCAGGGGACTGCGGCGCCGCCCGGTGATGCGGGGGTGTTGCTTAGCGTTCGACGACTCGGAGGGAGCGGAGCTCGGCCCGGAGGCGGTCGCGGCTGGCGGCCGGGACCGTGACCGAGTTGGCGTCTCCGTCGCTCACGAAGCGCTCGTGGGGGTTCTTGTCGAAGTAGTTGATCCAGTAGCCGAGGTCGCGCTCGACCGCCTGGATGCGGGGCAGGCGCACCGGATCGAAGGCGCGCGAGAACGGCGAGGGCGCGGGGCCGCCGGCGACCATCAGCACGGCGTCGTGGCTATAGGTGGTGCCCTTGGCCGTGCCGTTCAGCACCCAGTTGACGTCCGGCGGGTAGACGCCGTGCGGCAGCGCGAGGGTGCGCGTCCTGTAGTCGGGGACGTGGCGCTGGATCCACACCTGGGCCTCGGCCACCTGGGCGCGCACCGTGGCCTCGGGGTACTTGCCGAGGTTCGCGTGCCAGAGCGTATGGTTGCCGATCTCGTAGCCGTGGCTCACCAGGAAGAGGAGCTTCTTGGCCTCGTACTCCGGCTGGTTGAAGAGCCGGTTCGGCTTGGAGGCGCCCGGCAGGACGTAGAAGGTGCCGCCCCGGCCGAAGTCGGGCTTCTCGGCGATGAACGCCTCAAGGATGCCAATGGCGGACTTCGGATCGATCTGGACGCTGCCGTTCGCCTCGATGTAACGGAACTGGCCCGGCGAGGAGTCGTCGAACGTCAGGACGACCGGTGTCGTGCCGGCCGGGATCTTGATCTTCCGGTCGAGCAGGTCGCCCAGGTTGATCAGCCGGTACCCCTTCGCGTAGAGCGTTTCCAGGTCGCGCCGGAAGTTCTCGGGGGTTCGCGTCCAGCGCTCTTCGGGGTAGTCGATCTTGTGGTACTCGAGGATCATCACGCGGCCGAGCTCGTTGGGGGTGAGGTCGCCCGCTCCTGCGTACGAGACCAACAACAATGCCGCCGTCAGAATCAATGAGAGAACCAAAAAGAGCTTCACTTGGTCCCGCTGGCTTCTTTCTGCCGTAGCGCGCTGGCGGTGTAGTCGTTCCGGGGGTTCCACAACATCCAGCCGACCGCCCCGGCGTCGTCGGCTCCCTTGATCTGGCCACGGATCTCGGGCACGCCGAAGATCCGCTTGTCGAATGCATAGTCCTTGAAATCCTGCAGCCACGGCCGCACGCGTACGGGGTGGCGGGCAGAGCGGCGATAAGTCTGCTTCACGCTCTCGTGAACCACTTCATAGGGATGATGGACAGGGTTCCGGAAGCCCGGGATGCCCATGTGATAGCCCGAGGGATAGACCATCGGGCAGAAATAGTCGAGGTTCGGGGCTAGCTCCTCGATGCGCTGGCCGATGTCGGTGTCGTTCTCGTTGAACGCGGTGTAGCCGAAGACATCGGCGGCCACGAAGACGCCGAGCGGCCCCAGCTCGCGCCGGGCCTTGCCGAGGAAGCCGGCGATGGCCGGCAGCCGGGTGTCCTTGTTGTTGGCTGACGCGTACTTCGCCGCGCCCAGCTTGCCGTCGGTGGGAAAGCGGACGTAGTCGAACTGGATCTCGTCGAACCCCTTGCTGGCTGCTTCCTTCGCGATCGCGACGTTGTAGCGCCAGACATCTTCGCGGAACGGGTCGACCCAGGCGAGCTTCTCGTTGTCGATCCAGGGCTTGCCGGTGCGGGTGTCGATGATGGCGAGGTCCGGCCGGCCGTTGGCGAGGACGTTGTCCTTGAAGGTCACAATGCGGCCGATGGTGTAGATGCCTCGCGATTTCAGATCGGCCATGAGGCCGTCGAAGTCCTTGAGGGTGCCGGGGCCCTGGGCGCCGACCTGCAGCGCCAGAGGCACCTCGGTACGGTAGACGATCCAGCCGCGGTCGCCCTTCACGTCGATCACGACCGCGTTCAACTCGGTGCGCGCGGCCAGGTCGAGGACACGGCCGCGGATGCCCCGGTCGCCGATGCCGAAGTAGGTGAGGTATGCCGCCTTGATCATCTGCGGCTGCATCACTACCTCGATCGCGTCGCGGGTCGGCGCCAGCTTCACCTTCGCGAAGCCCGGCCGCTTCACCACCATGGGCGCGTCGGCCGGATGGCCCTCGATCGTGAACCGGCCCTCGGCGTTCGTCAGGTGCTCGACGCCGCCGATGACCACGGACACGCCCTCGAACGGGCTGTGGTTCGCGTCAAGGATCTGACCACTGATCGTTTTCGGCCACGTGACCTTCGGCGGCTCGGGGGCGTGCTCGACCGGCCGCCCGACGTAGTCCGAGACCTGACCTGGAGTCGGCACTGGTACAGGTCGAGCCACGGTCGTCGCGCGAGCGGTCTCGACCGAGGGCGACAGCAGGACGTAGCCGCTCAGAATCGCAACGGCGAGAAGCCCGACAGTGTAGCTTCCGTCGAGAAAATCACGGCGGCGCTTCGAGGAAATGTGTTCGTCACTCATAGGATGTTTCCACAGTAGCAATCAGGGTATTTCGACAATAGCGTTCGCTGGAACGTGTACCAAGCAAAAACTTTGCGGATACAATTCGTCGTATGTCATCGACCACTAACTACTTCGGATGCGAGCGCGCGCGGCGACGTTTCATCGAGGTGAACGGACTTCGACTGAGCTTTCTCGAGTGGGAAGCGCGGGGACGACCCGTCGTCTGCTTCCTGCACGGGGGCTCGGCGCACGCGCACTGGTTCGATCACGTGACGCCCGCGCTCGCCGGCCGATTTCACATGGTGGCGCTCGATCAGCGCGGGCACGGCGAGAGCCAGTGGGCCCAGCCGCCGGCGTACGCCACCGAGAACTTCGCGTCAGACCTGCTGGGTGTGTTCGACGCCTTCGGCTGGCGGCGCGCGGCGCTGGTCGGCCACTCGATGGGCGGCCACAACGCCATGTCCTTCTCGGCCTGGCACCCCGATCGCGTCAGCGCCCTGGTCATCGTGGACTCGCGCCCGTCGATTCCCGTCGATCGGCTCGACCGGCTGCGCACGCGCGGCATGGTCACGCTGCGGCCATACCCGACGCAGGAGGCCGCCGCCGCGTCGTTCCGGCTGCTACCCCGTGAGACGGTGGCCGATCCCGCCTTGCTCGCGCATCTCGGACGGTCGGGTGTGGTCGAGCGCGACGGACACTGGGTCTATCGCTTCGACCCCGCGAGCAACGGCCAGCGCCAGCCGGTCGACGCCTGGACGCTGGTCCATCGGATCACGGCGCCGACGCTGATCGTGCGCGGCGAGCTGAGCCCGAACTTCACCCGCGAGATGGCCGACAAGCTGCGGGCGACCATCCCGGGCGCCCGGTACGTGGAGATTCCCGGGGCGTACCACCACCTCACGCTGGACAATCCGAAGGCGTTCATCCAGGCGGTCGATCCGTTCCTGACGACGACGCTCGGGTGAGGTGAGCGGGCTCGGCTACCGGTCGATGCGGAAGCGCTTGATCGCCGCGGGGTCCAGCTCGACGCCGAGCCCGGGCCCGGTCGGCACCCGGATCTCGCCGTTCGCGGGCGCGAGCGGGTCGGTGACGACGTCGGCAGCCAGCGCCCCGCTCACCCCGACTGCGAACACACCCTCCAGAAGAGGCCCGGGCCAGGCCGCGCAGAGCTGCGCCACCGCCGCCGTGGCGACGCTCGTGCTGGGGTGGTTGCCGGGATAGATGCGCATGCCGGCGGCGCTCGCCAGCGCCCAGAGCCGCCAGACGCGATACATCCCGCCGTTCTTCGCGATCTTCGTCTGCACCACGGTCGCGGCGCGCCGCCGGATCACCTCGAGCAGCGAATGGTCGGTCGAGACCGACTCGTCGGCCATGATCGGGATGGTCGTCGCCCGGGCCAGGGCCGCCAGGCCGTCGAGGTCCCAGATGGCGATGGGCTGCTCGGCGGCGTCGATGTCGTAGGGCTCGAGCTTCCGGAGCAGGGCGAGCGCGTCGTCGTAGGTGAGCGCGCCGTTCGCGTCCACCCGGATGACGACTCCGTCCCCGAACCGGTCGCGCAGCGCCCTGACATTGGCCAGGTCCTGCTTCGGATCGACGCCGATCTTGAGCCCGAAGTGGCGAAAGCCCCGGTCGTAGAAGCCTTGCGCCGACTCCAGCGTCTCGGCGACGGTCGGCTTCATGGCGAGAAGCCCGCAGACGCGCACCCGGTCGCGGCACTCGCCGGCGAGGAGCTTGTGGACCGGCAGGCCCACCGCCTTGCCGGCGATGTCGTAGAGAGCGTCGGCCACCGCGGCCTGAGCGTAGAGCGTGTTGTAGAGCGCCTCGTCGAGCGTCTTCAAGATGCCGCCGATGTCGAACGGCGAGCGGCCGGCCAGTCGGGGCTCGAACTCGTCCTTGACCGTGCGCACGAGATTCCAGATGAGCTCGGCGCTGCCCTGCCGGCGCCAGGCCTGGGTCTCGCCGATGCCGGAGATGCCCTCGTCGGTGTGGACCCGGACGATCAGCGTGTCGATCGTCTCCCGGCCGGCGCCTTGCGAGATCTTGAACGGCTGGGCGAAGGGCAGGCGAAGCGGAATCGTCTCGATCTCGGTGATCTTCACCCGGCTACTGCTCCAGCTTGGCCAGGAAGTCTTTCAGCACGGGCGCCCACTTCGCCCACTCCGGGCCGCTCGCCGAGTGGCCGAGCTCGGTGTCGATCTCGAAGTACTGCGCCTCGACGCCGGCCCGCTGGAGCTTGTCCATCACGGCCGGCGCGATCGACGGCGGGAAGAGCTTGTCGGTCCTCGAGAGCACGTAGAGTACCCTGGCGCGAATCCGGCTGAAGTCGCGCTCGGCGTCGTACCGGACGGCCGCCTTGCGCAGCGTGATCATCGAGTTGGGATCGAACTGACGGGCCCACGTCTCGGCGAGCTGCCTGAGGCGCGCCGCGCGCACGGCGGGATCGGGGATGGTCCGCGCGAGCGCCTCGTTCTGTCCGTAGCGCTCCAGCGTCTCGACCCGATGCTGGACGAGCGTCGCGAAGATGCCGCCGCGGTCGTAGTGCCAGCCGCCATTCCAGCTCGGGTCTGCGGCGAAGCGGTCCTGCAGCGCCCTGACGGCTGCTTCACCCCCGGAGCCCTTGGGCGCCGTCACGACCGGTACGACGCCGGTCATGAATGATGGATAGCTGACCGCCCACTGGAACGCCTGATAGCCGCCGAACGAGGGGCCGGCGACGGCGACCAGATGGCGCACGCCGAGGCTGTCGAGCAGGAGCTTCTGCGCACCCACGATGTCCGTGAGCGTGATATCCGGAAAGTCCGGGCCATACGGTTTGCCGGTCTTCGGATTGGTGCTGGCCGCCGCCGTCGAGCCGTACGAGGAGCCGAGCATGTTGGACGACACGACGAAATAGCGGTCGGTGTCGATGGCCTTGCCGGCGCCGACGAGGCCGCTCCACCAGCCGGCGAACGGCATGTCAGGGGTCGGCGCGCTCGCCGCGAAGTGGTTACCCGTGAAACCGTGGGTGACCAGGATCGCGTTGCGACCGTCCGGCGCGAGCTGCCCGTAGGTCTCGTACGCGAGGGCCAACTCCGGCAGAATCCGACCGCTCTCCAGCTTGAAGCTCGGGACCATGAAGCTCTGGTTCATCGCGCGCTCCGGTGTGCTCGATTTGGACGTCGGCCCGATCGGGCCGTACGGGGGCAAAGGATAGGCCGTCGAGCGCCGGAGCGCAACCAGCTATGCGGGCGCGTGATGCGGGGGCTACACGCTGCCGATGTGAAGCGCGATCGTCCCGAGGCCGTAGCGCCGGAAGCTCACGTCGCGGAGCCCCACGGAGACCATCAACCGCGCCAGCTGCTCGGGCGTGACGAAGCGCTCGACGGATTGCGGCAGATAGGTGTACGCCTGCCGGTCGCCGGCGACCAGGGCGCCGATGGCCGGCACGACGCGGTTGAAGTAGACGCTGAACGCCGGGCCCCAGAGCGGCGCCGCCGGTCGCACGATGTCGAGCGTGATGACGCGGCCGCCCCGCATGGTGACCCGGCGCATCTCGGCGAGCCCGCGCTCGAGGTCTTCCAGGTTTCGGAGGAGAAAGGCCGACATCACGCAGGCGAAGACGCCGTCGCGGAACGGCAGCGCCAGCGCGTCGGCGGCGAGCAGCGGCACGCGCGCCACACGCCCAGCATCGAGCTTGCCGCGGCCGACCTGCAGCATGCCGTCGGAGAAGTCGGCGCCCACGATGAGGCGTCCGGGGTTTCGCAGGCGCAGCGCGATGGCGAGATCGGCAGTGCCCGTCGCGAGGTCGAGCGCAGGGCCGGCAGGCGCCTCGGTCGCCGCCGCGGCGACCCGGCCGCGCCAGGCGTGGTGGCGGCCGCCGGTCATGAGCGAGTTCATCAGGTCGTAGCGGCGCGCGATGCGCGTGAACATCGCCCGCACCGCCTCGGCCTTCGAGGGGGAGAAGCTGGGGACGGCGGCCACTACCTGAGGCCGAGCACCACGGCGGCGAGGACGATCAGCGCGATGTAGCCGTTCACGTTGAAGAAGGCCACGTCGAGACGCGAGAGATCGCGCGGGCTCACCAGCGAATGCTCATAGGCGAAGAGCGCGACGACCGCGAGCCAGCCGACCCAGTAGATGGGGCCGAGCGCCACCTGCCAGCCCAGCACGGCCAGCGCCAGCGCCGTCAGCACGTGGTTCACCCGCGCCAGCATCAGCGCGGTCGGGATTCCGAAGCGCGCGGCAACCGAATGAAGCCTTTCCCGCCGATCGACCTCGACGTCCTGGCAAGCGTAGATGAGGTCGAAACCGCCGATCCAGGTCGTGAGCGCGAACCAGATGGTGAACGCAGGTGGGTCGAACTGGCCGCGCACGGCGATCCAGCCGCCGGCGCCGGCGATGCCGTCGGTGAAGCCGAGCACCCAGTGCGAGAGCCACGTGAAGCGCTTCGTGTAGTGATAGCCGACGAGGAACACGAGGGCCAGCGGCGCCAGCATGAGGCAGAGAGGGTTCAGCATCCAGGCCGCGACGAACATGAGCACCGCGCCGGCGATGGCCAGCGCCTTCATCTCGCCCACCGCCAGAAGGCCTCGCGGCAGGTGGCGCCCGGCGGTGCGCGGGTTGCGCGCGTCGATGAAGCGATCGATCACGCGGTTGGCCGCCATGGCGCAGGTGCGGCCGCCGACCATGGCGGCGGTGACCCAGACGACCGTCCACCAGCCCGGCCAGCCGCCGGCGGCGAGGGCCATCGCGATGTAGGCGAAGGGCAGGGCGAACACAGTGTGCTCGAACTTGATCGCGTCGAGGACGCGCCGGAGCTTGCTCAGAGCCCGTAGTCCTTCCAGCGTCGCGTGACGCGCTCGCGCATCTTCTCGGTCATGGTGATCTCTTCGGGCCAGGGCTGCGCGACGTCGTCGAGCGCGCTCTTCTCGGTCGCGTCGACGCCGAGCTTGCCGCCGTAACGGTGGCGCAGCGCCGCGTGGTCGAGGTCGTCCATGGGCCCTTCGAGGATCATCAGATCGCGCCGCGGGTCGATGTTGCCGGTGGCGCGCCAGGCGACCTCGGACAGGTCGTGGACGTTCACGTGCTCGCTGACGACGACGATGGTCTTGGCGAGCATCATGAGCCCCATGCCCCAGAGCGCGCTCATCACCTTGCGCGCCTGGCCGGGGTAGCGCTTCTTGATGGAGACGATGACGAGGTTGTGGAAGACGCCCTCGGCCGGCATGTTCATGTCGACGACTTCCGGGAGCATCATCCGGACGATCGGCAGGAAGAGCCGCTCGGTCGCCTTGCCGAGCCAGTAGTCTTCCTGGGGCGGCCGGCCCACGATAGTCGTGGGATAGATCGGCCGCGCCCGGCGCGTGACGGCCGTCAGGTGGAAGACGGGATAGTCGCGCGCGAGCGAGTAGTAGCCGGTGTGGTCGCCGAACGGCCCCTCGAGCCGGCGTTCCTGAGGATCGACGTAGCCTTCCAGCACGATCTCGGCCTGCGCCGGGACTTCCAGGTCGTTCGTCACGCAGCGCACCAGCTCGACGCCGCTGCCGCGCAGCCACCCGGCGAAGACGACCTCGTCGACGCCCGGCGGTAGCGGCGCGGACGCCGCGTAAATCATCGCCGGATCGCCGCCGAGCGCGATGGCCACGGACATGCGCTCGCTCGACGCGGGCCCTTCCTCGGCGACGCGGTGGTGCTCGGCGCCACCCTTGTGGGTCTGCCAGTGCATGCCGAGCGTCCGGTCGTCGTACACCTGCAGGCGATACATGCCGACGTTGCGCGCGCCGGTCCGTGGATCGCGCGTGAAGACGCCTGGCAGCGTGATGTAACGTCCGCCGTCAGAAGGCCAGCACTGGAGCGCCGGAATTCCAGCCAGAGACGGGTGCGCTGTCTCGACCACTTCCTGGCAGGGCGCGCCGGTGACGCGCCGCGGGCCGGCCTTCACCAGGTCGAAGAGCGTACCGAGCTTCGCGAGGCGCTCGCCGAACGTGCCCGGGAGCTTCAGATCGAGGAGCTTTGCGACGCGCTCGCCCAGCTCGTCGAGATGGGTGACGCCGAGCGCCGCCGCCATGCGCTCGGGCGAGCCAAATGCATTGACCAGAATAGGCATGTCGAAGCCCTCGACGCGCTCGAACAGGAGGGCCACGTTGCGGTCGCCCGGGCTCTTGGAGACGCGGTCGGTGATCTCGGTGATCTCGAGATCGCGCGAAACGGGCGCAGTGATGCGGCGCAGCTGACCGCGCGTTTCGAGGTGAGCGACGAGGTCCCGGAGGTCGGTGAAGCTCACACGCCGCTGAAGGCAGCCAGGAGAAACGCTACCACCATCGGTGGTAGCAAGATTTCATCTGAATCGGCTACGTAGGACGGCGGCGGCATGCGCGTCATTATTGCATAGCGGACGCGGCTCCAGTCATACTCGGACAATGGCGCGCGTTCCGACGAACGGGGTTGCCAAGAGTCTCCTTGACAGCCTCAGCGAGGCGCTCGTCGTCCTCGATCCCACGCTACAGGTGCTCGAGTGGAACGCGCCCATGGAGCAGTTGACCGGCGTCGGGCGAGCCCAAGCCATCGGTCGCAGCGCCGAGACCGTCCTGCCGCTCTTCCGCGACCCCGCGCTCGCCGCAAGCGTGCGCCGTGCCGCCGCGGGTGAGACTCCCGACGCGATCGAGCTCCTGTACACCGCACCGGGCGACGATCGCGCCCTGGGGCTCGAGGCGCGCTGCGTGCCATGGCGTGACGACGCCGGCGCCGTGGCAGGCGTGGCCGCGTTCTTCATGGACGTGAGCAACCCGCAGCGCCGGGCGCTCCTGCTGCACGCCATGGAAGCCATCGGCCAGTCGCTGACCTCGTCGCTCGACCTCAACGAGGTGCTCGACACGATCGTCAACAAGGCGCTCGAGGTGATGGGCGCCGAGTCGGCCATGGTGGTCCTCGGCGACGCGACCGCGGCGGAGTACAAGGTGATGCGCGCGGCCGGCCGCCTCAGCGCCCAGTACGGGGCGAGCGGCACGATCCCGGTCGGCGGCGGGCCCGTCAGCCTCGCGGTGCGCGACAAGCGCACGGTGGCCACGCGCAACATCCTGACCGACACCAAGCTCTGGCTGGCGCCGCTGCGTCGGGCTGACATCGAGCGCGAGGGCTTCAAGGCGACGGCGGCCGCGCCGCTCGCCGTGAAGGAACGCATTCTCGGCGCGCTGGTCGTGCACTACTGGACCGAGCGCTCGTTCGGCAGCGAGGAGATCGCCGCGCTCGAGTTCCTGGCCAAGCAGGCCGCCATCGCCATCCGCAACGCATCGCTCTACGAGGCCGAGCACGCCGAGGCCGCCCGCATCCGGACCCTGACCGCCGTGAACCGCCGCATCTCGAGCGCGCTCGAGCTGGACGCCCTGCTGCGCGCCATCTCAGACTCGGCCGCCGAGCTTACCGGCGCGCGCCTGGTGACCTTCTGGCTAGCCGACGAGCGGCGCCGCATGTTGACGCTCACGAGCGGCACCGTTCCAGAGATGGTCGACTCGTTCACGCCGCGGATCATGCCCTACGATCAGGGCACCGTCGGCTGGGTGGCCAGCCATCGCGAAAAGCTGGTGGTCGACGACCTGGCGAAGGACGAGCGGAACGTCGTCCGCACGTGGACGGATCACTGGGGCATCAAGAGCTTCTCGGGTTTCCCGGTGCTCGCGGGCGAAGAGCTGCTGGCGGTGATGGTGGTTGCCCACACCGGGCCCTTGCGCTTCGGCAAGGACAAGCAGGACATGATGGATCTGTTCCTCGCCCAGGCCGCCATCGCCATCCAGAACGCGCGCCTCTACCGCGAGGCCAAGCGCCGGCGCGACGTGGCCGAGGTGCTGGCGCGGCTGGCCCGCGAGCTCACTTCCACCCTGGAAGTAGAGCCGATCGCCAAGCTGCTCGCGCGCGGCGCCGGCGAGCTGGTGAACGCGCGCGCCGCCGGTGTCTTCCTGCTCGAGCCCGAGGACGGCTCGCTGCGCGCGATGGCCACCCACGGCGTGGACGCCGACACGATGGGCGAGCTGGTCTTCAAGCCGGGCGAGGGCGCCGTGGGCCGCGCCGTTTGCGATCGCCGCATCGTCGTCAGCGCTGACGTCCTGGCCGACCCGGCCATTCAGCTCTCGGCCTGGGTACGCGACCGCATTCGCGGGAGCGGCTATCGCGCCGTGGTTGGCGTGCCGCTGCTCACGCACGATCGCGTTATCGGCGCCCTCGCGCTCGGCGCCGACCCGGGCAGCACGTTCTCGCGCGAGGAGCTGCAGACGCTCGAGTCGCTCGCCGACCAGGCCTCGCTCGCCTTCGAGAACGCGCGCCTCTACGCGAGCGCGCGCGACAGCCTGGTACGGCTGGGCGAGACCCAGGCCCAGCTCGTGCAGGCCGCGAAGATGTCGGCGCTCGGCCAGCTCGTCTCGGGCGTGGCGCACGAGCTGAACAACCCGTTGAGCGTGATCGTGGGCTACGGCCAGCTCCTGCTGGCGCGCGAGGTGCCGGCGGCGGTGCTGCGGCCCATCGAGCTGATGGTGGCGCAAGCCGACCGCATGGCGAAGATCGTCCGGAACCTCCTGCTGTTCGCCCGCCAGCGCCCGGCCGAGCGGACGACCGTGAATCTGAACGAGGTGCTGGAGCAGACGCTCGCGCTGCGGCTGAACCAGCTGCAGATCTCGGCGATTGCCGTCGACAAGAAGTTCGCGCGCGGCCTGCCTTCCGTGATGGCCGACCCGCATCAGCTCGAGCAGGTGTTCCTGAACCTGCTGCTGAACGCCGAGCAGGCCATGATGGAAGCCAAGCACGGCGGGCGCATCACCCTGACCACGGGCGTGAACCGCGACGGGCGCATGGTGTTTGCCGAGGTCATCGACGACGGCCCGGGCATTCCTCAGGAGGCGCTGCCCCACGTCTTCGAACCGTTCTTCACGACCAAGACCGTGGGCACCGGCACGGGCCTCGGCCTGTCGGTCTCGTACGGGATCGTCGAGGAGCACGGCGGCCATCTGGTGGTGGACAGCCGGCCGGGACGCACCGTGTTCCGGCTGGAGCTGCCGGTGGCCCAGTCGACCGCGGCGCGGCGCGCGGCCCCGGCGGGCTCGCCGATGGTCGTCACAGGTGACGGTCGGGCGGCGCTCGTGGTGGAGGACGAGGCGAGCGTCCTGGATCTGGTGGTGACGATCCTGAGCCAGACCGGCTGGCGGGTCGATGTGGCGACCGGCGGCCGCGAGGCGGTCGAGCGCGTGCGCGGCCAGCGCTATGACTTGATCGTGTCGGATATCCGGATGCCCGACGGGGATGGAGAGCAGTTCTATCGCGACGCGACCACGGGCGATGCTTCGCTCGCCTCGCGCTTCATCTTCATCACCGGCGACACCGCGAACAGCGACGGCTTCTCGTCGCTCCGCGATGGGGGCGCGCTCGTCATCGAAAAGCCCTTCCAGCCCGCGTTTTTCCTGGATGCCGTGCGCCGCGTGACATCCTGAAGTCTCTGCGCGAGGTTCTGAGCTCACATCTCGATTGACACCGATGCCCCCGCAGGCTAGAGAGGGGGCGAGGTGCGAGATGACCAAGGCCGAGCTGGTCGCAATCATGGCGAAGAACGCTGGGGGCTCGAAGATTTCCGCCGAGCGCGCCATGAATGCCTTCACCTGCGGCATCGTGGAGTCGCTGCGGCGCGGTCGGCGCGTGACCATTTCTGGATTCGGGACGTTCGTTGTGACGAAACGGGCCGCGCGGAATGGCCGCAATCCGCGCACCGGCAAGGAAATTCAAATTCCGACCGCGAAGGTGCCTCGCTTTCGGCCCAGCCGCACGCTCAAGTCGGCGATCCGCTGAGTGCTTCCCGGCGGTGTGGTAAGGTTGGGGCGTTGGTGGGGGATCGTCTAGTGGTAGGACGCGTGGCTCTGGACCACGTAGCGGGGGTTCGAATCCTCCTCCCCCAGCCAACAAATTAGCGTACTCTTGGCGTCGCGCCGTTGAAGCGTTCAGCCGGCCCCATCGTCTAGAGGCCCAGGACACGGCCCTCTCAAGGCTGAAACACGGGTTCGAATCCCGTTGGGGCCACCACGTTGATTTCGTTCGTGTTTAACGCTTCGTGTTCGAGGAACTTCCAAAACTTCCTAAAACACGCAGCGATATTCCCGCCTAACTGAGCACCTCCAAGGCTCGCGATTCGTAGAAGTTGACGGCCGCTTTCAGCTCGGCCGGCTGAATCCGCGCGTACACCTGCGTTGTTTCGATCCTCA
>DASRIY010000002.1:0-25477 GCA_035649755.1 Candidatus Methylomirabilota bacterium
TCCCAGAGGCCCTCTTGGGCTCCAGCGGTTTTGTAGGCGTCGCGAATACGATCGAGGTTCTTGGTGAAGAGCAGGCCGATCTTGGCGAACGGCTCGAACACCGGTCCCTGGCCGTCGAGGAGCGGGAAGCTCACGCGCGGCAGCTTCTCCCAGCGGCTCTGGAGCAGGGCGTTCACGGCGGCGAGGTTCGTGTAGAAGTCCTCTCGCTCTTTCACCGCCCGCTTGACGATGGGCGTGATCAGGCAGTCGACCGTCTCGCGGGCGCGCGCGGCGCCCTCGGCGGCGGCTTCGGCGAGCGGCACCACGGTCACGCCGAGCTCGCCCAGGAAGCGCTGGAGCAGCCGCCCCACCGAGTCCTGGAGCAGGATGGCCGGCAGCCCCACGCGCTTCAGAACGCCGTGCCCCAGCTCCTTCGCGTCCGAGTAGAGCTGAGCCTTGAGCCACTCGATATGCTGGCGATTCTCCTCGTCCTTCCACCAGTCGCGAATCAGCCGCTTGCCGAAATATCGAATGGCCGCGTAGTACATGTCGCCCTTGAGGAACTTTCGGGCGATGCCGCGCCACGAATAGAACTTCGCCATCGCGTCGATCGCGCCGACCTGCAGCTCGTAAGGGCTCATCCGGCGCGGCTGATGGACCACGTGGTGCCCGTCGTAGAACTGCCAGTTCTGACTGATGACGTACTTGTCGCCCCGGGCGTAGAGCTGGTCCCAGTCGGGCGAGCCGGGGATGGGCGTCAGGATCATGAACTGGATCGAGTCGATGTCGTTCTTCAGCGCGAACTCGGCGGTGGCCTCGATCGTCTCGACGTCGTCCTCGTCCGAGCCGACCACGAACATGCCGTGGATCCGGATGTCGTGGTCATGGAACCGCTCGATGGACCGCTCGATCTTGCCCAGGTCCTGCTTCTTCTGGAATAGCTTGAGCGTCCGCGGATTGATCGACTCGAACCCGACGTAGACGTTGAAGCAGCCTGAGTCCTGCATCAGCTTCAGAAGCTCGGGGTCGTCGACGGTCTCGGTGCGGACCTGCGCGCCCCACCTCGGCGTGAGCTCGCGGTCGATCATGCCCCGCAAGAGGTCTTTGCAGCGCTTCTTGTTCGCGGTGAAGATGTCGTCGGCGAAGAACGTGTACCGGCTGTGCTTGTGGACCTCGAGCTCCTGCAGGACGCGCTCCACCGAGTGCGTGCGGAAGGCGTGCCCGTACATGCCGGGCACCGAGCAGAAGGTGCACGAGAACGGGCAGCCGCGCGACGTGGCGACCGAGACGACGCCGCCCGGCTGCCAGCCCGTGATGAGCTGGTAGTCCGGAATCGGGTTCACGTCCAGGTTGGGGATCTTCGGGCGCTCCGGCACGTGCACGGGCTTGCCGTCGACGAGGTACGAGAGGTTCTTGATCTGCTCGAAGCCCTGGCCGGCCTGGATCGCGTCGACCAGCTCCTGGAACGCGAACTCGCCCTCGCCCCGGACCACGAAATCCGCGTGCGCGAGCGCCTCGTCGGGCAGGAAGCTCACGTGCGTGCCGCCCAGCACCGCGATGGCTCCGGCCTCGCGGACCTTGTCGGCGAGCCGGTACGACTGGGGCGCCGTCGACGTGATCGCCGAGATCGCGACCAGGTCGGCCGAGAGGACTTCCTTCATGTCGATCGCGTGGATGTCCTCGACGTAAACGCGCACGTCGTAGCCCTTGGTCCGCATGATCGTCGCCAGGAGCACCGAGCCCAGACGCGGGATGCAGATCCGGCTGTAGATATGCAGATGGGTGGATTTCGGCTCGACGAACACAAGCTTCTTGAGCGTGCGTCTCATCGGGGAGATCTCCTCAGGAGCGGTTCGGTGGTGAAGCGCGCTTCGATCTTGGCGTCACGCTACATCGCGGTCGCCGTCATGTCAAACATGCTAGCGCCCTAGATCTGGGGAGCGGGATCGGTAGAAACCCCTACATATCGTTGAATTTACCTTGACAGGGTCCGGCCGCGTCACTAGCATGCCGAGCCAGAGGCAAGGCGAGCGCGCCCGACGGAGGGAGGTGACGCGGTGGCGAAGAAGAAGGCGACCAAGAAGAAAAAGAAGTAGGGGTCCACGCGGCGCCCGGCCCTGTCCTTTCAGTGACAGGGCCGCGCTTTCTTAGATGAGGGGGGAGACCCCCCTCATACTCCCCCGGCAGGTCATCCCGTCTCGGCTCAACGCTTCAGCGCTTGCTTCGCGGGCTTGGCCGTGACCGGCTTGGCTTTGTCGCTGCCCTGCAGGCCCTTCACCTCTTCGACGAACTGGCCGATGTCCTTGAACTGCCGGTACACCGACGCGAACCGCACGTAGGCGACCGGATCGAGCCGCTGCAGGTGCTCCATGACGACCCGCCCGAGCTCCTCGCTGCTCACTTCCTTCTCGGCACGCTCGTGGAGCTGGGCCTCGATGTCCACGACGACGTCGTCAACGGCCTGGACTCCCACCGACCGCTTCTCGCACGCCTTGAGGATCGAGCCGCGGAGCTTCTGCCGATCGAACGGCTCGCGCCGCCCGTCGCGCTTGACCACGTGGGGCAGGACGTCCTCGATGTACTCGTAGGTCGTGTAGCGGCGGTGACACTTGAGGCACTCGCGGCGGCGCCGGATGAACTCGCCCTCGCGTCCTACCCGCGAGTCGACGACCCGATCCTCCGTGTGACCGCAGAACGGGCATTTCATCGGGCCGCCCCTCCTCTCACGCCGGCACCGGCCATCGCGCCTGTCCCGGCCTCAGTGGGTTCTGTCCTGATAGAGCGGGAACCGGTTCGTCAGCTCCTGCACTTCGCCCCTTACCGTCGCCTCGACCGAAGCCGATCCGAGATTCGACAGCACGCGGTCGATGAGGCGCGCGATCTCCGTCATCTCCGCCTCGCGCATGCCGCGCGAGGTCACCGCGGGCGTCCCGACGCGGATGCCGCTGGTCACCATCGGGCTCTTCGTCTCGAACGGGACTGTGTTCTTGTTCACGGTGATCCACGCGCGGTCGAGAGCCTCCTGGGCGTCCTTGCCGGTGATGCCGCGGCTGGTGAGGTCCATCAGCATCAGGTGCGTGTCGGTGCCGCCGCTCACGAGCCGGTAGCCGCGCTCCATCAGCGCCGACGCGAGGGTCGCCGCATTCTTCACGATCTGCTTCTGGTACTCGCGCCACGCGGGCGTCGAGGCCTCGTGAAACGCGACCGCCTTGCCGGCGATCACGTGCATCAGCGGTCCCCCCTGCACACCCGGCATCACCGTCCGGTCGAGCGCCTGCGCATGCTGGGTCCCGCACAGGACCATGCCGCCCCGCGGACCGCGAAGCGTCTTGTGAGTCGTGGTCGTGACGAAGTCGGCGATGCCGACCGGCGACGGATGCAGGCCGGCCGCCACCAGCCCGGCCGGGTGCGCGATGTCGGCCATGAGCGTGGCGCCCACCTCGCGCGCGATCTCGCCGAACGGCGTGAAGTCGATGGCCCGCGGGAACGCGGAGCCGCCGGCGATGATCATCTTCGGCCGGTGCTGGCGCGCCAGGTCGCGGACCTGATCGAGGTCGATCCGCTCGGTGTCCTTGCGCACGCCGTACGCGACGATCGTGTAGAACTTGCCCGAGTAGTTCACGGGGCTCCCGGCGGTGAGATGGCCGCCGTGGGACAGATTGGGCCCGAGCACGGTGTCCCCGGGCTTGAGGAGCGTGAAGTAAACGGCCATGTTGGCCTGAGCGCCTGAGTGGGGCTGCACGTTGGCGTGCGTAGCCCCGAAGAGCTCCTTGGCGCGGTTGATGGCGAGCTCCTCGACGACGTCGACGACCTCGCACCCGCCGTAGTAGCGCCGCCCCGGGTAGCCCTCGGCGTACTTGTTGGTGAGGACCGAGCCGACCGCCTCGAGCACGGCGGCCGACACGAAGTTCTCGGAGGCGATCAGCTCGAGGTTCCGGTGCTGGCGCTGCGCTTCCGCACGCAGCGCCTTGGCGATCTCGGGATCGACGTCAGCGAGCTTGCTCATCCGGCAACTCCTGACTTCGCGCGCGATCGAGCGCGGCGATCTTGTCGACCCGCCGAGCGTGCCGGCCCTCCTGGAACCTCGCGCCCAGCCAGGTCTCGAGAATCTCGATCGCGGCCTCGCGCGCCGTGATGCGCGCGCCCAGCGCGAGAACGTTCGCGTCGTTGTGCTCGCGGCTCATGCGCGCGCTGAACGCGTCGGTGCACGCCGCGGCGCGCACGCCGGCCAGCTTGTTGGCGGCCATCGCCATGCCGATGCCCGTGCCGCACACGAGCACACCGCACGTGGCCTTGCCGGCGACCACCGCCGCGCCCACCGCCTCGGCGTAGTCGGGATAATCGACCGACTCGGTCGACTGCGTGCCGAAGTCCACGACGTCGTAGCCGAGGTCGATGAGCCAGGCCTTGAGATCTTCCTTCAAGGGGAATCCCGCGTGATCGGCGCCCAGACCTACGATCGTCATAGAGGCACCATATCGGTTGTGGCTTCAGCGTGTCAAGCTATCAATATGATGGGGATTTTGCCTTTCGGGCGGGCTTCAGAGGTCGATTTGCTGGCGGTCGGCGGCAACGGCGCACCGCCAGCCGAGCTGTCGCTCGATCGCGTCGCGGAGGGCGGTGGAGGCTGAGGGCTCACCGTGTACGCAGTAGGTCATCCCGGGCGGTCGTGAGAAGCCGCGAAGCCATCGGATGATCTCGCCCTGGTCGGCGTGGGCCGACAGGGCGTCGGTGGCCATGATCGCGGCGCGGACGGGAACGTCCTCACCGAAGATCCTGAGCTTCGCGGCGCCGTCGCGGAGCTGCCGGCCGCGCGTTCCGGCGGCCTGATAACCGACGAACAACACGGTCGTCCGCTCGTCGGACAGGCGATGGCGCAGGTGGTGGAGGATTCGGCCGCCGGTCGCCATGCCGCTACCGGCGATGACGATGGCGGGGCCCTCGAGGCCGTTCAGCTTCTTCGAATCCTCACCGGTCGGGCTCAGCTGGAAGCGCGCGGGCACGAACGGCCGCTTGCCCTCTGCCTCGACGCGCGCCACGTCCGTGTCGTGCTCCTCCTGGTGGCGCGCGTAGATCTTCGTCGACTCGATCCCCATCGGGCTGTCGAGGTAGACCGGCAGCTTCGGAATTCGCCCGGCTTCCTCGAGCTCACGAATCAGGAAGAGCAGATCCTGGGTGCGCCCGATGGCGAAGGCCGGGATCAGGAGCCAGCCTCGCTGTTCAGCCGCTCGCCGTACCGCCTGCTCGACGATCGGCGCGGCGTCACCGGGCGGATGAAGGCGATCGCCGTAGGTGGACTCGACCAGCAAGGTATCGGCGGCCGCGACCCTGACCGGATCGCGCATGATCGGCACGTCGTACCGGCCGAGGTCGCCGGAGTAGACGAGCCGGCGCCCGCCGGTCACGACCTCGACGGTGGAAGCGCCGAGAATGTGTCCGGACATGCGGAAGCGGGCTTCGATGCCCTGCGCCGGGGCGAACGTCTGCTCGTAGGCGATCGGCTTCACGAGCGCGAGGGCCCGATCGGCATCGGCGGTGGTGAACAGGGGCAGCGCCGGGCTATGCTTCGTCGCCTCCTTGCGGTTGCGGAACTCGGCTTCCTCCTCCTGAAGATGCGCGGCGTCCGGCAGCATGATTTTCAAGAGGTCGGCGGTGCCCGGCGAGCAGAAGATCGGGCCCTTGAAGCCGTCGCGAGCCAGGCGCGGAAGGTAGCCGGAGTGATCGATGTGCGCGTGAGAAAGAAGCACCGCGGCCAGCGTCGCCGGCTCCACCGGCGGCGCCTGCCAGTTGCGCGCGCGCAGCTCGCGCAGACCCTGGAACATGCCGCTCTCCATCAAGAGCCGGGTCCCGTCGGCGGTGAGCAGGAACTTCGCGCCGGTGACGGTGCCGGCGGCGCCGAGGAACGTGAGCGTGGGGCTCACGACGGGAACTCGAACGCCTCAACCGAGGCGCCGTCGCATCCCGCGGCGACCAGCCGCGCGATGTCCAGGCGCGACTCGACCGCGCTCACCTCGTGCTCCGACATGCGCGTGGCCGGGTGCTTGGGCACGAACAGCGTGCAGCAGTCAGCGTCGGGCTCGATCGAGATCTCGAACGTGCCGAGGCGCCGGGCCTGGTCCGTGATCTCGAGCTTGTCCATGCCGATCAGCGGTCTCAGGATCGGCATGCCCGCGGCCTCGTCGATTCGCGCGATGTTCGAGAGGGTCTGCGACGCCACCTGGCCGAGGCTCTCCCCTGTCGTCAGCGCGGCCGCCCCGTGCTTCCTGGCGAGCGCCTCGGCGATGCGCACCATGAGCCTGCGGTAGACGACGACCCGGGCGGGCGGCGGCACGGTGAGGACGACCTCCCGCTGGATCTCGGCGAACGGCACGAGGATCAGCGTGGAGTCGTACTGCCACCGGGTCAAGATGGAGACGAGCTCGCGCGCCTTGGCCTGGGACGTCGGCGGCAGGTACGGCACGCTGTGGAAGTGGACGAAGAGCACACGGCAGCCCCGCTTCATCATGCGCCACGCCGCGACCGGCGAATCGATCCCACCGGACAGGAGCGCCGCCACCGTTCCGCTCGCGCCGACCGGAAGCCCACCCGGGCCCGGCACGGGATGCACGTACACGAACGTCTCCGCCGGCATGACCTCGACGTGGATCTCGAGCTCTGGATGGCGCAGGTCGACGCGAGAGGCGACGCGCTCGAGCACGAAGGCGCCGAGCTCTCGGTTCAGCTCGACGCTCGTCATGGGGTACGTCTTGAACGCCCGCCGCGCGGTGATCCGGAACGAGGCGAAGGTCTGCCCCTCGACGAGCCACGCGATGATCGACTTCATCGCCTCGACGGTCGAGGCGACGCGATAGGCGATCGCGAAGCTCGAGACCCCGAACACGCGCTGAACACGGTCGCGCACGACGTCTGGATCGGGATGATTCTCGAGGTCGAGCAAGACCCGGCCCGAGACCTGCCTGAGCGTCAACGGCCCCAGATCCGACGTCGCTCGCCGGAGATTCCGGCCCAGATGGCGCAGGAAGAGCGGGCGATTGCCGCGCTTGAGCCCGAGCTCGTGGTAGTGCACGAGGCCGACCGGGCGACGCCGGCTCATGTCAGCCTAGCTCGGCCACGAGCGCCCGAGCGCGCTCGAGCTCGTCCGGGGTATTCACGTTCATGAACGCGATTGCCGGATCGCGAAACCGGGCCACCTCGGCCGCGCCGATCTCGACGACGCGCACGTCGTCGAAGAATCCCACGATCTTGAGCCGCCCGGCGCGCAGCCGCGCCTCGATGGGCGGCAGGCACGTCTGACTGTATGCGGCATGCATGGTCTCGAGCTGCTCGCCGACCCGCGGGATGACGACATCGCCCTCACCGGCTCGCTCGACGACCAGCCGGACGACCTCCGGGTGCAGGAACGGCATGTCACACGCGACCGTGAACGCAATCTCGCCGGCGGCTCGGAGGCCCGAGTAGATGCCGCCGAGCGAGCCGTGGTCGGGGTAGACGTCGGCGACCATGGGAAGCCCGAGAAACGCGTAGAGCTCGGGCGTGTTGGTGACGACGAGCACGTCGTCGACCGCGGGCGTGAGGGCCGCGACGACGCGCTCGACGATCGAGCGGCCGCCGAGCTCGATCAGGGCCTTCGGATTCCCGCCCATCCGCGTGCTCTTGCCGCCGGCCTGGACGACGCCCGTGACCTTCACGTCAGGCCACCACGACGGCGCCCTGCCGGATGATCATCGGCGGATGCACCGTCATGTCGAGGACGGTGGACGGCGCGCCGCCGGCGGTCGGGCCGCCGTCGAGCACCAGGTCGAGCGATCCGGCGAAGTATGCGACGACCGCACCCGCCGTCGTCGGGGGCTCCAGCCCGGACGGGTTCGCGCTCGGCGCGGTCACGGGCTGGCCGAGCGTCTTCACGAGACCGTGGGCGATCGGATGGGACGATACGCGAACTCCGAGGGTGCCCGTGCCGGCCGTCACGTCCGACGGCACGATCGCGCGCGCCGCGAGGACGAGCGTGAGCGCGCCCGGCCAGTAGCGCTTCATCAGAGCCTGCGCGGATTCGGTGACGTCGGCGACGGTCTCGGCCATCGCGACCGAGTCGACCAGGACGAGCAGCGGCTTGGAGTCCGGCCTCCCCTTCAGCGCGAAGATGCGCTTGACGGATGCCGGATCGAGCGCGGCCGCGGCGAGACCGTAGAACGTCTCGGTCGGGAACGCCACGGCGCCTCCCCTGCGCAGCACGTCGGCCGCCGCCCGGAGCCCGGCCGGCGCAGGCGCCACTGGATCGAGGGCGATGAGGCGCGGGCGATCCGTCACGTCCCCGACTTCGGGGCGCCGCCCGACTTCATCTGAGCGGCCACGCGCTGGGCCCGCTCCTCGACCTCGTCGGCCAGCTTCTTGCGATAGGCCACCAGGCGCGAGGCGAGCGCGGCGTCGCCGACCGCCAGGATCTGGGCGGCGAGCATGCCGGCGTTGGCGGCGCCCCACTTTCCGATCGCCACGGTCGCGACGGGTACGCCCTTGGGCATCTGGACGATCGACAGCAGCGCGTCGAGTCCGCCGAGCGGCGTCGCGGCCACTGGCACGCCGATCACCGGAAGGGGTGAGCTGGCGGCCAGCACGCCTGGAAGCGCCGCCGCCCCGCCGGCGCCCGCGATCAGCACGCCGATCCCGCGCGCGTGCGCAGTCGAGGCGTACTCGTGGGTACGCGCTGGAGTCCGATGCGCGGAGGCCACCACCACCTCGCTGCCGACCCCGAGCGCGTCGAGGACCTTCACCGCTTCCAGCATGACCTCGAGGTCGGAATCGCTGCCGAGCACGATGCCCACGCGAACAGGTCCAGTCACGGTCTCCTCCTCCGTCCGATGTCCTTTCGGTAGTGCATGCCGTCGAACGAGATCTCGCCGATCGCCGCGTACGCGGTCGCGATCGCGCGGTCGAGCGTGTCGGCCGCGGCGGTCACACCCAGGACGCGCCCGCCGGCGGTGACCAGGCGCCCCTCGCGCGTCGCGGTGCCCGCGTGGAAGACCTGCACGCCGTGCTTCGCCTCGGCGGCTTCAACGCCCTCGATGGCAAGCCCGGTGGGGTACTTGCCCGGATAGCCGCCTGACGCAACGCACACACAGACCGACGCCCGCGCCGACCATGATACCGGTGGCGGCCAGGCGTCGCCCCTTGCCGCCGCCAGCAGCAGCGGGACCAGGTCGCCGGGCGCGCGCACGACGAGGGCCTGACACTCCGGGTCGCCGAAGCGGCAGTTGTACTCGACGACCTTCGGCCCGTCGGCCGTGAGCATGAGCCCGACGTAGAGGACGCCCCGGTACGGCGCGCCCTCGCGGGTGAGCGCGGCGAGAGTCGGCCGCACGATCGTCTCCATCACCTGCTTCTCGACGCCCTCGTCGAAGGACGCGACGGGCGAGTAGCATCCCATCCCGCCGGTGTTCGGGCCTCGATCGCCGTCGAACACGGTCTTGTGGTCCTCGGCGGCGGCCAGCGGCAGGGCATCGCTCCCGTTCGCCAGGACGAAGAAGGAGACCTCCTGGCCGACCATGAACTCCTCGACGACCACGCGCGCTCCGGAGAGACCGAAGGCGCGACGCTCCATGCACTCGGCGATCGCCGCGTCGGCCTCCTCCAGAGTGCGGCAGACGATCGCGCCCTTGCCGGCCGCGAGGCCGTCGGCCTTCACGACCAAAGGCGCGCCCAGCTCGCGGCAGTAGCGGCGCGCGTCGGCGGGCTGATCGAAGCTCGCGAACCGCGCCGTCGGGACCCCTGCGCGCGACATCAGGCTCTTCGAGAACACCTTGGAGCCCTCGATCGCGGCCGCGCGCGCGCTCGGCCCGAAGACGGTCAGGCCCGCGTCGGTGAGCTTGTCGGCAAGACCGCCCACGAGCGGAATCTCGGGACCGACGACCGTGAGATCGATCCGCTCCCGCCGCGCGAGGGCCACGAGGTCGTCGTGAGCGTCCACGCCGATGTCGACGCACGAAGCGTGACTCGCGATCCCGGGATTGCCCGGAGCCGCGAACATCGACTCGACCAGCGGGCTCTGGGCGATCTTCCAGGCGAGCGCGTGCTCCCGCCCTCCCCCGCCCACGATCAGCACTCTCATCGCGGGTCGTCCGGCCGCTCGACGCCGTCGAGGTGGGCCCGCGCGATGCGCGCCCACGGGCTGCCGGAGTCGAGCTCCAGGTAGCGCTGCCAGTGCTTGATGGCCTCGCCGTCGCGGCCGTTGCGCGCCAGGGCGCCGGCCAGGTTGAAGTGCGCGTCGGCGTAGTCAGGCGAGAGCTGGAGCGCGCGGCGATAGTCGACAATCGCGTCTTCGGGCACGCCGCGGTCCTCGTGGAGCGAGCCCAGGTTGTAGGCAGCCTCACAGCAGTTCGGATCCTGCTCGAGGGCCGAGGCGTAGGCGCCCTCGGCCTCGTCGTAGCGCCCCATCCGATGCAGCAGCAGACCCAGGTTGTTCCAGGCGGCCGCGTACGTCGGATCGATGGCGACAACCCGCCGGTAGGCGACGATCGCGTCTTCCCACTGCGCCGGGTCGCCGTCCCACTCGCTGGCCCGCTCGAACCACGTCTCGGCCTGGTCGGCCGGCGGCGCGAGAGGCCGCACGAGGCCCGTCGACAGGGTGGCGGTGGCCGCCTCCTCGAGCCCGCCCGAGTCGAGCGCCAGGACCATCTGCCCCGAGCGCGGGTCGAAGCGTACGCGATCGGACTGGGCGAGCAATCGGTCGCCGTCCACGATCAGCCGGAGCTCGGCCAGCGGCTGCTCGAGCGCTGGATCCTGGCGGCGAAGCGCCGTCAGCGTGGCCCGGATCTGGCGCACCGAGGCGCCGGCGTCGAGCAAGGCGCTCGCGGCGCGCAGCGCCAGGAGGTCGCGGAACGTGTAGCCCGAGTCGCCCCGCAGGAGCTCCAGTCGGCGCAGCTGTCCGGCACGCCGCGGCGTGAGCGTCAGAATCCGCGTGAGCTCGCGATAGCCGTAGATGCGCTCGGGCTGGCTCATGAGAGGCTCGGGCCTAGTGGCGGAAGTGACGCAGCCCCGTGAAGACCATCGCCATGCCCCGCGCGTCGGCCGCGGCAATGACTTCCTCGTCGCGCAGCGAGCCGCCGGGCTGGATCACGGCGGTGGCGCCCGCCTCGGCCACGACGTCGAACCCATCGCGGAACGGGAAGAACGCGTCCGAGGCGCACACGGTGCCGGCGGTGGCGAGGCCCTGGCTCTGAGCGCGCATCACCGCCAGGCGCGCGGAGTCGACGCGGTTCATCTGCCCGGCGCCGACGCCGATGACCTGGTCGGCCGTCGTCAGCACGATCGCGTTCGACTTCGCGTGCTTCGCGACGCGCCAGGCAAAGCGAAGGGCCTCGCGCTCGGCGTCGGTCGGGGCCCGTCGCGTCACCGTCCGGAGTGCCGCCGGATCGAGATCGTCGAGATCGGCCGTCTGTGCGAGCAGGCCTCCGAGGACACTCCGGTACTCGGCGAGCCGCGCCGGCAGCGCCCGGCGGTCGCAGGACACCTCGAACACCCGACAGCGCTTCTTCGTGCGCTTGAGCTCTTCGAGTGCGTCGGGCGTGTACGACGGCGCGAACAGGATCTCCACGAAGATCCCCGCCAGTGCCTCGACCACGGCGGCGTCGAGCGTCCGGTTGACGCCGACGATGCCGCCATAGATCGACACCGGGTCCGACGCCTTCGCGCGAAGCATCGCGACCCCCACGGTGTCGCCGAGGGCGACGCCGCAGGGGTTCGTGTGTTTGATGACGACCGCCGAGGGCCGGTCGAACTCGAGCAGGAGCGACAGGGCCGCAGAGAAATCCAGGAGGTTGTTGTAGCCGAGCTCCGGCCCGTGGAGCTGGCGCATGCTGCCGAGCCCGACCGCGGGCGCGCCGTCCTGGCGATAGAACGCCGCCGCCTGATGGGGATTTTCGCCGTAGCGCAGCGTGAGGGCGCGCTTGGCCTCGAGCCTCAGCGCCGCCGGGAACGCCTCGTCCAGAGCCGCCGGCCGCTCGGTCGACGAGTCGCTCGCCAGGTACGCGGCGATCGCGCCGTCGTACTGCGCGGTCCGGCGAAACGCGTCCCGCGCGAGCGCATAGAGCGTGGCCTCGCCCAGGGATCCGCCGCTCGCCCGCAGCTCGTCGAGCACGGCCTGGTACTGCGACGCCGCGGTGACGACGCCGACGCTCGCGTGATTCTTCGCCGCGGAGCGGATCATCGCCGGGCCGCCGATGTCGATGTTCTCGATCGCCTCCGCGCGCGTCACGCCCGGTCGCGCCACCGTTTCCTCGAACGGGTAGAGCGACACCACCACGAGGTCGATCAGCTCGATCTCGTGTTTCTCGAGCGCGGCCAAATGCGCCGGCACGTCACGACGGGCCAGGAGGCCCCCGTGGATCCTCGGATGGAGGGTTTTGACCCGCCCGTCGAGCATCTCGGGAAAGCCGGTGACGTCCGCGACTTCCCGAACCGGGACGGCGCTGTCCCGGAGAAGCTTGGCGGTGCCGCCGGTCGAGAGAATCTCGATGCCAAGCCCGGTCAGGGCCTGGGCGAACGCGACGATGCCGGCCTTGTCGTGAACGCTGATCAACGCCCGCTGGATCTTCATCGGATGACGACCCTCCGTCCCACGACCTCGAGACGACCCTCGGCGAACAGGCGCACAGCCTCCGGATAGAGGCGATGCTCCTCGACGAGGATCCGGGCGGCCAGCGACTCTTCGGAGTCGTTCGGCAGCACCGGGACGCTTGCCTGCAAGATTATCGGTCCGGTGTCCACCGGCCCGTCGTCGACGAAGTGCACGGTCGCCCCGGCGACCTTCGCCCCGTGCTCCAGTGCCTGCCGCTGCGCGTGAAGACCCGGAAAGGCCGGCAGGAGCGAAGGATGGATGTTCATGGCGCGTCCGGCGAACGCCTGACAGTACGCCGGCGAAAGGATCCGCATGTAGCCCGCGTTGCAGACGAGGCCGACGCGGCGGGCCGTGAGCTCGCGAACCAGGGCCAGATCGAACGACTCGCGGTCGCCGAAGTCCTTGGGATTGACGAAGAGCGCCTCGACGCCCGCCGCCCGCGCCCGGTCCAGAGCTGCCGCCCGCTCCCGGTCCGAGATGACGAGGACCACCTGGGCTGGGTAGTCGGGTCGCGCCGAGGCGTCGAGCAGCGCCTGGAGATTCGATCCCCGGCCCGAGGCGAGGACTCCGACCCGGAGGCGCTCCCGCGTCATGCCACGAGCTCCACGCCGCGCTCGCCGGCGACGATTTCCCCCAGCCTGAACACGCGCTCTCCCGCATCGCGCAGGAGACGAACCGTCGCATCGGCCGCCGCCGGGGGCACGATCACGACGAAGCCGATCCCCATGTTGAAGGTCCGGAACATCTCGGCGTCGTCCACGTGCCCGGCCTTGCGCAGCACCTCGAACACGGGCGGGATCGACCACGCGCTCCGGGAGACGCGAGCGCGGCATCCCGCCGGGAGCACCCGCGGCACGTTGGCGGTCAGGCCCCCTCCCGTCACGTGCACCATCGCACGGACCTCCACCGATTGGAGCAGCTTCTGAATCGAGCGCACGTAAATGCGCGTCGGCTCGAGCATCTCGTCGGCCACGCTCCGGCCCGTCCCCGGGAGCGAATCGCGAACGCCGAGCCTCATCACGTCGAACACGATCCGCCGCGCCAGGGTGAAGCCGTTCGAGTGAAGCCCGGTCGACGCGAGGCCGAGTACCTGGTCACCGACGCGCACCGCGGTGCCGTCGATGATCCGCGCGCGCTCGACGACACCGACGGCGAAGCCCGCCAGGTCGTACTCGCCCGGCGGGTGGCCGTCGCCGTGCTCGGCCATCTCGCCGCCGACCAGGGCGCAGCCGGCCTGTCGGCAGCCCTCGGCGATTCCACCCACCACGGTTTCGATCTGGGCCGGGTCGAGCCGCCCGACCGCGATGTAGTCGAGGAAATAGAGCGGCTCGGCGCCGTGGACGAGGATGTCGTTCACCCCCATGGCGACCAAGTCGATCCCCACGGTGTCGTGCCGCCCGGCCAGGAATGCCACCCGGAGCTTCGTCCCCACGCCGTCGGTGGACGACACGAGCACGGGCTCGCGGTAGCCGGCCGGGATCCTGACGAAGCTCGCGAACCCGCCGACGCCGCCCAGCACCTCGGCGCGGTTCGTCGCGCGCGCCAGCGGCGTGATCCGGCGGACCGCGTCCTCGCCCGCGTCGATGTCGACGCCGGACTCGCGGTAGGTCAGCGGCTTCACGTCAGGCGTCGAAGAGCCGGAGCTGCGGCGTCGGCTCGGGCTCGATGCCGACGCGGTAGCTGCCGGTGAAGCAGGCGTGACAGAAATGCCCCGGGTCCGACCCGGTCGCCTTCAGCATCCCGTCGAGCGAGAGGTAGCCGACAGAGTCGGCGCCGAGGTAGCGCCGGATCTCCTCGGGGCTGTGACTGGAGCCGATCAGCTCCTTGCGCGTCGGCGTGTCGATGCCGTAGTAGCAAGGCCACTGGATCGGCGGCGACGAGATCCGCACGTGGACCTCGCGGGCGCCGGCGCTCTGGATCATCCGCACGATCTTGCGGCTGGTCGTGCCGCGCACGATCGAGTCGTCGACCACCACGACGCGGCGTCCCTCGAGCATCTCGCGCATGGGATTGAGCTTCACCTTGACGCCGAAGTGCCGGATCCCCTGCTTGGGCTCGATGAACGTGCGGCCCACGTAGTGGTTCCGGATCAGCCCCATCTCGTACGGCGTGCCCGCTTCCTCGGAATAGCCGAGCGCCGCGCTGGTGCCGGAGTCCGGGACCGGGATGACGATGTCGGCTTCCACCGGGTATTCGCGCGCCAGCTGCCGTCCCATCGCCTTGCGCACGGTGTGCACGTTGCGGCCCCACAGGATCGAGTCGGGTCTGGCGAAGTAGACGTACTCGAAGACGCACTGCAGACGCTCCCCGGCCGCGAAGGGGCGGAGCGACCGGAGGCCCGCGTCCGAGACGATCAGGAGCTCACCCGGCTCGACGTCGCGCTCCCACTTCGCCTCCATGAGGTCGAGCGCGCACGTCTCCGAGGCGACCACGTGCGAGTCGCCGAGATGCCCGAGCGTCAGCGGGCGGAAGCCGTAGGGATCGCGAATCGCGTACATCGCGTCGAGCGTCAGGATGAGGAGCGAGTAGGCGCCCTGCACCTGCTTGAGCGCGTGGACGATCTGCTCCTCGAGGGGCCCGGCCGGCGCCCGCGCCAGGAGATGCAGGATGACCTCGGTATCGGAATTCGACTGGAAAATGGCGCCGTCGCGCTCCATCTCGCGCCGCAGCGATTCGGCGTTCGTGAGGTTGCCGTTGTGGGCGATCGCGATGGGACCGCGGGCGGTGTTCGCCGTGATCGGCTGCGCGTTCCGCAGATTCGAGCTGCCCGCAGTCGAGTAGCGCACGTGACCGATGGCGCGGTGGCCCGCCAGGCGCCGGAGGCGCTCGGGGCTGAACACGTCGGCGACCCACCCCATGTGCTTCTCGGTGTGGAAGTTGGCGCCGTCGGTGGTGGCGATGCCCGCCGATTCCTGGCCCCGGTGCTGGAGCGCGTAGAGACCGAGGTACGTGACGTTCCCGGCCTCCGGATGGTTCCAGATGCCGAAGAGCCCGCACTCGTCGTGGAACCGGTCGTCGTCACGCCATGTGGCGTTCAAATCCGCTCCTCCATGCGTGCTCGAGCCGCCCGGCATCGACGTCGACGACCGTCGCGCTCCCGATCCGGATGACCAGACGGTCGCCGCCGGTCGTGCCGATCCAGCGCCAAGGGATCGCCGACTCCGCCATCAACCCTTCGAACTCTCGCGCGTGATTCGCCTCGACCGCCACCAGCACGCGCGACGGCCCCTCGCCGAACAGCGTCAGGTCGGCGCGCGCCGCCGCCGGCAGCGTCGCCTCGCACCCCACGAGGTCGCGGCCGGTGACGCAGCTCTCGGCGAGCGCGACGGCCACGCCACCTTCCGAGCAGTCGTGGGCGGCCGTGACCAGCCCCGCCGCCACCGCGGCGCGCACGGCGCGCTGGACGCGGCGCTCGGTGTCGAAGTCGAGGGGCGCCAGCGCCCCGGCGAGACGCCGGTGCCGGGTCCAGAGGTACTCGCTGCCGCCGAGGCTCACGGCCTCCGGTCCCAGGAGCGCCACGCGATGGCCGGGCCCCTTGAACCACTGCGTCGCGCGCCGAGCCGCATCGTCGAGCACACCCACCACCCCGATGATCGGAGTCGGCAAGATCGCCTGGCCGCTGGTCTCATTGTAGAAGGAAACGTTGCCGCCGACCACGGGCAGCTCCAGGGCGCGGCACGCGAGCGCGATACCCTCGATGGCTTCCGCGAACTGCCAGAGGATCTCGGGGCGCTCGGGCGAGCCGAAGTTCATGCAGTCGGTCACGCCGCGCGGCTCGCCGCCGGAGCAGGACACGTTGCGGGCCGCTTCGCACACCGCCATCGCGGCGCCCATCCGCGGATCGAGGAAGACCTGGCGGCCATTGCCATCTGTCGAGACCGCGATGGCCCGCGGCGTCCCCTTCACGCGCAGCACGGCCGCGTCGGATCCAGGCAGGACCAGGGTGTTGATGCCGACCTGCTGGTCGTACTGGCGAAACGCCCACTCCTTCGACGCGATCGTCGGCGACGAGAGCAGATCGACGAGCACCGCGGCCGGATCCGGCGCCTCGGCGAGCGTCATGGGATCGAACGCCCGGCGCTCGGCGAGGTCGGCGGGCTCGCGCGTCGGCTTCTCGTACCGCGGCGCGTCGGCCAGGAAGTCGACCGGGACGCGCGCCACGACGTCGCCGTTGAGCCGAGCGGTCAGCTCGCCGCGCTCGGTTACCCGGCCGATCTCGACCGCGTCGAGCTCCCAGCGGGCGAAGACGCGCCGCACTTCCTCTTCGCGCCCGCGCGCGGCGACCAGCAGCATGCGCTCCTGCGACTCCGACAGGAGGATCTCGTATGGCGTCATCGCCCGCTCACGCTGGGGCACGCGCGAAAGCTCGACGTCCATGCCCGTGCCGCTGCGCGCCGGCATTTCCGAGGTGCAGCAGGCCAGCCCCGCGGCGCCCATGTCCTGAATGCCGACCACCGCGCCCGTCCGCATCACCTCGAGACACGCCTCGAGCAGGAGCTTCTCGGTGAACGGGTCTCCCACCTGCACCGTCGGGCGCCGCTCCTCGGCGTGCTCGTCGAAGGTCGCGGACGCCATGGTGGCGCCGTGGATGCCGTCGCGGCCGGTCTTGTTGCCGACGTAGAACACCGGATTGCCCGGCCCCTCGGCGCGTGCGCGAAAGATCTGGTCGGCGCGCACGAGCCCGACGCACATGACGTTCACCAGCGGGTTGCCCGCGTACTCGGGCGCGAACGCGATCTCGCCGCCCACCGTCGGGCAGCCGAAGCAGTTGCCGTACCAGCTGATCCCGGACACGACGCCGTTGACCAGCTGCCGCGTCTTGGCGCTGTCGATCTCGCCGAAGCGGAGCGAGTCGAGGATGGCGATGGGCCGCGCCCCCATCGTGAAGATGTCGCGGAGGATCCCGCCGACGCCGGTGGCCGCACCCTGGAACGGCTCGATGAACGAGGGATGGTTGTGGCTCTCGATCTTGAAGACGACCGCCCAGTCGTCGCCGATGTCGATTGCGCCCGCATTCTCGCCTGGGCCCTGGAGCACGTGCGGGCCGCTCTGCGGCAGGCGCGACAGGAACACGCGCGAATGCTTGTAAGCGCAGTGCTCGGACCAGAGCGCCGAGAAGAGACCCAGCTCGGGATAGGTGGGCTCACGCCCGAGGCGTGAAAGGATCCGATCGTACTCTTCGGCCGTGAGGCCGGCGTCCAGGGCCAGGTCGAGCGTGACCTTCGGCTCGGCCCCCGTCAATCTCAATTACCGCTTGAGGAAGCTGCCATCCTCGACGAGGCTTCCGAGGAGGGACTGGAACATCAGCAGTCCGTCGGTGCCGCCCATGACCGTCTCGGAGGCCCGCTCCGGATGGGGCATCATGCCCAGCACCGTGCCCTCGGGATTGACGATGCCTGCGATGTTGTCGAGCGAGCCGTTCGGGTTGCTGGCCTTGGTGACCTTGCCCTCGGCGGTGGCGTAGCGGAACGCGATCAGGTTGTCCCGCTTCAGCCGCGCGAGCGTCTCGGCGTCGGCGTGGTACTTCCCCTCGCCGTGGGAGATCGGCATCGTCAGCACCTGGCCGACGCGCAGGCCGCGGGTGAAGAACGTGTCGGCGTTCTCCACCACCAGATGCGTCGACTGGCAACGGTACTGGAGGCACTCGTTGCGCGTGAGGACGCCCGGCAGCAGGCCGGCCTCGCAGAGAATCTGGAATCCGTTGCAGGAGCCGAGGACCAGCCCGCCGCGTCCGACGAAGTCGCGCAGCGCCTCGACGACCGGTGAGCGTCCGGCCACCGCGCCCGCTCGCAGGTAGTCACCGTACGAGAAGCCGCCCGGCAGGATCACGCAGTCGAGCTCGCTCAGGTCGCGCTCGCGATGCCACACGTACCGCACGGGCTGATGGAGGACTTCGGAGACCACGTAGTGGAAGTCGCAGTCGCTCCACGTGCCCGGGAAGACGACAACACCGAATCTCATGGCGCACTCATCTTAACGTGCGACCTCGCGCGGGGCAAGGTCGGCCAGGGTCTCGATCGTGAAATCCTCCAGAATCGGGTTCGCCAGGAGCTGCCGGCACATCTCGCGGACGCGGGCGCGCGCATCCGGCGTTGCGTCGTCGAGCTCGAGCTCGATGACCTTGCCGATTCTCAGATCTGCGATTTCCGAGAATCCCAGGCCGGCCAGCGCGCGCTTCACCGCGGCGCCCTGCACGTCCATGATCCCCGGTTTCAAGCGCACCAGCACGCGAACTTTCATGCGCGCGCCGGCACGAGCCGTCGATAGACCTCCGCGTAGGCTTCCTCGACGCCGCCCATGTCGCGACGGAAGCGGTCCTTGTCGAGGCGCTCCTTGCTGGAGCTGTCCCACAGGCGGCACGTATCGGGCGAGATCTCGTCGCCCAGGAAGAGCTTCTTGCCCTGGCGCCCGAACTCGAGCTTGAAGTCGACCAGCAGGATCCCGCGCTTGGACAGGTGCGGCCTCAGGACCGTGTTCACCCGGAGCGCGGTCTTCTTCATCCAGGCCAGCTCGGCCGGCGTCGCCAGGCGCATCATGCGGACGTGGTCGTCGTTCAGCATGGGATCGCCGAGGGGATCGGACTTGTAGTAGAGCTCGACGATCGGCTGCTTGATCGCCGTGCCCTCCTCGAGCCCAGTGCGCTTGGCGAGACTGCCGGCGACGACGTTCCGCACGATCGTCTCGATCTTGATGATGTCGAGGCGGCGGCAGAGCATCTCGCGGTCGGAGAGGGTCTCGATGTAGTGCGTGGGCACGCCGGCGCGCTCGAGCACCTTGAACAACGCCGCCGACATCCCGTTGTTGATGACGCCCTTGCCGATGATCGTGCCCTTCTTCAGGGCGTTGAAGGCGGTGGCGTCGTCCTTGAAGTACTGGATGATCCGGTCGCGCTGATTGGTCTCGTAGACGATCTTGGCCTTGCCCTCGTAGAGCTTCTCTCGCGTCTCGACCTTCATCGACATCTCCTCTCCCTCCTCATCTCTCCCCCCTGTCCCCCCTCACCGCGTGAGCCCCAGTCGTTTGAACACGGCATCGACGTTGCGCAGGTAGAACGCCGGATCGAAGCAGCTCTTCAGCTCGTCGGCCGAGAGCTTCGACGTCACGTCGCGATCGGCGGCCAGGAGCTCGAAGAACGGCCGGCGCTCCTTCCAGGCGCGCATGGCGTTCTTCTGGACGAGCTCGTAGGCAACCTGGCGCGCCAGCCCGGCGTCGGTCAGCTTCAGGAGGACACGCTGCGAGTACACGAGCCCGTGACTCAAGTCGAGGTTCTCGGTCATCCGCGCCGGATCGACGTCGAGCCCCTCGACGATGAACGTCGTCAGGTGCAAGACGTAATCGAGGGCGATCGTCGAGTCGGGAAGGATGACGCGCTCCACCGAGGAATGGCTGATGTCCCGCTCGTGCCAGAGGGCGACGTTCTCGACCGCCGCCAGCGCGTTGGTGCGGATCAGCCGCGCCAACCCGCAGATGCGCTCGGCCAGCTCGGGGTTGCGCTTGTGCGGCATGGAGCTCGACCCCTTCTGGCCCTCGCCGAAGGGCTCCAGGGCCTCCTGGATCTCGGTACGCTGGAGTCCCCTCACCTCGAGCGCGATCTTCTCGAGCGAGGCCGCTGCCAGCGCCAGCATCGTGCAGAACTCGGCGTGGCGATCACGCTGAACGATCTGCGTCGAGGCCGGCTCGACCTCGAGCGCGAGCTCGCGGCACACATCGGTCTCGAGCTCCGGCTCGACGTGGGCGAAGTTGCCGACCGCGCCCGAAAGCTTGCCGACCGCGATCGCCACGCGAGCCCGCCGGAGCCGCTCGACGTTGCGACCCGCCTCGGCGTACCACACGGCGACCTTCAGGCCGAAGCTCGTGGGCTCGGCGTGCACTCCGTGCGTGCGCCCGATCGTGAGCGTGTCCTTGTGACGGACCGCCAGAGCGCCGAGGGCCTTCCGCAGCCGCTCCTGCCCCGTGATCAAGAGATCGATGGCGTCGCGGAGCTGGAGCGCGGTGGCCGTGTCCCACACATCGCTCGTGGTGAGGCCGATGTGGACGAACCGCGAATCCTCGCCGAGCTGCTCTTCCAGGCTCGTGAGAAGCGCGATCATCTCGTGCTTGACCCGCTCCTGGATGGCGAGGATCCGTGCGATATCGACCCGGGCCTTGGCGCGGATGCGCGCCATCGCGTCGGCCGGAATCCGGCCTCGCCTGGCGTAGGCTTCGCAGACCGCCAGCTCCACCCGGAGCCAGGTCTGGTACTTGGACTCCTCGCTCCAGATGCGGCCCATCTCGGGGCGGGTGTACCGGTCGATCACGCCCCCACCATAGAGCAAAACCGCTAACGATGGAAGCGCGAGATTGGGGCGGCCACAACATGTTGCGGCCGGAGCGATTTTGCGCCGCTGGCCGGGCTACTCGGCCGCGATCAGGAAGCTCGGCCGGAGTACGCCGCGCCCCTCACCTGACCCAGTCGTACGGGCTGTAGAGCATCCGCCGCTCGGACAAGCTCGGCCGCCGCGTCTGCCGGTAGCAGCCGTCAGAGATGTAGCCCTGGGGCGCCGGGTTTCCGGCGTAGCCCCAGAGCCCGGTCTGCGTGTTGAGCCAGTAGTAGCCGTTGGGAACGTACTGGTAGGCGTACCGGTCGAGAATAGCGAGCTCCTGCGGCCCCATAACCTGGCCGTTGACGACGACGAACCGCTGGGCGAGCGCCTCGGTGCAGACACCCAGTGTCAGGGCCATTGCTCCAAGGCAGATGACGAGCGCGATCGTCTTCATGGCCGCTCCTCCTCGCCGCCGAACCTCGATTCGTCGGAGCAAGGCACGTGCCGCGCGAGAAATCGGTCAGAATTGCGGTCTCCGACCGCGCCGGCGGCCGAGGTTAGGGTCGATTGCCCGAGGCGTGGATGGCGTGATGCCCGGAGCGGGAGCGAGCTCTGCGCGCGAGCGCGCGCGGATGGCTAGTGGTGCAGGAGCTCTCGAGGCAGGTTGCGCCGGTCCAGCGGACCCAGGGTGGTCAGCGCGAGCCGCTCCTCGTCGAGGAGCTCGGTGACGAGCGCCTGGACTTCCTCGTGACGCACCTTGTCGATCGCGGCCAGCATCGCGTCCATCGAGAGGAACGTGCCGTGATGCATCTCGTGCTTGGCCAGTCGATTCATGCGGCTCGACGTCGACTCGAGCGAGAGCATGAGGCTGCCCTTCAGGTGATCCTTGGCCCGGCGCAGCTCGTCCTCGGTGACACCCGTCTTCTTCAGCTCGCGGAGCACCTTCAAGGTCGACTTCAGCACCTTGGAAAAGTTCTTCTCGTCGGTCGCGGCGTAAACGTAGAGGGTCCCGGTGTCGACGTAGGCCTGGACGCCCGAGTGGATGGCGTACACCAGCCCCTCGCGCTCGCGAACTTCCTGGAAGAGCCGGGACGACATGCTGCCGCCGATGATGTCGTTGAGCAGGAACAGCGCGTAGCGCTCCGGGGCCGAGTGATGAAGGCCTGGGAACCCCATGATCAGGTGGACCTGCTCGAGGGTCTTGCCGACGATGTTGACCCCGGGCTTGAGAACCGCCGGAGTGGCCGTGCGGTGCTCGGCGGACCGCTCGAAGCCCTGGAACCCCGTGCTGAACAGCTCGACGACCCGGTCGTGGGTGACGTTTCCCGCCACCGCGATGATGATGCGCGGCGGGACGTACTGCTCCGTGAAGTAGCCCAGCGCCGCCCCCCGGTCATAGCCGGTCACGGCTTCGCGCGTGCCAAGGATCGGCCGCCCGAGCGGATGGCCTTCCCAGACCTGGGCCGCGAAGATGTCGTGGATGATGTCGTCGGGGGTGTCCTCCACCATCTTGATCTCCTGGAGGACGACCGATTTCTCGCGCTCGAGCTCGTCGGCGTTGAACAGCGGGTGCAGCAGGATGTCGGTGAGCAGATCGACGGCGAGCGGCAGGTGCTCGTCGAGCACCTGGACGTAGAAGCAGGTGTGCTCCTTGGTGGTGAAGGCATCCATCTGGCCGCCGACCGAGTCCATCGTGCGGGCGATCACCTCGGCGGTGCGCGAGGCCGTCCCCTTGAACACCAGGTGCTCGATCAGGTGGGACATCCCGCCGCGGTTCTCGGCCTCGTGGCGGGAGCCGGTCTCGACCCACACGCCGACCGCGACCGAGCGCACGTGCTCCATGCGCTCCGTGACGATCCGGATGCCGTTGGGCAGAAACCCCTTCCGATACGCCTCGATCACTCGCCCGCCTCTCAGGCCCTCGGCGGGTTCGCCGCGGCCGGGTTCTTGAGCTTCTCCTTGTCGGCCAGGGCCGGCTGGTCCCGAAGGGCCATCTTCCGGCTCAGCCTCATTTTCCCATTGCCGTCGATCTCGATGACCTTGACGAGCACTTCGTCGCCTTCGGTCAAGACGTCCTGAACCGTGCGGATGCGGCTCTCGGCGATCTGCGAGATGTGCAGGAGCCCCTCGGTGTTGGGAATGACCTCGACGAATGCGCCGAACTCGACGATCTTCTTGACCTTGCCGAGATAGATGCGATCGAGCTCGACCTCGCGGCAGATGTCCTGGATGATCCCCAGGGCCTTCTGCACCGACGCGTTGTCGGGTGAGAACACGGTGACCCGCCCGTCGTCCTCGACGTCGATCTTGGTGCCGGTCTGCTCCTGGATGCCCCGGATGATCTTGCCGCCGGGGCCGATGATCTCGCGGATCTTCTCGGGCCGGATCTTGATCGTGACGAAGCGCGGCGCGTAGGGCGAGAGCTCGGCCCGCGGTTTCTCGATGGCCTCGCGCATCTTCGCGAGCACGATCAGCCGGGCCTCGCGCGCCTGCTGCAGCGCCGCACGCATGATGTCGATCGACACGCCGCCGATCTTGATATCCATCTGCAGCGCGGTCACGCCCTTCTCGGTGCCCGCGACCTTGAAGTCCATGTCGCCGTAGTGGTCCTCAGCGCCGTTGATGTCGGTGAGGATGCCGACCCGGTCGCCCTCCTTCACGAGGCCCATCGCGACGCCGGCCACGTGCGTCTTGAGCGGCACGCCGGCGTCCATCAGGGCCAGCGAGGCGCCACAGACCGAGGCCATCGACGAGGAGCCGTTCGACTCCAGGATGTCGGAGACGATCCGGATGGTGTACGGAAATTCTTCCTTGGGCGGCAGGATGGCCTCGACCGCCCGCTCGGCAAGGGCGCCGTGACCGATGTCACGGCGGGACGGCGAGCCAAACCGCCGGACTTCACCCACCGAAAACGACGGGAAGTTGTAGTGGAGCATGAAGTGGCGGTACGACTCGCCCTCGAGCGCCTCGATCTTCTGCTCGTCCGACTTGGTCCCGAGCGTGGCCGAGACCAGGGCCTGCGTCTCGCCGCGGGTGAAGACCGACGAGCCGTGGGCTCGCGGCAAGTACGCCATGTCGATGGAGATCGGCCGGATCTCGTTCGCCTTGCGGCCGTCGATCCGCACCCCGCGCTCGACGATAAGCCGGCGCACCTCGGCCTTCTCGACCGCCTCGAACGCTTCGCGGAAGGCCGCCTTCTTCGCCTCGTCGACGCCGAGGCTCTGCTCGACCTCCTCGGCAACGCGGTGCACGGCCTCGGCCCGGCTCTGCTTCTCGTGGGTGGCAAGCGCGACGGCCAGCTTGGGCGCCGCCAGGCTCTTCACTTTCGCCGTGAGCTCGACGTCGCGGCCGGCGGACGCGTCGAAGGCCCAGCGGGGCTTCGCGGCGCGCTGGGCCAGTTCCCGCTGTGCCCGCGCGAGGCGCTTGCACTCACCGTGGCCGAACGCGATCGCCTCGAGCATCGTCTCCTCGGGAATCTCGTTCGCCCCCGACTCCACCATCAGCACGGCGTCCTCGGTGGCGGCTATGACGAGCTCGAGGCTCGACACCTTCTGCTGCGTCGTGGTCGGGTTCGCGATCAGCTTGCCGTCGACCAGGCCGACCCGCACGGCGCCGATGGGCCCGTCGAACGGGATGCCGGACAGGCAGAGGGCGGCCGAGGCGCCGTTCACGGCGAGGATGTCCGGATCGTTCTCCTGATCGCCCGAGATGACCAGGCAGATCACCTGCACCTCGTTTCTGAATCCGTCGGGGAACAGGGGCCGGATCGGCCGATCGATGAGACGCGACGTGAGCGTCTCCTTCTTGACGGGCGCGCCCTCGCGCTTGAAGTAGCCGCCGGGGATTCGGCCGCCGGCGTACGCGCGCTCGCGATACTCCACGGTCAGCGGGAAGAAGTCCTGCGATTCCTTCGCGCTCTTGGCGGCGACGCACGTCGCCAGCACCATCGAGCCACCGTACCGGACGACGACGGCGCCGTCGGCCTGCTTGGCCACCTTGCCGGTCTCGATGGCCATGCGCTGGCCGTTGATCTCGATTTCCACAGTATGGGTCATGCCAAAAATTGTCCTCGCGTATCGGCCGGAATCCGGCGAACGCCGTGTGGAGGGGGCGCTGTGCCTGCCCGCCTCGGGGCCCCCGGAGCCGTTCCGTCCGAGGACCGATCAGTTGAGAGTGTCTCCGCCGTCAACGGCGGATGCCGAGCTTTTCGATGATGACTCGATACCTCTCCGGCGCCCGGGACCGGAGGTATTCGAGAAGGCCGCGCCGCTTGCCGATGAGCATCAGGAGACCGCGGCGCGAATGATGGTCCTTGACGTGCTGCTTGAAATGATCGGTCAGGCTGTTGATGCGTTCGGTCAAGAGCGCGATCTGCACCTCGGGCGAGCCTGTATCGCCCTCGTGGGTGCGGAACTGCTCGATCAAACTCTTCTTGCGATCGACAGCAAGCGGCATCGATGACCCTCCAATCGCCACACCCCAGGGAGCCTTGGCTCCCACGCCGGGGCGGGTTCCAAAACGTCTTGTTTTGTCAGCAGATACGGATGGAGGGTATCACGGGGGAGGGCCGAAGTAAAGTTACGCC
>DASRIY010000003.1:0-9989 GCA_035649755.1 Candidatus Methylomirabilota bacterium
CCTGGCCCTGGAAGCGGAGATCTCGACGCGCCACCTGAGCTTCCTCGAGTCGGGCCGGGCGCAGCCGAGCCGCGAGATGGTCCTGCTGCTCTCGCGTGTGCTGGAGGTGCCGCTGCGCGGCCGCAACGAGCTGCTCACCGCGGCGGGCTTCGCGCCGGTCTATCGCGAGACCGGGCTGGACGCGCCCGAGATGGCGCAGGTGAAGCAGGCGCTCGGCTTCATGCTTCGCCAGCAGGAGCCGTGTCCGGCGATGGTGCTCGACCGGCACTGGAACATCCTGATGACGAACGACGCGATGGGTCGGGTCATGGGGCTTTTCCTGGATCCCAACGCGGCCGCGTCGCTCGGGCCGGCGAACGCGATGCGCCTGTCCTATCACCCGCAGGGGCTCCGGCCCTACATCGTCAACTGGGAGGCGACCGCGGCGGCCTTCATCCAGTGGCTCCACCGCGATTTCCTGCGCACGGGCGACGCCGAGACCAAGCAGCTGCTCGACGAGCTCCTGGCCTATCCGGACGTGCCGCGCCAGTGGCAGGCGCTCGACCTGGACGCGTCGACCGCGCCGTTTCTCGCGATCGAGCTGAAGAAAGGCGACGTGCGCTTCAGCTTCTTCACGTTGCTGGCCAGTCTCGGCACGCCGTACGACATCACGCTGCACGAGCTCAGGATCGAGTGCTTCTTCGCCGCCGACGCGGCGACCGACGCGGCGCTTCGGCGACTCTGACCGCCGCCGGCGCTTAGCGCTTTGCCGGCTCGGCCGACCGCGCGCGGTACTTCGGCATCACCTCGGTCGCGAAGAGCTCGATCGAGCGCATCGCCTGCGCGTGGCTCAGATCGCCCCACTGGAAGGAGCAGACGAAGTAATTCGCGCCGGTCGTCAGGTACTCGTCCATGTATTCGATCACCGCGCGCGGCGAGCCGGCCAGCGCGACGCCGCCGAGCCGGTTGGGATGCGGCCGCGATCTCTGCTGGTCGAAGCGCTCGAGCTCGGCGTCGATGTCGCGCCGCGTCTCGCGTGCCGGCAGCCCGGCCGGGCGATCGCCGACGAAGCCGAACGAGCCGTCCTTGGTCTTCATGAACTGCGTGAGGTTGCGCTTCTCCGCCTCGAGCCGCCGGGGCGCGGCCAGGTTCCAGCGATACTTCTCCCACGCGGGCTTCGCGGCCTCGAGCGCTTCTTCGTCGGTCTCGGCGACCACCAGGTGGACGACCAGGCCGATCATCGGATCTTGACCCTGCACCGTCCGCGTCCCGGAACCCTGGTGCTCTTCCCACGCGGCGCGATAGCGCGGCACCGCCACCTTCAGGCCGTCGATCGAGCCGACGATGATAGTGTGCATGCCCTCCATCGCCGCGGTGACCGGATTGCGCATGTACCAGAGCGGCGGATACGGCTTCTGCAAAGGCCGCAGGTACATCGGCAGGTCCTCGAAGCTGTGGAATCGCCCGGAATAGGTGAGCTTGTCGTGACTCAGCCCCTCGCGGATGATCGCGAGCGTCTCGCGATAGCGCTCGTAGTTGGTCTCGGAGTCGGCTTCCTGACCCCAGAAGTAGGCTTCCATCACGCCGCCGCGACCGACGCCGATCTCGAGGCGCCCGTCGCTCAGGTTGTCGAGCATGCTGATCTCCTCGATCAGCCGCAGCGGATGGTGGAGCGGCAGCACGTAGACGCACGGGCCGAACCTGAGCTGTCGCGTGCGCTGGGCCACGCTGCCGAGGAACACGTTCTGCGACGGCGCCAGGCTATGGATCGCGGGGGTGTGGTGCTCGGCCAGGTGATAAGCGTAGAACCCAGCGGCGTCGAGCCGCTCGATCTGGATCAGCCGCTCGCGGTAGATCTGGTCGAGGCGCAGCCCCGGCACCGGCTCGATGTGGTCGAAGATTCCGAACTTGAGTGACAATGCCGCCTCCGAGAGCCTAGTCGATCGCCTTGTACATGCGCTCGTCGTAGAGCGCGCCCGTCATCGACGCCAGCTTGTCGCGGAACTCGCGCGTCGCCGCCGCCATCGAGTGCGTCTCGACGGCCTTGGCGTCCTTCCAGATCTCCACCACCGTGAAGTGGTTGAGCCGGTTGTACTGCTGCACGACCTCGAAGCGGAGATTGCCGTCGCCCTTGCGGCTCTCCTCGCCGAGCTTCCGGAGCGCGGCGACGCCGTTGTCCTTTTGCGGCGGGATGACGTCGACGTGCGTGGCCACGTAGATCGCCTCGCGCACGGAGGCAGCGTCGATCGGGCCGACCGAGAGCCCGCTGTGGATGCGCTCGTCGGTGGGGGCGTTGCGGATCGCCGCGACCTTCTCGCGCATCTCCATCGAGCCGGCGCCCTTGCCGTGCGCCTCCCACGCCTTCTGGTCCTTCCAGATCGAGAGGATCACGTACTGATGCGGCTGATCGATGCGCTGTGCGACCTCGCAGCGGAGATTGCCGCCCTCCTTGCGGGCCGCTTCGCGATAGCGCCGAAGAATCAGGGTGGCGTCCGACTTCGACGTGGGCATGACCTCGACGTAGATCACCGTGTAGACGTTGCCCTCGATCGGGGGCGGCGTCGCGGGCGCCGTCGGGGTCGGCGCCGGCGTTTGAGCCCGTGCTTCTCCGACCGCTCCGATCGCCATCACACCCAGTCCCAGCACGAGCATTCGCAGGAGCCGTTCCATGGCGTCACCCCCATGGGCATGCTACCTCAGACCGCGAGCGCTGTTTGGAGGTTTCGGGCGAACTCGGCGAGGATTGCGTCGGCCTTCTTCTTGATGACGGGCTGACCAAACTCCCCGATCTTTCCGAGAATCGCAAGGTCGGTATCGATCCGGAGATGGGTCCCGCTCTCGCCCGGAGCCAGCGTGAGGCCCAGTCGCGCCCGGATTCCGCCCCCCAGTCGGCGGTCGTTGGCCTCGGCTCGCATTCGCGCCCGCCAGGCGTTGCGGTCTCGTTCCTCGACCGTGATGGTGCCTTCGAGCGCGAGACGAATGGGCCCGACCTGGACCTTGAGGCTGCCCCGGTAGGCGCCGCTATCCATAGGCTCGACGGCTTCGACACCGGGCACGCAGCTCGCGACCCTGGGCACCTCCATCATGAAATCCCACAAGCGCTCTCGGTCGACCGGGATCACGCACTCCTGGGTGAACGTCACGGCCTTGCTTGCGCCGAGCGCCGCGCGGCCTCCCAGGCCTGTCCGAGCACCCGACCCACCATGACCGCGGTCATCTCGCGCTTGTACGCGGCCGAGCCCCGATGGTCAGTCAAAGGATCGACCGCGGTCTTCGCCGCCTCCCCGGCAGCCTGGAGCAGGCTCTCGCCGAGGGGCTCACCTCCGAGGAGGGCTTCAGCCGACGTGGCGCGGAGCGCCGTCACCCCGACCGAGCCGAGCGCGATGCGCGCCTCTCGGCAGCGGACGCCGTCCCGTTCAAGCGTGACGATCGCGGCGGCGGCGACGGTCGCGTAATCGTCCGCAGTCCTTGGCAGGAACTTGAGAAACGCCGCACCGCTCCCCGCGGGCGGCGCCGGCACCGTGACCGCAGTCACGAGCTCGCCGGGCTCGAGGGCGGTCTCGTAGTAGTCACGGAAGAATTCGGTCAGCGGAACCTCGCGCGCTGCCCGGGCGCTCCGAATATTCACCGTGGCCCCGAGAGCCAGAAGCGTGACGGGAGGATCCTGATTCGGGTCGCCGTGAGCCAGGGCACCGCCGATCGTGGCCATGTGGCGGATGCGGACCGTGGCGACACGCCGAAAGGTTTCGGCCAGCACGGGGATGCGCTCCCGCACCAGCGGCGAGACCTCGGCGTCGCGGTGGGTCACCAGGGCACCGAGTCGAAGCCCGCCGTTGGCTTCGATCCGGCCGAGTCCCTGGACGTCGCGCAGGCTCACGAGGCAGCGCGGCTGGACCAGGCGCTGACGCATCATGGTCACGAGGGCCGTACCGCCGGCGACGACTCGCGCATCCTCGCCGTACTCACCGAGGATGGCGAGCGCTTCGTCGAGTGATCGCGGGGAGCGATAGTCGAAGTCGTTCATGCGCGGCTCCGCTGGGCGGCGGACCGGATCGACTCGACGATCTTGTAGTATCCGGTACACCGGCACAGATTGCCGACCATCCACTCCTTGATCTCGGCCTCGGTGGGGTTCGGGTTCGCGTCGAGGAGTGCCTTGGCCGACACGACCTGACCGGGCGTGCATATCCCGCACTGGAAGCCGCCGGCGTCCACGAACGCCTGCTGAACGGGATGCAGCCGCTCATCCTGAGCGAGCCCTTCGACCGTCGTGACCGAGCGGCCGTCCGCGAAGGCCGCCAGCGCGATGCAGGAGCTGATCATCTTGCCGTCCAGGAGGACGGTGCACGCGCCGCAGACGCCGACGCCACAGCCCTCCTTGGAGCCGGTGAGCCCGAGATCGTAGCGGAGGCAATCGAGGAGCGTGCGGTAGGCGGGAACCTCCAGCTCGTGAACCGTGCCGTTGACCGTGAGGCGAATCATCGCGCCACCTTCTCTCTGAGCGCGAAATAGACCTTCTCGGCCGTGATGGGCAGATCGAGGATGCGCACGCCACACGCGTCGGCGACTGCGTTGGCGATCGCCGGCGCGACCGCGCTGATGCTCCCCTCACCGATGGCCTTGGCGTTGAACGGGCCGGGCCCGACCTGGCCTTGCAGGATCACGGTGGTGAGCGGCGGGATGTCCTGGATGGTCGGGAGCTTGAAGTCACCGAGGCTCAGCGTGCTGATCCGTCCGTCCTCGGTCTTCATCTCCTCTATCAGCGCAAAGCCGAGGCCCTGGATGAGCCCACCCTCGATCTGACCCTGATGGCCGATCGGATTGATGATGGTGCCGACGTCGTGCGCCGTCGTGAAGTGGCGAACAGTCACCTGGCCCGTCGCCGGATCGATCGCAACCTCGGCGACCTGCGCGGTGAACGACGTCACGTCCGCGTGGGCCTTCGCATCGTAGAAGTGCGATGCCTCGAGCGTGCGCCCGTCCTTCGCGGCGGCCCGGGCAATCTCGGCGAGCGCGCCCGCCGGGATTCCGTGCTTCGACGCCTCCGACTCGATCTGCTGCTTGAGCTTCTCGGCGGCGTGATACGCGGCACGACCCCCGGTGTGGGTAACCCGGCTCCCGCCGACTCCGGAGTCGGTCTCGAAGTCGTCGGTGTTGGCGACTTCGATCTCCACCTCGTCGAGCGTCACGCCGAGGACCTCGGCGACGACCTGGCGGAGAACCAGGTGGGCGCCGGTGCCGGTGTCGGGCAGGGCGATCGACAGCGTCACCGCGCCGCTCGTCTCCAGACGTACCCGGGCGTTCGTGAACCCCACGCCGATGTGCCGATGGGTCATCGCCATGCCGCGTCCGATCCACGGCCCCGGCTTCGGCTCGGCATAGTGGCTCGCCTTGAGTGCGGCCTCGAGCGTGTCGCTGGCGCGCACGTGCTCGAGATGGTGGCCGTTGGCGAGGTGATCGCCGTCGCGCAGGAGATTCTTCCGGCGGAGGTCCGCCGGATCCATCCCGAGCTCACGGGCGATCATGTCCATGTGCGACTCGCCGGCGAAGACCATCTGGGGCTCGCCGGGCGACCGCGCGTGACCGCACGGGATGTTGTTGCTGTAGACGCAGAACGCCTCGATCAGGAGATTGGGAATCCGGTAGACACCGGCGCCCATGGCGGTTCCGCCGAGATTCACGCTCGGCGCGGGCTTGAAGGCGGCGTACGCGCCACTGTTGAAGAGCGCCTTCACGAGTCGGGCGATGATTCGCCCGTCCCTGGTCACACCGGTGCGCATCGTGATGACCGAGGGATGGCGCGGATTGCCGGCCATCAGCTCTTCGGCGTAGCGCATGAGCATCTTGACCGGGCGCCCGGTCACCCGCGCCAGGTGATAGGCCAGCGGCAGATCCATCAAGGAGCCCTTGCCTCCGAAATCGCCGCCGATCGGCGTCAGGTTTACCCGGATCTGCTCGGGCGGCCGCTTCAGCGCGTGTGACAGAAGCTCCTTGAGGCGGAACGGCATCTTGTTCGACGCCCACACCTGGATCCGGCCGTCGTCGTCGATCGCCACGACTCCGGCGTGGGGCTCGAGATAGCCCTGGTGGTCGAGCTGGGTACGAAAGGTATGCTCGAAGATCCGGTCGGCCTGGCCGAACCCGGCCTCGACGTCCCCGAGCTTGAAGCGAAGCACTGACTGGACGTTCGGATGAGGACGCTCGGCCGGGGCTCCTTCGTAGGCGGCGGGGTTCTCGTGAAGAACCGGCGCGCCGGCCTTGATGGCGTCGACCGGATCGAAGACGGCCGACAGATCCTCGTACTCGACGTCGATGAGCGCGAGCGCCTCTTCCGCGATGTCGGGATCGGCGGCGGCGACCACCGCGACCTTCTCGCCGACGAATCGCACACGATCGCGCGCCAGCATGGGCATGTCGAACATGCGGCGGCCGACCAGGATGTCCGGCAGATCCTGGGCCGTGAGGAACGCCAGGACCCCCGGGAGCGCCCGAGCCCGGGACGTGTCGATCCGGACGATTCGCGCGTGCGGCAGGGGGCTCCGCAGCGCCTTGCCCCAGACCAGGCCCGGAAGCGTCACGTCGCCCGAGTAGCGCGCCTGGCCGCTGACCTTCCCGATGCCCTCGAGCTTTCCGATGGGCTGTCCAACGATCCGGTGGGCCATCATCGCCTCCAAGTCGCAAGTGCCGCGAGAGTAGTCGGCTGAACTGGCAGGGTCAAGCGCCCGTGAAGCTGTGATATGCATGCGCAAGCTAATGCCTCGCTTCGAGCGGCTCGATGCGTCGACGCTGGGGTTTCCGACGGGGGAACCCAAGATCACCGTGACCGTCCTCTCTCCGCGGATCGTGCGGGTCGAGCTCAGGCAGATCGGCCAGAACGCCGCGCCGTCGTACCTCGCCGATCGCGAATGGACGCCGACGCCGTTCGACGTCGTCGATGGCGATCCCGTACGGCTGGTGACGACCGACCTTCGCGTCGAGGTCTCGCGCGCGCCGCTCCGCGTCGCCGTGCTCGATTCCCGCGACGACTGGCTGCTCCGGGAGCCTGCCGACGCGGGTATGTCGGCGGAGCCGGTCGCCGACGTCGCGGGCCGTCGGCGCGTTCGCGCGAGCTTCGTGTTCTCGGGCGAGCAGCACTTTTACGGTCTCGGCCAGGGCGGCGCCGCCTTGGACCGGCTCGGCGCCGTCCGCCAGCTCTGGAACACGCATATCGGGCACGGCCCGGGCTCGGACATGGGGGTGCCGCTACTCGTGTCGAGCCGCGGGTACGCGCTCTTCTTCGACAATCCCGGCGACGCCGTCGTCTCGGTGGGCCGCTCGGACGGCGGCCTGCGGATCGTCTACACCGCGGAGACCGGCAGGCTCGTCTGGTACTTCCTGCTCGGCGGCGACGTGCGCGGCGTGATGCGCGAGGTGACCGAGCTACTCGGGCGCGCGCCGATGCCGCCGCGCTGGGCGCTCGGATTTCTCCAGTCGACACGCCACTTCGAAGACACCGCAGAGCTCCGCCGGCTCGGCCATACGCTCCGCGAGAAGCGAATCCCCTGCGACGCGCTCATCTATCTGTCGACCTACGGCGATGCCCTCGGCTGGAATCGCGGCGTGGGCCATCTCGAGTTCCAGCCCACGCTGTGGGCGGATCCGGCAGCGCTCCTCGCCGAGATGCGCGCGCAGCACTTCGAGATCATCACCCACGAGTACCCCGTGCTCCACGAGCAGTCGCCGCTCTTCGCCGAAGCGGAGGCGCGCGGCTATCTGCTCGACACGGGTTACGAGCGCGCGAGCCCGACCGGTGCGAATTACCGGCAGGGCCAGCGCTACGTTGACTTCTCCGATCCGGGCGCGCGCGGGTGGTGGTGGTCGGCTCACCGCGACCTCGTGCGGCTCGGCGTCGCCGGGTGGTGGCTCGATGGCGGCGAGGGCCCGCCGGCGGAGTCCGCGCTGCACGGCGGCAGCGGAACGCTCCTGCACAACATCTACGATCGATACCGCCACGAGGCATTCGCCGAGGGCGAGTCGCGCGATCGGCCCGATCAGCGCGTGTTCTTGCTCTGCCGCTCCGGAGCGGCAGGCATGCAGCGCTTCGGCGCGTCGACTTGGTCTGGCGACATCAACAACGACTTCGCAACGCTGGAGGCGCAGATCCCGCTCGGCCTGAGCACCGGCGTCTCGGGCGTCCCCTACTGGGGCACCGACGTGGGCGGCTTCTTTCATCCGATTCCGGAGACCGGCGAGCTCTACGCCCGCTGGTTCCAGCTCGGTGCTTTCAGCCCGATCTTCCGGTCGCACGGCTGGTTGTGGCGCGAGCACGTGCCCTGGGCGCACGGGGGCGAGGTCGAGGCGATCTGCCGCCGCTACGCCGAGCTGCGCTATCGGCTACTCCCCTACACGTACACGCTCGCGTGGCAGGCCCACACACTCGGGCTGCCACTAATGCGGCCGCTGGTCATGAGCTATCCGGACGACCCGCGCGTATGGGGGCTCGGTCACCAGTTCCTGTGGGGCGACGACCTGCTCGTGGCGCCGGTGACGCGCGCCGGCGCCACCGCGTGGCCGGTCTACCTGCCGGTCGGCGCCTGGTACGACTTCTGGACTGGCGCGCGTCACGAGGGCCCTGGAGGCATCACCGTCGAGGCGCCGTTGGACCGGCTCCCGCTCTTCGTCCGCGCCGGCGCCATCGTGCCGATGGGGCCGGTCGTCCAGCACACGTCCGAGCGGTCGCTCGACGACATCACCGTGCTGATCTATCCCGCCGGCGCGTCGCGGTTCGAGCTGTACGAGGACGACGGGCGAACCAATGACTATCGTCGTGGGCACCACGCCCTCACTCCGCTCGAATGCGCGACCGGCCCCGAAGGCGTGACGGTGAGCATCGGCGCGGCCGACGGAGATCGCTCCGTCATTCCGGCAGGCCGGCGCTATCTCCTGCGGGTGCGTCTGGACCAGGCGCCGCGGGCCGTCGCCGTGACTGGTCGCGGTCAGCTCCCGAGGCTTGCCAGCGCCGATCAGGCGGGCGCGGGCTGGTGGGCCGACGGCGGCTTCGTGAGCATCCGCCTTCCCGCCGAGCCCGCGCCGATCACGGTGACGCTCAGGACTTGAAGAACCAGGTCTCCGTGTGGGCGATATGCGGGTTGTCGCTCACCGCGCTGTTCCAGAGCCGCGACGGGATGTTGCCCATGGCGGTCTTGATCACACGCACGCCCTGAGAGGCGGGCGAGTTCGACACCACCGGGATCAGCCATAGCTCGTCGAGCGCGATCTTCCAGACCTCCTGGGCGAGCCGGAGGCGCTCGGCGTCCTTGACGCCGAACGACTTGCGATACTTGTCCATCAGCTCGCGCATGCGTGGCGGCGGCATCTTGCCCTTGGCGCCCGCGCTCGAGTACCAGACCCCGTAAAGCGGCCCCAGCGGGCTGATGCTGTTGGCAGGAAAGAACAGCGGGGAGTGCCCGTGCATGTTGTCGGCGCCCCACTGGGTCTCGAAGTAGATCTGGTGCTCGTTGGCCTGCGTTCGGGCCGTCGCCAGCCCGCGCTCCATCTCCTGCACCTCGCCGCGGATGCCGATCTTCTTCCACTGCTCGACGATCATCTCGGCGATCTGCGTGAACGGCAGGAACCCGACGTACGTGGTGAGCGAGAGCCGAAGGCGGCCACCGCCGTCGGTGCGCAGACGGTAGCCGGCGCCGTCCTTCTTCGTGAGCCCGAGCTTGTCGAGCATCTCGTTGGCGCGCTTGACGTCGTACGCCGTGTGGAGCGTCTTGTACTCCGGGCCCGGAAAGTACAGGGTGCGCTCGCCCGGCGCCGCCGAGCCGGTCTGGCCGAGACCCAGCACGAAGGTCTCGTTGATCTGACGGCGGTCGATGCCGTGGGAGAGGGCGATGCGAAATTCCCGCGTGCCGAGCCACCGGGCGATCTCGGGATCCTTGTCGAAGCTCTGGTTGCAGAAGAGGCCGACGTCGGCGCCCTGATCGGACGGATCGAGGTACACGCGGTAGGCGCCCTTCTTCTGATTC
>DASRIY010000004.1:0-3295 GCA_035649755.1 Candidatus Methylomirabilota bacterium
CCCAGCTCGGCGGTGACGCCCGCATCGAGCAAGCGCTGCACGTCGTCCTCGCGCTTGGAGTAGGTCGCGGCGTGGCGCGCGTGCACCGAGGCGCAGTAGAGGCAGCCGTTGAAGCGCGACGTCGCGGCGGCGGCCAGCTCGCGCTCGGCCCTCGGCAGGCCCGCGTCGGGATTGTAGAAGATGTCCTTGTCGGTGCGCGTTCTCGCCTCGAGCGCGTCCGGATCACGCGCGAGGAGGCGGAAGTACGGCGACTTCACGCGCGCGGCGTCGACCAGGCTCGCCACGTGACGCGGGGTCAGCGCGTCGACGGCGAGCGGTTCGAGCCATGGCAGCCAGTCGAGCTGCGCCCGCGTGAACGCCTTCGGACTCGTGTGCTCCGGCGTCTTCAGAACGGCGTCGCTCATGTCGAGACCTCGCGTCAGGGACGGCCGGCCAGGGTCCGCAACCCGGCGACCACCCGGATCTGGAAGGACAGAAACGCGACGATCTGGGAGAGCGTCACGATATCGGTCGTGGTCCAGCCGGCTTCCAGCAGCGCCTGCAGCGCGGCGGGCGCAGCGTCGCGCGGGTGGAAGACGAGCATGTGCGTGTGCTCGAACGCCGCGGCGAGGCGCGCGCCAAGCGCGCGGCGGGTCGCGGCCTCCATTCGATAGACGGGGCCCGGCGTATCCTCGCGGCTGAGCGGCCCGGGCGTGTAGCTGCCGTAGGGCCCGTGCGTTCTGGCCTCCTTGATGGCCGCGTCGACCGCGTCTTTCAGCGCCGCCGCGGCGCCGCTGTCGGCGAGTCGCGCGGCATAGGCGGCCGCGACAGCGGTTGCGCCGTGCAGGCCGGCGACGAACGTGCCCACGGCGAAGCGCTCTTGCGCGGTGACGTTGCCCGGATCCGCGGGCGCGAACAGCGCGCGGTACGTCGCCTGAGCGTGGGCGCGCGCCTCGGGTCGCCGGGCGCGGATCGCATCCAGGGGAGATCCGGGCGTGATCCCGACCAGCGCGTCGATGACGTCGGCGTCGGTTCCTGGCATGTTCATCGTCCTCGCTTCGTGGGCTGGACTCCCGCGGCGTGCCGTCCCCAGCCGAACGCGGGCGCCACCACCTCGGCGACCAGCTCGATCGATCGGAGGATGACCGGATGCGGGGGATCGATCGAGTGTACCTGCACCGCGACCTCCGTGGCGCGCGCGAGCGCGCTGTCGGTCTGGAGCGAGGCGATCACCCGGTCCGCCGTGCCGAGGTGAGCGTCCATGGCGACGATCATCGCGTCGAGCCCCGATCCGTCACCCGTCGCGCGGCCTAACCTCGCCAGGCGCGCGCGATGCCGCCCAAGCCCGATCTCGGCGAAGCGACGCGCCTCATCGTTGTCGTCGGCCACGAACACCGTGCGCGAGGCAAGGATGCGGGGCTCTCGGCCCTCGGGTAGCGATTCCAGATACGCGTCGATCATCGGGTTCTGGATCTCGGGTAGCGGCAGATCGGGCGTGCCGGGCGGGCGTGGCTGCGTGCGCGACAGCATGAGACCGTCGCCCGCCGCGCCGGCCCGCCGGGCACCGTCGACCGTGAACGTCGCCTGCCAGACGCGCTCGACCAGGCCCGGATTTTCCGGATACATCTGATCCTTGCCGCCGGGCAGTGGCCGGCCCGCCCAGGCGTCGCGCAGCACTTGAAGGTGGCGGACGAGCAGCGCCGCGCGCTCGGCCTGGTCCTGGCCGAACGCCGCATACGACGAGAGGTTTCCACCTCCGCCCACGCCCACTTCGAGACGGCCGCCGCACATGAGATCGAGCACCGCGGAGTCCTCGGCCACCCGGATCGGCAGCTCGAGCGGCAGCGTCACGATGGCCGTCCCGAGGCGAATCCGCGACGTCTGGGCCGCCACCTGGGCCAGGAACACGAACGGCGCCGGAAGGCCGCCCTCGTCCTCATGAAAATGATGCTGGGCGATCCACGCCGTGTCGAAGCCGCACCGCTCGGCGTGGACGATCTGCGCGGTCGCCAGCCGGTATCGCTCGGCGGGTGCCGCTTGATCGAGCAGGCGCGTGAAGAACCCGAGTCGCTTGGGCAGGGTCGCGATCGTCATCGGCCCGGTCATTATGCCTCAGGCAGAGCTTGACGACCCCGCCATCCGGGCAGCATCATCCATCAAGGCCCAACGAACCGGCGTACCTACAAGGGGAAAACGCATGGCGAAACCCGCAAAGCTGAAGCCCAGCCGTCGTGATTTTCTGAAGCTTGCCGCCGGCGCCGCCGGCGTCGTCGGCGCGCCCTGGATCGCCCGCAACGTCCAGGCGAAGCCGTCGACCATCGTGTTTGCCCGCGAAAGCTCGTACGTGAAGAATTTCGACGAGCACTTCATCAAGGTGTTGATCCCGGCCTACCAGAAGGCCACGGGCATCAAGATCGATTACCAGATCCAGGCCGCCGGCGGCAGCGCCGTGCCTCAGCTGGTCTCGATGGTCGAGAACAAGTCCGGCGCCGACCTGGCGTGGGTTCAGCAGGAGTGGCTCTACCGCGACGCCCTGGTCGACGTGTCCGACATCGCCGAAGCCGTGGGCAAAGAGCAGGGGGGCTGGTACGACGAGATCAAGCTCCTGTCCGTGGACAACGGCAAGTGGAAGTCGATACCCCAGGCGAACATCGGACAGCTGATGGTCTACCGGAAGGACTGGTTCGACGAGGCCGGGATCAAGCAATTCCCCGACACCTGGGAAGAATTCCTGGAAGCCGGCATCAAGCTCAAGGCGAAGGGCCACCCCTACGGCATGTCGATGGGCCACGGCTTCGCGGACAACTACTCGTGGCTCTACCCGCTGCTCTGGTCCCACGGCGTGACCGTCATGGACAAGGCCGGCAAGAAGGTCGCGCTCGACAGCAGCGAGACCGCGAAGTGCGTCGACTACGTGCGCCGGCTCTACAAGGAAGCCTGCATCGAGGACTGCGTCGGGTGGCTCGATCCGCACAACAACAAGGCGTTCCTGACGAGCCAGATCTCGTGCACCAACAACGCCTACAGCATCATGGTGTCGGCCAAGCGCGATCTGCCTGACATGGGCAAGGTGATCGAGCACGGCCTGAATCCCAAGGGCCCGGCCGGTCGTTTCCACGCGCTCGTGCCGGTCACGCACGGTGTCTTCGCGTACGGTCCGGATCCGCAGGCCGCCAAGGACTTCCTGCGCTGGATCATGGACCCCAAGCAGTACCGGCCGTGGATCTCCTCCGGCGACATGTACTTCGCCCCGTACCTGCACGCGTTCGACAAGTTCCCCGACTGGGACATCGAGCCGCGGGTGAAGCCGTTCCAG
>DASRIY010000005.1:0-2528 GCA_035649755.1 Candidatus Methylomirabilota bacterium
CGACCGCCGGAGATGGCGGCGAGGGTGGAGGCGCCCATGGCGAGGGTGCCGGCGCTGCGGCCCCACACGCCCAGGATGCCCGTGCCCAGCACGATGCGCCGCGTCTTCACCGCCGCCTCGGCCATCAGCACGGTGACGTCATGCGCCCAGGTTTCCGGAAGGAAGTAGCCGTCGTAGCCCAGGCGCTCGGCGGTCGTCGCCACGTCGACGAGCACGTCGCGCCGATTGTCGAGCGGCATCACGCTGACACCGACGAGCGCGTCACTCACGCGGTCCGGGCCTCCTCTGTACGCCGCCGAAAAAACAGTGTTTACTGTGCTTCGAATCCGAACTCGCGGGCCGGCAAAGCCGGACCTTAGCAGAGGAGCGCGGCATGATCAAATCGTGCGTGGCGATGGCCGCATTCCTCTGCGCGGCCGCCCCCACCGCCGGCCACGGCCAGGTCTTCCTCGCCTCCCGGCCGCACCCGGAGTTCCTCATCGGCCCGCTCTTCCTGGTCGCCCAGGTGAGCCCGGGGCTCGCGCCGGTCACCGTCAACCTCTCGTTCAGCCTCACGGTCAAGCCGGGGCTGCGCAAGGCCGACATCAACCAGGACCTGTACCTTCTGTGGCCGGCCGAGGTCGCGGAGAGTACGGCGCCGGGCCTCCCGGACCCCGCGCTGACCCGTGAGGTCGAGGGCCGGGGGTTCGCGGTCACCGGAAGCGGCCGCCTAATCCTGAGAAGCCGGGATCGCATGCAGGTGGGTACGGTCGCGCTCGGCGAGCCGCTCGACGTGGCCGCCTCGTACGTCGCCTACACGCGTCCCGGGGGCCAGACCGGCTCCGTGACCTACATCAAGATCCCCTGGACGCCGAAGCTGGCCGATCAGCTCGCGGTCGTGACGCTCGTACTTCCGCTGCGCGGGCTCATCTCGCCCAAGGCGACCACATGGCTCGACGAGTTCTTCTGGGGCCGCCGGCAGGTCATCACCATCGGCTTCGGCGACCTCGGGCCCCCGGCGCTCGGGCTCTTCTCGCTCTACTACGAGCGGCGCGACCGGGTCGTGCACCTGGCTCGCGAGTACTCGCTCTTGATCGCGAACTTCGGCGACTCGGATCACCTGAAGATCGAGGAGATCACGCCGGCCATGGCGGTGAGGCGCCAGAGCCGCGTGCGCGCCGGTGGCGAGGTGGTGGCGCTCACGCTGCTCCCGTCGCAGGACACCACGGCGCAGAGCCTCCGGGTCCAGTTCCACTACTTCAGCGGCCGCATCAACTGGCGCCCGGTGGTGATCTCCGCGCTGATCCTGCTCGTGACGAACTTCGCCGGCGTGCTCATGTTCAGCACGGACATGAGCCGGCGCCTCAAGCGGCGCCGGCGCCGGCGGCGGTTCGCGACGGTAACCGCGTCGACGAACGGCAGCGGCCCGTCGCGCGAGAGCCTGGTCAGGTTGATTCCCGCCGGCACGCGGTACGACGAGGTCGTAGCGCAGTTCGGGCGCCCCGACGAGGAGCACGAGCGCGTCACGCCGCCGGGCCGGCGCACCATGATCTACCGGGGCATGAACGACGGCGAGCAGAACGAGGTGGCGATCGAGCTTCGCGATAACCGCGTCACGGAAGTCACGTGCGTCACCAGTCACTGACCACGATGAGGCAAGGAGCCTCGGCATGATCAAGCCGTATACCGCGGTGGGCCTCATCCCCACCGTGCGCGGCATTCGCAAGCGCAGCGACATCAAGATCAACCTCGAGCACCTCTCGCACCTGGTGAAGGCGGCGTCGTGGCTCTCGAGCCTGGATCTTCCCGTCCGGCTCATCGCCTTCCCGGAGGGCGCGCTGCAGGCCTTCAACGACGAGGTGCTCGACCTCGATCATGCGACCTTCGCGCGCGAGTGCGCGATCGACATTCCCGGCGAGGAAACCGAAGCGCTCGGCAAGATCGCGAAGGAGTACAACGCCTTCGTCATGGCGCAGGCGAAGGCCCGCCACCCCGACCTGAAGGACCGGTTCTTCAACGTCGGCTTCATCATCAATCCGCGCGGCCGCGTCATCCTGAAGCATTACAAGGTCTCGCCGCTCTTTCCGGTAGAGCACTCGGTCTGTCCTCACGACGTCTACGACTGGTGGGTCGAAAAGTACGGCCGGAACCTGGACGCGTTCTGGCCGGTCGCCGACACCGAGATCGGCCGGCTCGGCATCATGATGGCCAACGAGGGCTCGTACCCGGAGAACGCGCGGGCGCTCGCGCTCAACGGTGCCGAGGTCGTCTATCGCGCGTCCTATCCCCACCCGGCGACCGGCAACGAGATCTTCGAGATCCAGAGCCGCGCCCGCGCGCTCGACAACAACATGTACGTCGTGGCGCCGAACATGGGGACCTACTACCTCTTCCACGACGAGACGACCCCGATCGACACGTTCGGCGGCCGCTCGTTTGTCATCGACTACAAGGGCCGCATCGTGGGCCGCCAGGACTACGGCGCGGGCTCGACCTACGTCGGCGGCGTCATCGACATCGAGGCCCTTCGCGACCACCGGGCGCGGGCC
>DASRIY010000006.1:0-9091 GCA_035649755.1 Candidatus Methylomirabilota bacterium
CGTCAAGGACGCCTTCGTGCCGGCGCACCGTGTCGTCGATCCGGATCTCTGCGGGGACAAGATCATGACGGGCTGGGAGCTCCACGGCCGGCTCAGCTATCGTGCGCCGTTGCGGTGCCTGGCCGGATGGGATCTGGCGGCGCCGCTCATCGGCATCGCTCAGGGCGCGATCGATGAATTCACCGCGCGCGCTCGGCGCGGAACCGGGCCGGGCCGGACCGTGGAGTCGGTCGCGCTGCAGCTGCGGCTGGCCGAAGCCGCGGCCGAAGTCGACGCGGCGCGAGCGCTGCATCGTCAGGACATCCGCGAGATTCTCGACCGCGCGGCGCGAGGCGAGGGGTTCAGCGAGCTCGACCGCATCCGCTATCGCCGCGACAAGGCGTTCATCGCGCGGCTCAGCGTCCGCGCAGTCGACCGCCTGTTCGAGGCCAGCGGCGCGCGTGCGGTGCTCGACGCTGAGCCGATCCAGCGCTGTCATCGCGACGCGCACGGCGCCTCGCATCACGCGGCGCTCAGCTGGGATCTGATCGCCGAACAATTCGGCCGCCAGGCGCTCGGCCTGGCGCCGACGACATAGATCGCCAAGGAGAGGACACATGAAGATCGTCGACGCGATCGCCGAGATCATGAAGCGCGAAGGCGTGGAATTCCTCAGCACGTACCCGACGACCCCGGTGATCGACGCCGCGGCCGCAGCCGGGATCCGGCCGATTCTCTGCCGCCAGGAGCGCGTCGGCGTCGGCATCGCCGACGGCTTCAGCCGCACGACGAACGGCCGGCGTCTGGGCGTGTTCGCGATGCAGTACGGCCCCGGGGCCGAGAACGCGTTTGCCGGCGTCGCCACGGCGTATTCCGACTCCGTGCCGATCCTCGTGCTGCCGCTCGGCCACCAGCGCGATCGCGCCCAGGTCTTTCCGCTCTTCAGCTCGGCGCGGACCTACGCGTCGGTCACGAAGTGGGTCGAAACCTTGAACCAGCCCGAGCAGGTCGTCGAAGTCATGCGCCGCGCCTTCAATCTGCTGAAGATGGGCCGCGGCGGGCCGGTGATGGTCGAGATCCCCGCCGACGTGGCGGTGGCCGACGTCGCCGACCAGCTGGCCCTCCAGTACAAGCCGGTGAAGGCCACGGCCCCGGCGGGTAATGCACGTGACATCGAGGCCGCAACCCGCGCGCTACTGGACGCCAAGAAGCCGATCATCCACGCGGGCCAGGGCGTCATGTACGCCGACGCGTGCGCCGAGCTCCTCGAGCTGGCCGAGCTCACGCAGATCCCGGTCATGACCACGCTCGAGGGCAAGAGCGCGTTCCCCGAAGAGCATCCGCTCGCGCTCGGCACGGGCGGCGGCGGCGTCATGTCCGGCCCGTCGCATCACTTCCTGTCGTCGGCCGATCTCGTGCTCGGGGTGGGCTGCAGCTTCACGAAGCATGGGATGGCATCGAACGTCCCGGCCGGCAAGACAATCATCCACGCCACCAACGACGAGCGCGACCTCAACAAGAACTACGCCGCCGACCATCCGATTCTCGGCGACGCCAAGCTGGTGCTACGCCAGTTCATCGATGCGGCCCGGGACCTGCTACGCGGCCGCTCCCGCGACGGCGGGGCCGCCGCGGAAGTGAAGCAGTCGAGGGAGACGTGGCTCGGCGAGTGGATGCCCAAGCTTACGTCGAACGAGACGCCGATCACTCCGTATCGCGTGATCTGGGACTTCATGCAGGCGATCGATCCCAAGGACGCGATCGTCACGCACGATTCGGGTAGCCCGCGTAACCAGCTCGTGCCGTTCTACCGCGCGACGGCGCCGCGGGGCTACATGGGCTGGGGCAAGTCGCACGCGCTCGGCACGGGGCTCGGCCTGATCATGGGCGCCAAGCTCGCGGCACCCGACAAGTTCTGCGTGAACTTCATGGGCGATGCCGCGTTCGGCATGACGGGGTTGGATTTCGAGACCGCCGTGCGCTGCGGGATCCCGATCACGACGGTCGTCCTGAACAATTCGGCGATGGCCATCGAGCGCCACGCACTCGTGGTCTCGCACGACCGCTATCGGACGCGCGATATCGGCGGTAACTACGCCGACATGGGGCGGGCGATGGGCGGCCAGGCCGAGCGGGTCACGAAGCCCGCTGACATCATCCCGGCCCTGCAGCGTGCCCGGAAGGCCAACCAGGACGGCCAGGCCGTGCTGCTCGAGTTCATCACCAGCGAGGAGATCGCGTTCTCGCATCGACGTGGCTTCTAGTGGTAGTGCGAGCTGCAGGCCGTCGCGGGGCCGGGGCCCCGCCGGCCGAGGCGAGCCTATGAAAGGGATGCAATTCGGCTGGCTGACGCTGGCGCATTCCGGGTCGCCCGACGGCGACTACGGGGCGATCCAGGATCTGGTGGAGCAGGCGTGCTTCGCCGAAGCGGCGGGCTTCGACGGCATCTGGCTCACCGAGCACAACTTCACCGGGGAAAGCGTCTACTGCGATCCCATTCCGTTCGCCAGCGTCGTGGCGGCGCGCACGTCGCGGATCCGGATCGGTTTCGCGGTGATCCAGCTCGCCCTGCGCCATCCTATCCGCCTGGCGACCGAGCTGGCGCTGCTCGACAACCTGTCGGGCGGCCGGCTCGACGTGGGCGTGGGCCACGGCACCAACTTCAACGAGTACGAGTTCATGGGCTACGGCCTGCGCAGCGAGGACAGCCGCGAGCGCATGGCCGAGACCCTCGACGTGATGGTGCGCGCGTGGACCGAGGCGCCGCTCGTCCACGAGGGGAAGTTCTACCGCCTCCGGCTGCCCGAGCTTCGCCCGCGCCCGCTCCAGCGCCCGCACCCGCCCATCTGGCGCGCCGTCTCGTCGGCGGGCTCCGTGCGCGAGTGCGGCCGGCTCGGCGCGCCGATCATGATCGCGCGCATTCCGATCTCGCGCGTTCCGGAGCGGCTGGCCCTCTACGACACGGGCCTGGCCGAGAGCGGCCTCGACGGAGCGCGCCAGCGAGAGCTCCGCGAGCAGGTGGCCCTCTGGCGCTTCGTCCACGTCGCGGAAAGCCAGGCGCAGGCGGAGGACGAGCTACGGGCCTCACTCCTCAAGACGCGCCGGCACATGGTGCACGCCCGCGCGACCCACAACCCCGCCGACTACAGCGTGGAGATGACCCGCGTGAACCCGTGGAACGATCCCCGGGTGTCGGACGAGGACGGCGTGCGCTACTCGCTCGAGAGCTCGACCCTCTGCGGCACGCCGGAGCGCGTGGCGGAGGGGCTGGCCGCGCTCCGGGACGCCGGCGTTCAGCACGTCCTCTGTCAGATGAGCTACGGCTACATGCCGCACGCGTCCATCATCGAGTCGATGCGCCACTTCGGCGAGAAGGTGATTCCGCGGTTCCGCTGAGTGGGCTTCAGGAGCCGGTGGAACGAGCGCGCCACTGGGCGACGATCGCGTCGGGATCCAGTAACCCCACGCGCGTGGGCGGACCTTCGGCCGTGCGTGCGTTGGACCGCGCGATCTCGCCGTTGAGGCTCACGACGCGCGCCCTCACCTCCGCCTCGCTTCCGAGCGCCCAGATCTTGTTCATCTCGGACTCGACCTTGCGGAGCAGCTCGAGGGCCGGCGGCAGCACGGACACCCGTTCGCGCTGGACGAGCTTCTTCACCCACCAGTCCGGGTCGTAGCCGCCTTCGAGGTCGGAGAAGGGCTTCCCGGCACCCACCAGGTTGTCGAAGGCACCATCCTCCCGGGCACGGCGAATCTGCTCCTCGAGCCAGGACTCCCAGCTGACCCCGGGTGGTTTCCGTTCGGTCACGTCGGTAGTATGCTCCCGCGCGAGGAGGCAGGCCATGTCCACGTCCAGTAATGCAGCCGTCGTCGTCGATCCCGACGCGCCCGGACGCCTCGTCATCCGGTCCGTGCCGGAACCGGTGCCGGATCGCGGCGAGGCGATCGTTCGCGTGCGCGCGCTCTCGCTCAACCGCGGTGAGGTGCGCCGCTCGACCATGGCCGCCGCCGGATGGCGCCCGGGCTGGGATCTGGCGGGAGTCGTCGAGCGGGCCGCGGCGGACGGCACTGGGCCTGAAGTCGGTGCCCGCGTCGTCGGATTTCTGCCGGAGGGTGCCTGGGCGCAGCGAGTCGCCGTGCCGAAGAACGCCCTGGCGGTGCTGCCCGACAAAGTCACGTTCTCGCAGGCTGCGACCTTTCCCGTCGCCGGGCTCACGGCACTCCTGGCGCTCGGCAAGTCCGGCCCGATCCTCGGAAAGCGCGTGCTGGTGACGGGCGCCACCGGCGGCGTCGGCGATTTCGCCGTCCAGCTGGCGCGCCTCGGCGGCGCTCACGTCACCGCGAGCGTGCGGCGCGCCGACCAGGTGCCGGGGGTACGTACGCTCGGAGCGCACGATGTCATCGTCGGTGACGAGATCCCGCGCTCGCCAAAGCACGACCTGATCATCGAATCGGTCGGCGGCAAGACGCTCGGGTCGGCGCTCGCGGCCCTCGAGCGCGCCGGTGTCTGCGTCACGCTCGGCGTCTCGGCGTCGGCCGAGGCCACCTTCGACGTGCGCGAGTTCTTCGTGACCGGGCGCACGACGCTCTACGGCTTCTATGTCTTCACCGAGTTCGGCAACGAGCCGGCATCGGTCGGTCTCAAGCGGCTCGCCGAGTTCGTGGCGGCGGGTCAGCTCATGCCGCATATCAGCCTGGAGCGTCCTTGGAAGGAGATCGGCCAGGTCGCTCAGGACCTGATGGCCCGGCGGTTTCCGGGCAAGGCCGTGCTCGTTCTTGACTGACGAGCACGGGCTGGGCGAGGCGCTCCAGCGGGTCCGGACGGGCTCGCTCAGCCGCCGCGAGCTCGTGGGCGGCTTGCTCGGGCTCGGGCTGACGGGCCCGCAAATAGCCGAGCTCTTCCGAGCAACCGGCATCGCGCACGCCCAGCCGAAGCGCACGCCTTTCACTCCGGCGAAACGCGGGGGCGGCGGCGAGCTGAAGCTCCTGTGGTGGCAGGCGCCGACTATTTTGAACCCGCACCTGGCGATCGGCGTGAAGGACGGCGATGGCTCGCGCCTCTTCTACGAGCCGCTCGTGTCGTTCGATCCCGACGGCAACATGGTGCCGGTCCTGGTCGCCGAGGTGCCGACCGTCCAGAACGGCGGCGTCGCCCGCGACGGTTTGTCGGTCACCCTCAAGCTGAAGAAGGGCGTCCAGTGGCACGACGGCAAGCCCTTCACCGCCGACGACGTGGTCTTCACGTGGGAATACGCGGCCGATCCGGCGACGCTGGCGGTGTCGACCGGCCAGTATCGGGAGATCGCGCGGGTCGACAAGCTCGACTCGCACACCGTCAAGGTCGTCTACAAGACGCCCACGCCGTTCTGGGCCACCGCGTTTCGCGGCATCATCCCGCGCCATGTCTTCGAGCCGTTCAAAGGCGGCAAGTCCCGTGAGGCGCCGGCGAACCTGAAGCCGGTCGGCACTGGCCCCTATCGCATCGTCGACTTCAAGCCGGGCGACCTCGTCCGCGGCGAGATCTTCCCCGGCTATCACGACACGAACTGGCCGTTCTTCGATCGGGTCGAGATGAAGGGCGGGGGCGACGCCGTGTCGGCGGCACGCGCGGTGATCCAGACCGCCGAGTACGACTTCGCCTGGAACATGCAGGTCGAGGACGACGTGCTCCGGCGGATGGAACAGGGGGGCAAGGGCCGGGTCGACATCGCCTGGGGCGGCCAGGTCGAGCACATCCTCTGTAACTTCACCGATCCGCTGCGCGAGGTGGACGGCGAGCGCTCGAGCCTCAAGGCGCCGCATCCCTTCCTGACCGACCCGAGCGTACGCACGGCGCTGAGCCTCCTGGTCGATCGCGCGTCAATCCAGGAGCAGATTTACGGCCGCCTCGGCCAGACGACGGCGAACTACCTGAACGCGCCCGCGCAGTTCCGTTCGAAGAATACTCGCTGGGAATTCAGCGTCGAGAAAGCCGCGAAGATCCTCGACGACGCCGGCTGGAAGCGGGGAGCCGACGGCATCCGGGCCAAGGACGGCAAGCGGCTGCGGATGCTGTTCCAGACTGCCATCAATGCGCCGCGCCAGAAGACGCAGGCGATCGTGAAGCAGGCGGCGGCGCGGGTCGGCATCGACATCGAGCTGAAGTCGATCGTGCCCGCCGTGTACTTCTCGACCGACCCCGCCAACCTCGACACGTCCTCCCACTTCACCGCGGATCTACAGATGTACAGCTTCAACACCGGCTCGCCGGATCCGCAGCGGTTCATGGATCCCTTCGTGTCGTGGGAGGTCTCGCAGAAGGAGAACAAGTGGGCCGGCCGCAACTCGACCCGCTGGCGCAACGAGGAGTACGATCGGGCCTTCCGGGCCGCCGAGACCGAGATGGATCCGGTCAAGCGGGCGGCCCAGTTCATCCGGATGAACGACCTGCTCACCCAGAACGTGGTGATCGTGCCGTTTCTCTGGCGCGGCAACGCGTCCGCGGTCTCGAACCGGCTCCATGGCACCGAGATCAGCGGCTGGGACTCGAACTGCTGGAACATCGCCCACTGGTACAAGACCGCCTAGGACGGAGGCCGCGCCGATGAAGCTCAGCACCGACCGCATCTTGACCACGCACACCGGAAGCCTTCCCCGTGCCCAGGACCTGACGACCACACTCGAGGCGCTCGACGCGGGCACCATGCCCGATCCGGCGGCCTTCGAGGCGCGCGTGCGCCGCGCCGTCGGCGACATCGTCAAGCAGCAGATCGACGCCGGCGTCGACATCGTCAACGACGGCGAGCAGGGGAAGGTCGGCTATTCCACCTACGTGCGGCACCGCCTTACCGGCTTCGACGGGCAGGCGGCGGTGCCGACGCGCGCGGACTGGTCCGACTTCCCCGCGGCCGCCGCGCGCGGCGAGCGGCGCTCGACGATCTTGCGCCCGTCGTGCAATGGCCCGATCGAGTGGAAGGACCGGACGGCGGTCCAGAAGGACGTCGCGAACTTCAAGACGGCACTCAGCGCGGTCAAGCCCGCGGACGCGTTCATGACGGCGGCCTCGCCCGGCGTCATCGCGCATTTCATGAAGAACGAGCACTACCCGAGCCGCAACGCGTACCTGGCACGTCTCGCCGACGTCATGAAGGAGGAGTACGACGCGATCCATCGGGCCGGGTTCGTGCTCCAGATCGACTGCCCCGACCTGGCGATGGGGCGGCACCTCATGTTCCACGAGCTGAGCAACGCCGAGTTCCTCAAGATCGCCGCGGCCAACATCGAGATGCTGAATCACTCCGTGCGCGACATCCCCGCCGACCGGATGCGCCTGCACCTCTGTTGGGGCAACTACGAGGGTCCGCACCATCGGGACATCCCGCTGCGCGAGCTCTTGCCGGTCGCGTTGAAGGCCAAGCCCCAGGCGCTCTCGTTCGAGGGGGCCAACCCGCGCCACGAGCACGAGTGGGTCGTGTTCCGCGAGATCCGCTTGCCCGACGATCGGGTGATCATCCCGGGCGTCCTGGACTCGACGACCAACTTCATCGAGCACCCGGAGCTGGTCGCTCAGCGTCTCGTGCGCTACGCCGAGATCGTCGGGCGCGAGCGGGTGATCGCGGGCACCGACTGCGGATTCATGACGTTCGCGCGGTCGGTCAACCAGGTGGAGCCGGAGATCGCCTGGGCCAAGTTCCAGGCGATGGCCGAGGGCGCGCGGATCGCTTCCAAGCAGCTCTGGAGGGCCTGATGCTTCCCGACGAGATCGACGTCCCCCACGCCATTGTCCGCGTCCTCGAGGAGGCGGGCATCCAGTTCGTCTTCGGCATGCCCGGCGGCGACACCGGACGCATCTTCGACGCGCTCCACGACTCGAAGGCGATCCAGACGGTCCTGGTCCGCCACGAGCAGGTGGGCTCCATCATGGCGGAGATGTACGGCCGGCTCACGGGCAAGCCCGGCGTCGTCATGGGGCAGGGCATCTTCCTCGCGTGCAACGCGCTCTTCGGCACGCTCGAGGCGGTGAAGGGTGCCTCGCCGATGCTGCTGCTCGGCGATTTCACGGACATGGCGCCCTTCATGCACCACTCGCCGTACCAGTCCGGCACCGGCGAGCACGGCAACCACGATCTTCGGAATCTCCTGTCGAGCGCGACCAAGTACACCGCGGCGGTCTCGGAGCCCAAGCAGGCCGTGCAGACGATCCAGCTCGCCATCAAGCACGCGACCACGGGTACGCCGGGCCCGGTGGCGGTCGTCTTCAGCAGCCGCTCGCTCGGCGGCACGGTGAAGACCCGGCGACCGCCCCGGGTGCACGAGACGACGCGACACCTGGCGCACGGTGCGGCGAAACCCGCGGCGTCCGACGTGACGCAGGTGGCCGACGCGCTCCTGGCCGCGTCGAGCCCGGTGATCCTCGCGGGCAACGGCGTCCACGCCGCGCGCGCCTGGACGGAGCTGGCCGAGCTGGCCGACCTCCTGGCGATTCCCGTGGCGACGACGGCGACCGGCAAGAGCGCCATGGCGGAGATCCACCCGCAGGCGCTCGGCGTGTTCGGCAACTGGGGTCAGGCGGTAGCCAACGAGGTGGTCTCCAACGCCGACGCGGTGCTGGTCGTGGGCTCACGGCTCGCGCCGACCGACACCTGCTTCGAGAATCCCGAATTGCTCGACGCCGATCGCCAGGTCTTCTTGCAGATCGACGTCGAGCCGCTCAACGTGGGCCGGCACTACCCGGTGAAGGGCGCGATCGTCGCCGACGCCCGCGACGCGCTCGCCGCCCTCCTGGCCGAGCTGAAGCCGCGCATCACCGGGGCGCAGCGTGACGCCGGCCGGCGGCGTACGGCGCACCTGGCCGAGCTCAAGACGCTGCACCGCTTCTTTGCGGAGCCCGAGCAGCGCGCGGAGGACGTTCCGCTCCGGCCCGAACGTGTCATCACCGAGCTCGGGCGGCGGCTCGGCGAGCGCGCCCTGGTGACGATGGACGCCGGCGCCAATCGCCTGTACATGACGCATTACTTCCAGAGCCGGGGCCCCGGCATCGTCTACCAGCCGTCGTCGATCGGCGGCATGGGTTACGCCTTGCCCGCCGCTATGGCCGCCAAGCTCGCGAGCCCCGATCGTGACTGCGTGGCGG
>DASRIY010000007.1:0-3511 GCA_035649755.1 Candidatus Methylomirabilota bacterium
GGCGGCCTCTACGCGCTGCTCGGGCTGGGGCTCAGCGTCACCTGGGGCCTCCTGCGCGTGATCAACCTCGCCAACTTCGCGCTGGCGTTTCTCGGCGCATATCTCACCTATCAGCTCGCCACGTCGCACGGGCTCGACCCGTTCCTGACGCTCCTGGTGATCGCGCCCGGCTTCTTCGTCGTCGGCATCCTGCTGGAGCTCGGCTTCCTGCGCTTCCGGATCAACGAGCTCACCTCACTCATCGTCACCTTCGGGCTCACCGTCATCCTCGAGAGCCTGATCCAGTGGATCTGGACCGCCGACTTCCGGCGCCTGGAGTGGCCGTACACGCGGGTGTCCCTCCGCGTCGGGCCGCTCTTCGTGGGCCTGACCGGATTGCTCGCCTTCGCCGCGGCGGCGCTGCTCGCGCTCGGCACGTGGGCGTGGCTTCGATGGAGCTATCTGGGCAAGGCCGCCCGCGCCAGCGCGCAAGATGGGCCGATGGCCTCCGCGTTCGGCGTCAATCGTCACCGGCTGGCGCTGCTCTTGGCCGGCCTCAGCACGGCCTATGCGGCCGTGGCGGGGTTGTTCATCGCGCTCAACCACACGCTGGCGCCATCGCAGATTTACTCGTGGATCGGCGTCGTCTTCGCCGCCGTGATCATCGGCCGGCTCGGCAACGCCTTCGGCCTGCTCGCCGCCTCGGTCTTCATCGCCGCCAGTGAGGCGGTGACGATGGCGGTGACGGCGCCGGGCTGGGCGCCGCTGGTCTCCTTCACGCTCCTGATCCTGATCTTGCTGCTGCGCCCCGAGCTGTGAGCCGCCTCTCACTCTCGCCCGCGCTCGGCCTCGTCCTGGCGGCCGCGGCCGCGCTGGCCCTGGTGCCGGCGCTGAAGCTCCCGGCCTTCTACGAGACGTTCCTGTACCTGATCTGCTTCTGGATATCGCTGGCCACGAGCTGGAACATCCTCAGCGGGTACGCCGGCTACTTCAGCTTCGGCCATGCCGCGTTCTTCGGCGCGGGCGTCTACACGACGGCCACGCTCGCGGCCACACTCGGCGTCCCCTTCCTGTGGACCCTGCCGGCGGCCGGGCTCGTCGCCGCGCTGCTGGGCACCGGCATCGCCGCGGTGGTGTTTCGCGTGCGCGGCGTGCGGGGCGAGCTCTTCGGTCTCTTGACGCTCGCCATCACGTTCGTGCTGTCGACGATCGCACTGAACACGAAGATCGACGGCGGCCCCGGCGTGTTCCTGGCGGCGGTGCCCATCCCGACGCTCTTCGGCGCGCCGGCGACGACGCTCTATCACCTGTCGCTGCTGGTCGCGCTCCTGTCCGTCGTGGCGGCGCTGACCATCTTTCGCTCGCGCTGGGGCATGGGACTCTTCGCGATCCGTGACGACGAGGACGTGGCCGAGGTGCTCGGCGTGCCGACGTATCGCTACAAGCTGGTCGCCTTCGCGCTGAGCTGCTTCATCGCCGGGCTGATCGGCGGGATTCACGCGATGTTCGTGACGTACGTGACGGTCGCCGAGACATTCTCGGTGGGCCTCGCGGTCGATGCGATCATGATGGCGGCGCTCGGCGGCACGCGCTTCTGGTACGGTCCGGCCATCGGCGCGGTCATCGTCACCTCGCTCACCCAGTCCCTCACCGGCGGCGAGAGCGCGATCCTGAACCGCGCGCTGATCGGCGCGATCCTGATCGCCGTCATCGTGTTCCTGCCCGACGGGGTCGCGGGCGGGCTGCGCCGCCGGGGGCGCCGGGCGGCCGCCATGCCGTCCGATGCCTCGACGCGCGCCGCGGGGGACGGCCCGCGGGAAGCCGTCGCCGCGCCGGCAACCGCCCCGCTACTCGTCTGTACCGATGTGAAGAAGGCGTTCCGCGGTCTCCAGGCCCTCGCCGGCGTGACGCTCGAGGTCCGCGCGGGCGAGATCCTCGGCCTCATCGGACCGAACGGATCGGGCAAGTCGACGCTGATCAACGTGGTGAGCGGCTACTATCGGAGCGACGGTGGGCGAATCGCGCTCGACGGTCACGACATCGCGCGCGTGCGGGCTCATCGCATCGCGGGTCTCGGTCTGGCCCGGACCTATCAGATCCCCCGCTCGTTTCGCCGGCTGAGCGTCCTCGACAACGTCGCGCTGGCGGCGATGTTCGGCGGCGGTCTCGGCCGGGCGGCCGGACAGAGCGCGGCACGCTCCTGGCTCGCCTTCACGGGCCTCGCCGCCAGGGCCGACGCGCTGCCGGACGAGCTGAACCTCCTCGAGCGAAAGTTTCTCGATCTCGCCCGCGCGCTCGCCTCCGAGCCCCGCCTGGTCCTGCTCGACGAGGTGCTCTCGGGGCTCACGCCCGCGCAGATGACCGACGCACTGCAGCTCGTGCGCAAGATCCGCGACCGCGGGACGACCGTCATCTTCGTCGAGCACATCATGCGGGCGGTGCTCGACCTGGCCGATCGCGTCGTCGTCCTGAACGGCGGCCAGGTCATCGCCGAGGGTCTTCCGCGGCAGGTCATGCGCGATCCCGACGTCGTCCGCGCGTATCTGGGAAAGACCTATGCTTGAGATCGAGCGCCTCGAGGTCGCGCACGGCGACGCGGTGGCGGTCTGGGACGTGTCGCTGCGGGTCGGTGACCGCGAGCTGGTCACGGTGGTCGGGCCCAACGGCGCCGGCAAGACCACGCTCATCGACGCCGTCGCCGGCCTCTTGCCGATCAGGTCGGGCTCGATGCACCTCGACGGACACGATCTCGCCGCGGTCGCGCCCCATAACCTCTGCCGTCTCGGCATCGCGCTCGTTCCGGAGGGGCGGCGTCTCTTTCCGGCCATGACGGTCGAAGAGAATCTCGAGATCGGCTGCTACGCCCCGCCGGCTCGAAAGCTCCGCGCGCGGAGCCTCGAGCGCGTCTATGCGACCTTCCCGCTCTTGCGCGAGCGCCGGCAGCAGCTCGCCGGCTCGCTCTCGGGGGGGCAGCAGCAGATGGTAGCGATCGGGCGGGCGCTCATGGCGATGCCGCGGCTCCTGCTCCTCGACGAGCCGTCACTCGGCCTGGCGCCGCACGTCGTCGATCAGGTGTTCGAGGTGATCGCGGGCATCCACGCCGACGGCGTCGCCGTGCTCCTGGTCGAGCAGAACATCGTCCAGGCCTTCGCCATCGCCGCCCGCGCCTACGTCCTCGAGCAGGGACGCATCGTGGCCGAGGGCACGCCCGCGGTCCTCGCGCGGGACGCGCGAATCCGCGAAGCATACCTCGGCCAGCAGTAGGTCAGTTCGCCTGGCTCTGCACTCGGAAGTGCTGCTCGGGCACTGGATATTTGGCGGTGGCAAACGCCTCGCGGATGATCCGGTTGGTATCGAAATAGACCTGCCAGTAGTGCGCGTTGTCGCAATACGGCCGCACGGCCAGGACCGGCCCGGACGGGTTGAACTGGAGAATCTCCACATCGGGCGCCGGCTGGGCCAGCACGTTTGGAATGCGGACGAGCCGGGCCCGGAGTGTGCCGACCGCCTCGTTCACGTCGACGCCGTGAGC
>DASRIY010000008.1:0-13404 GCA_035649755.1 Candidatus Methylomirabilota bacterium
ACGCCCACCGGAGGGGCCCGCGCCAACCCGGCACTCCGGCTGCCGGAGTCAGCAGAAGGGCTCGACTACGGCGGACCCGCTCAGCGGAGTCGGCGGGGCCGGGGTGGGGCGGCGTGCGGCAGGGGTCGAAGGGACCCGTTCCCGAAGAGCGGCGGCGGAAGTCACGCGCCGGGATGGAGCCCAGCCGCTGCCGAGCAGCGAACGCGTGCCGCGTGGTCGTCTCGACCCCTGCCGCACGCCGCCCCGCCCCAGCCCCGCCGCCTCTACCAGGAGCGAGTTTCGCCGTGCTTCAGAACCCAGATGTCGTCGAGGTTGAGGCCTAAACGGCGAGCCTCGGCGAGAAGGCGCTGGGGCGGTTCCTCGAGTGGTTCTTCGGCGAGGTCGAACGTGCCCCAGTGGATGGCGACGAAGCGTTGACCACGCGCGTCGGTGAAGCCTCGGAGCGCCTCCTCCGGCGTCGTGTGGCTCGCCTGCATGATGACCGCCGGCACATAGGCGCCGATCGGCATCGCCGCCAGATCGAACGGGCCCAGGCGCTCGCCGATCTCCTTGAACCCGCCGAAGTATGCGGTGTCCCCGGCGAAGTAGAGCCGCTTGGTCTGTCCGGCGATGACCCAGCCGCTCCAGAGGCGGAGGTTGCGGTCCCATAGCGTGCGCCCGGAGAAGTGCTGGGCCGGAACGCAGGTGAAGCTGAGCCCGCGCTCAACACGCCGGCCCCACCAGTCGAGCTCCTCGACGTCGGTGATCCCGATATCCGCGAACCACGCCTTGAGGCCGAGCGGGACCAGAAAGCGTGGACGATGCTCGGCGGCGAGCCGCTTCAAGGTGGCGACGTCCAGGTGGTCGTAGTGATCGTGCGAGATCACGACGAGGTGGATCGGGGGCAGATCCTCGAAGCGCATGCCGGGCGCCGACACCCGGCGCGGGCCGGCGAACGAGACGGGGCTCGCGCGATCGGACCAGTGAGGGTCGGTGAGGATGTTCACCCCATCGAGCTGGATCAGGAGGGTCGCGTGGCCGACCCACGTCACGGTGACGGCGCCGCGATTGGCGCGGATGGTGTCGAGGTCGCTGGCGACCCGCGGCAGATTCGCCATCCGCGGCGAGAAAGTGGCGCCCCACATGCGCGAGATGAAGAAGCTCACGCGCGTCCACCCGCCGGCGTGGGCCTGCGCCTGATCCACATTCGCGAACCCGTGCTCTCGATGATGGGCAGGAGCGCCCGCCACCGGGGCGCCGACGCTCGAGCAGCCGGTCGCCAGGAGCACCAGGAGCAGCGCGCGGGCCGACCAGACGATCAGGCGCTGGGCTCCCCGAGCGGCAGCTCGACGACGAACGCGGCGCCGCCGTCGGCGGCGTTCTCGGCGCGGAGCGAGCCGCCGAGCTCGGTGATGATCCCGTACGAGACGGACAGCCCGAGGCCGCTTCCCTCACCCGGCGGCTTGGTGGTGAAGAACGGGTCGAAGACCCGCGGCAGGACCTCCGCCGCGAGGCCGGGTCCGGAGTCGCGCACCTCGACGTACGCGTGGCGATCCGACGGCCACACCCGCACCGTCAGCACGCGGTTGGCCGGATGCTTGGCCATCGCCTGGTGTGCGTTCTGCACCAGGTTGAGCAGCACCTGCTGGAGCTGATTCTCGTCCGCCCACACGAACGGGCACGCCGCGAAGTCGGTGACCACGCGGATATTGTCCTGCTGGAGCTGGTATCCGATCAGCTCCAGTACCCGCCGCGCCTGATCGGCGAGCGAGCATGGGCGACGCTCCGGCGTGTAGTGCCGGGCGAACAGCAGCAAGTTCTGGACGATGCGCGCCGCGCGGCCGGCTTCCTCGGCGACGACGCCGAGCCGGTCGCGCACGTGCGAGGTCGTCTCGGGATGCGTCAGCAAGAGATGCGTCAGGCCGAGGATCGTCGTGAGTGGATTGTTGATCTCGTGCGCCACGCCCGAGGCGAGCTCGCCGACCGCCGAGAGCTTCTCGGCGTGAATCAGCTGGGTCTCGGCGCGGATGCGCTGCGCGTGCGCGAGCTTGATCGCGTCGCGCTCGCGCAAAAGCTCGGAATAGAGCCGCGCGTTGTCGAGCGCGACGCCGATCTGGTCGGCGGCCGCCTCGAGCAGGGCGAGCTCCTGCCGGTCGAACGGGTCGGGAGTCTTGCGGCCGAGCGACAGGGTGCCGAGGACCCGGCCCCGGCTGTGGATCGGCACGCAGACGAAGCCGTTGATTTGCTCGCGCCGAACCGCAGCCCTGGCGCTCGGCAAGACGTTGGGGTCCTCGTAGTTCCGGTCGATCCGCACCGTCTTGCCGGACGTGGCGACGTGGCCGATGAGCCCCTCGCCGACCGGCAGCGATCGATTCACCTCGCGCAGCCGCGGCGACATGCCACGCTCGCCGCGCAGCTCGAGCGTCGTGCCGTCCTCAGAGAGCAAATGCAGGCTCGAGATCTCGTGGCCGGTGACGCCGGTGAGCGCCTCGACGGCGGTCCGCACGACCTCGTCGACGTCGAGGGTACGGCTCACGGCCTCCGCGACGGTGTGGAGGATCCTGACGTGGGGCTGGACGGTCGGCCGGGCGCTGGCCCGGCGCCGCGCGCTAGTGCCGCGCGGGGAGCGACCGGCGCGCCGCTTCAATCGCGGACTCCACGTGCGCCCGGTCTGCGGCCGGGAGGTCTCCGAGCTCGGCGGCGAGGTCGAGCAGTAGCGTGACTTCGGCGAGGTGCTCGCCGGCGACCGCCTCCCGGCCCGTCGCGGCACCGCGCGCCGCGGCGAGGGCCGCGGCCTCCAGCCGCTCACCGGTGGACGCTCGTGCCGTCTGGCTCATGGCGCGCGTGACGCGAAAGACCGTGTGCGGCAGACGCTTCCAGGAGTCGTCGCCCGGAGCGGGCGCCGCGTGGGCCGTGTCGGCCACACGCGCTAGGCCCGCGGCCACGGCGCGATCGAGATAGTCGAAGTCGAACGGCTTGGCCACGTAGTCGAACGCGCCGAGCGTCAAGGTCTCGCGGGCGAGGGTGACGTCCTCGTTGGCGGTGACCATGATGACGGGGAGGGTTGTGCTCATCTCGCGAATGCGGCGCAGAACCTGGACGCCGTCGAGGCCGGGCATGCGCACGTCCAGAAGGACCAGATCGGCCCGCCCGCCGCTCACGGCGCTGAGCGCCTCGAGCCCGCTCGTCGCGGCCTCGACGGCATACCCCTCGGTGGAGAAGTACTCCGTCAGGACCTCACGGACCGGGGCTTCGTCATCGACGACCAGGATCCGTCCCAGGGCCATTACCCATTATCTTACCCCAGACTCATTGCCCTACCCCAGGCCAGGGCCCGCTCCGTCACCCGGCGGCGCGGGCGACGAACGCGTAGGCAAGCTCTAAAGCCGCGTCAAGACGGGCCGGATCCTTGCCGCCCGCCTGGGCGAGGTCCGGACGACCCCCCCCGCCGCCGCCCACGGCTTTGGCAACCTCCTGGATGAGCTTGCCAGCCGGAAACCGGGCGGTGAGGTCCTTCGTGACGGCGGCGATCAGGTTGACCTTCCCGTCGAGGACGCTCCCCACGCACACCACCCCCGAGCCGAGCCGGGTGCGCAGGGTGTCGGCCACCGAGCGGAGCCCGTCGGCGTCCAGCCCGTCGATGCGCCCGGCGATCACCGCGACCCCGTTGACCTGTCGGGCCGACGCGACCAGGTCCTCGGCGCGCGAGCGCGCCAGCCGCGCCTCGAGCTCCCGGAGCTGCTTCTCGAGCGTCCGCTGCTCATCGATCAGCTTCTGCAGGCGTGCCGGAACCTCGAGGGGCCCGATCTTCAGGATGTCGGCCGCCTCGCGGAGCGCCGACTCGGTGCGCGCGACGCTCTCGAGTGCGGCCGGCCCCGCGACGGCCTCGACGCGCCGGACGCCCGAGGCGACCGCGCCCTCGGTCGTGACCTTGAGCAGGCCGATCTCGCCGGTGCGGCCCAGATGCGTGCCGCCGCACAGCTCGGTCGAGAAGTCGCCGATCTTGATCACGCGCACGCGGTCGCCGTACTTCTCGCCGAAGAGCGCCATCGCGCCGGTCTTGAGGGCCTCGTCCAGGTTCATCTCGTTCGGCACGACAGGCGTGTCGGCCTGCACCTGCTCGTTGACCAGGTCCTCGATGCGGCCGATCTCGCGGTCGTTCACCTGGGTGCCGTGCGAGAAGTCGAAGCGCAGATGATCGGGGGCCACCAGCGACCCGGCCTGCGTCACGTGCGTGCCGAGCACCTTGCGCAACGCCGCGTGGAGCAGGTGCGTGCCGGTGTGGTGCTGGCGCAGCCCCTGGCGGCGCGGCGAATCGACCGTGACGGCCACCTCGTCGTCCTCGCGCACGGCACCCTCGGTGACCCGGACGCGGTGCACGATCACTTTGGGCCCGCGATAGAACGTGTCGAGGATCTCACCGCGCCCGGCGCGCCCGACGATCGTTCCGGTGTCGCCCATCTGGCCGCCCGACTCGGCGTAGCCCGGCGTCCGATCGAGGACCATCTCGACGGTCTGGCCCTGGCGTGCCTCGCGCTCGCGCGCGAAGTCACCCTCGCGCACGATCGCCCAGACCCTCGCCGGCGCCGCCATGTGCTCGTAGCCGAGAAACGTCTGGGCGCCGAACGTCTGTGGAATGGTGGCGAAGAACGCGCCGCCGTCGGCGCCGTCGCCGGCCGCGAAGGACGCGCCGGCCCGGGCGCGCTCGCGCTGGGCCTCCATCTCGTGCTCCCACGCCGACTCGGTCGCGGGCGTCGACACCCAGCCGCGGTCGTGCAACTCGTCCTCGGCCAGGTCGCGCGGAAACCCGAACGTGTCGTACAGGGTGAACAGGAAGCGCCCGTCGATCGCGCGCTGGCGCCCGGCACCCTGCGCCTTCGCGTACTCGTCGATCCGGTCCATGCCGGCGTCCAGGACCGCGGCGAACCGCTCTTCTTCCTCGCCGACCGCGCGACGGATGCGCTCGCCCTCGCTCCGGAGCTCGGGGTAGGCGTCGCCCATGTCGGCGACCACACCCTCGATCGCCTGCCAGAAGAACGCGCCGGCGATGCCGAGCTTGCGGGCGTGGCGCATCGCCCGCCGCATGATGCGCCGCAGGACGTAGCCGCGCCATTCGTTCGAGGGCAGGACGCCGTCGGCGATGAGGAACGCGGTCGTGCGCGCGTGATCGGCGATGACGCGCATCGAGACCCGGTCGGTCTCGGCGCTCGCCGCGTACGTCTTGCCCGCGAGCTTCTCGATCTGCCCGAACACGTGCACGAACAGGTCGGTGTCCCAGTTCGATTGCTTGCCCTGGACGACCGCCGCGATGCGCTCGAGCCCCATGCCGGTGTCGATCGACGGCCGCGGCAAGGGCGTGAGCGTGCCGCTCGCGTCCCGGTTGTACTGCATGAAGACCAGGTTCCACACCTCGAGCCAGCGGTCGCACTCGCACTCGGGCCCGAGGCACGGGTGGCCCGCGGCGGCCTCGGCGCAGGCGATGTGGTCGCCCTGATGGAAGTGCAGCTCCGAGCACGGGCCGCAGGGGCCGGTGTCGCCCATCGCCCAGAAGTTGTCCTTCTCGCCCAGGCGCAGGATGCGCTCGTCCGTCATGCCGGCCACGCGCTTCCAGAGGCCGAACGCGTCGTCGTCGTCGGTGTACACCGTCGCCTTGAGCCGCCGCTCGTCGAGGCCCAGGTCGCGCGTGACGAACTCCCACGCGAAGGCGATCGCGTCCGCCTTGAAGTAGTCGCCGAACGAGAAGTTGCCGAGCATCTCGAAGAACGTGTGATGGCGCGCGGTGTGGCCGACATTTTCGAGATCGTTGTGCTTGCCGCCGGCCCGCACGCACTTCTGGCTCGAGGTGGCCCGGACGTAGGGGCGCCGCTCGGCGCCGAGAAACACGGACTTGAACTGGACCATGCCGGCGTTGGTGAACAGGAGCGTCGGGTCGTCGCCGGGCACGAGCGACGACGAGCGCACGCGCGTGTGGCCGTTGTCCTCGAAATACTTCAGAAATTTCTCTCGAAGCTCGCTGCCCGTCATAGGGAGCCCAATTGTATCACCGGCCTCTCAGTCGTCGAGGCCGGCGCCGAGGCATTCACGCACGACGCGCGCGACGATCGACGCCGCATGGCCGCGGCGAAGCAGATGGTCGCGCAGACGCGGCGCGGCGCGCGCGGGATCGGCGCGGCGCAGCGCGGGCAGGCGCCGGCGGGCGACGGCGCGCGCCCGCTCGAGCGCGTCGGCGTCGTCGCGGGCCAGCGCCGCGTCGATCAGGGGCGTGGCGACCCCGCGCGCGCGAAGCTCGGCGCGCAGGCGCGCGGGGCCGTAGCCGCGCGACGCCCGCGTGGCCACCCAGTGGCCGGCGAACGCGGCGTCGTCGAGATAGCCGCGGGCGACCAGATCGGCGAGCACTTCGCCCGCCACGTCGGCGGGCGCCCCGCGGCGGCGCAGGCGCCGCTCCAGCTCGCGGGTCGTCCAGGGGCGGCGGGAGAGGAGGTCTGCGGCGACCAGCCGTGCGGTCCGCGCGTCGAGAGCTCGGCGCGGACCGCGCGGGGCCGTCAGGAGCGCTTGAAGAAGGAGCTGCCGGCCGCGGAGACGGGCGCCGGCGCTCGCTCGTTGGTCCGCTGCTCGAACGACTGCTCGCCGGTCGAGAAGATGCCGCGCACCTTGAGGTCGAAGTCGTCGGCGTTGGTCGCCGCTTCTCGGGCGGTCTCGTACGAGATGGTGCCGTCCCGGTAGAGCTTCAGCAGGCACTGGTCGAAGGTCTGCATGCCGTACTGCGACTGGCCCTGGGCGATGAACGCCGGGATCTCCGGCGTCCGCTTCGCGTCCCGGATGCAGTCTTTGATGGCGCCCGTACCCACGAGCACCTCGACGGCCGGGATGCGCCCCTCGCCACCGATCTTCGGGATGAGCCGCTGCGAGACGATGCCGACGATGACCGCTGCCAGCTGGTCGCGGATCTGCTGCTCCTGGTGGGGCGGGAAGGTGCCGATGATCCGGTTCACGGTCTCGCTGGAGTTGAGTGTGTGGAGCGTGGAGAAGACCAGGTGGCCCGTCTCCGCGGCGTGCAGCGCGACCGACATGGTCTCCGGGTCGCGCATCTCACCGACCAGAATGACGTCGGGGTCTTCGCGGAGCGCGGCGCGCAGCGCGGTGGCGAAGCTCGGCGAGTCGTGGCCGATCTCGCGCTGGCTGACCACGCAGCCGATGTCGTCGTGGGTGAACTCGATCGGATCCTCGATCGTGATGATGTGATCGTTCCGGGTGCGGTTGATGTAGTCGATCATCGCCGCCAGCGACGTCGATTTGCCGGAGCCGGTGATGCCGGTGACCAGCACCAGCCCGCGGCGTTCCATGGAGAGCTGCTCGAGCACCTCGGGCAGCCCGAGCTCCTCGAACTTCGGCTTCTTGGAGGGGATGGAACGGAGCACGGCGCGCACGGCGCCGAGCGCCAGGAACATGTTCACGCGGAATCGACCGAAGTTCGGCACCGAGTATGCGGAGTCGACCTCGCGCCCGTCCTTCAGCTGGGTATACATGCGCTCGGTGAGACAGCGGCGGGCGATCGCGTCCATGTCCTCGTTGGTGATCACGCCGAGATCCCCCTGGGGCACCAGGCGCCCGTGAATGCGGAGGACCACCGGCGAGTTCGCCTTGAGGTGAAGGTCAGAGGCGCCGCGCTCGACGCCGGTGACCAGGAGCTTGTCGAATTCCATCGCCATGAACCGCTCCTATTTGATCGAAACGGCCTGCCGAAGCCCGAGGACGTCGCGCAGCTTCGCTTCGAGGTCCGCGAGGGTGGCGCCGTTCTCCAGGAGCCACTTCTTGGCGTTCTCGCGTCCCTGCCCGATGCGCTCGCTCTTGAACGTGTACCAGGTCCCGGACTTCTCGATGAGGCCGTGATCGACGCCAGCGTCCAGCACGCTGCCCGCCTTGGAAATGCCTTCACCGTAGAGCACGTCGAACTCCGCCTCCCGGAAGGGCGGCGCGAGCTTGTTCTTGACCACCTTGACCTTGGTCCGGACGCCCAGCGACTCGGTGCCCTGCTTGATGGCGTCCTGCCGGCGGATGTCAAGCCGCACGGAGGCGTAGAACTTCAGGGCGCGCCCGCCGGTGGTCGTCTCGGGGTTGCCGAACATGACGCCGATCTTCTCGCGGATCTGGTTGATGAAGATGACGACCGCGCCCGAGCGCGAGATAGCGGCGGTCAGCTTGCGGAGCGCCTGCGACATGAGGCGCGCCTGCAGCCCCGGCAGCGAGTCGCCCATGTCGCCGTCGAGCTCCGCGCGCGGCACGAGCGCCGCCACCGAATCGATGACGATCACGTCGACCGCGTTGGAGCGCACGAGCGTCTCGGTGATCTCGAGCGCCTGCTCGCCGGTGTCCGGCTGCGAGATGAGCAGCTCGTCGATGTTGACGCCGAGCTTCCGCGCGTAGATCGGGTCGAGGGCGTGCTCGGCATCGATGAACGCGGCGATCCCGCCCAGGCGCTGGGCCTCGGCCACCGCGTGCAGGGCCAGCGTGGTCTTGCCCGAGGACTCCGGCCCGTAGATCTCGGTGATGCGGCCTCGCGGCAGGCCCCCGATCCCCAGCGCCACGTCGAGCGAGATGGCTCCGGTGGGGATGACGGCGATCTCCTCGAGCGGGCCGCCAGCGCCGAGGCGCATGACCGACCCCTTGCCAAACTGCCGCTCGATCTGCGAGATCGCCAGCTCTAACGCCTGTCGCCGCTCGCTTTTCGCCTCAGCCATGCGCATCTCCTTCATCCTCGCACGCTCGCTGCACGTTACGTTATCGCTTTCGGCCATTCTAGGTGTGCCCCCGCAAAGGCGTCAATGTCCGGGCATTTAGACGCCACCTCCTCCGGCCTCGCCGAGGCTCGCCGCGGCGAGCTCGGTGTACCGGGCGCCCCGCGGCGAGAGCTCGCTCCGCATCAGCGAGACGCGCGCCACCGGGAGGCGACCGAAACCGCGGCCCGCGGCGCCGCGGAGGGCCTGGGTGAGCGCCGGGGTGCGCCCGGGCAGCCGGACCCGGCCCAGCGTGATGTGTGGGGAAAATGGCCGGGCTTCGCGGGTGAAGCCGAGCGCCGCCAGCGCGTCATCGACGCGGCCGGCAAGATCGCCCATCGTTCCGGCTTCCGCGGTCACGCCCGCCCAGACAACGCGCGGGCGCGTCGCCGAGGGAAAGGCGCTGAGGCCCTCGACCTGAGCGTCGAACACGCCGACGCCCGCGATCGCGCCCGTGAGCGCGCCGGCGACGGCCTCGATACGATCCTCGGCGACCGCGCCAAGGAACTTCACCGTGAGATGAAGGTTCGCCGTCGCCACCCAGGACACGTCGCGCGCCGTCGGTTTCAGATCGTCGATCGCCGCGCCGAGCTTTCCCCGGACGGCGTCGTCCAGCAGGATCGCGACGAACGCGCGGATCGAGCCTATGGAGTCCTCAGAAGCTGCAGGAGGTTGCGGAGCCCCTGCTGCTGCTCGGGATCGGTCTCGCCCGCGAGCGCGGCTCGGAAGTCGGCGATCGCCCCCAGCCGGTCGCCCTTGAGCTCCCGTTCCAGGCCGCGGGCCGCGAGTGCCCGCGAATCGAGGGGCCGCAGCACAGGCTCGGCGGCGGCTTCCGGCGCGCCCGAGGCCGCCGGCGGCCGCGCCGCTGTGAGGGGAGGCAGCGAGTCGATCGCGGTGAGCATCCGCGCCTTCTGGCGCGAATCAGGCTCGATCTCGATCGCCCGCACCCAGTCGGCGCGGGCCTGGTCCGCATCGCCGGCGAGCCAGCGCGCGTTGCCGCGGGCGAACAAGGCGCCGGCGTGGCTCGGGTTCTCGGCGAGAACAGCCGTGCAGTCCGCGATCGCCCCCTGATAGTCGCGCTTCGAGATGAGCGCCTGACACCGGTTGAACAGGACCTCGTCCGCCGGCGCCCCGAGCTTATGCGCCCTGTCGTAATCGGCGATCGCGCCGTCCACGTCGCCCAGCCGGGCCCGGACCACGCCGCGGTGGGCGTACGCGGCAGCCGATTCTGGCGACTGGCGAATGGCCTCGTCGAAAGCCGCCAGGGCGGCGGCGTCCTGGCCGCGCTGCGAGAGCGCGACCCCCCGCTGCAGCGGCGTGACCGACGTCGAGCAGGCGGCGACCGCGAGGATCAGGACGAGGATCGATCGTCTCACGACCGCGTCCCCAAGCCCCGCCGCAAGAGGTCGAGGGCCGCCTGGGTCGCCTGCCAGTTCACCGAGGCCCGCTCACCCGCGAACTGAAAGCGGCGCGTGAGGGCCTCACCATTGACGACGACGCTGACGTAGATCGTCCCCACGGGGCGTGTCGGCGTGCCTCCGCCGGGACCGGCGATCCCCGCGATGGCGAGAGCGCACGGCGCGCCTGAGTGCGCGACGACCCCGCGCGCCATCGCCTCGGCGCACTCGGCGCTGACGCCGTTGGACGCCCGCAGGACCGCCGGAGGAACATCGAGCAGGTCTCGCTTCGCGCGATCCGAGTACGCCAGCACGCCGCGCTCGAAGTACGCCGAGGAGCCCGGCACGCTGGTCAGACGCTGGCTCAGGAGCCCGCCCGTGCACGACTCGGCCACGGCCAGCGTCAGCTTGCGCTCGATGAGCAGGAGCGCCACGACCTGCTCCAGGGTCTCGCCGTCGCGGCCGTAGCAGTCCTCGCCGAGAACCGACGCGATCGCGGCTTCGGCCTTCGCCGCGCTCCGGGCGGCTTCCGCCGGCGTGGACGCCCGCGCTCGCAGCCTCACCCAGACCTCGCCATCGGCGGGAATGGTCGACACGGTCACCTCACCGTCAGGGCCCAGCCAGTCGGCGAGCCGATCCTCCACGTCGGCGAGACCGATGCCGGCGGTCCGCAGCGTGCGCACGAGCGTGGTCGCGCGCCCGCTCGCCCACCCCCGCGCGAAGGGCGTCAGGTGCTGCTCGATCATCGCGCGCACGCCCGCGTCGCGCGCGAGCACCGCAAAGGCGCGCGAGCCGGTCACGAGCGCCCAGCCGGATTCGCCGTCGTCGGCGACCCACACCGTCGCGCCCTGCGGCAGGAGGGCCAGGCGTTCCGCCCGCCGGGGCAGCGGCCGATCGACACGCCGGTAGCGCTCCTGGAGCGCGGCCAGAACGCGCTCGTTCAGCACGAGCCGCGTCCCGGTCGCCCGCGCGAGGACGCGGCGCACGCTGTCGCCGGCCGAGCCGCCGCCACCGGCGAGCACGACCGTCAGCGCGTCGTCGTGTCCGAGCGCCCGTTCCAGCGCCGCCTCGTCGTCCTCGATGAAGACGCGGCTGGCGAGCGTGATCGCCTCGGCGGCGAGCGCGTCGGCGACCGCCGCGCCGTCCGCTCCGGCACCCGGCATCGCGCCGACCGTCACGAGGTGGGCCGTGGCCGTCATGGCCAGCCCAGGGTGGCGCGGCCGACGGCGATCAAGACGAGCGCGTACAGCCCTGCGATCAGGTCGTCGACCATGACCCCGATGCCACCGGTGGCGCGCTGACTGGCCCCGGCCGGGAACGGCTTGACGATGTCGAACAGCCTGAACAGGACGAAGCCCGCGAGCAGCACGGGGAGCGTCGGCGGAAATGGCAGGACCGAGAGCGTCATGCCGGCGACCTCGTCGATGACGATAACGCCGGGGTCCTTGACGCCGAGCTGGCGCTCGGCGCGGTGAGCCGCCCACGTGCCGGCGAGCGTGACCGCCACGAAGAAGACCAGCAATCCCGCGCGCGAGAAGGGAACGGCCCAGATGATGAGGAGCGCCAGGGCGCTGCCGACTGTTCCCGGCGCCCACGGTGAGTACCCCGCCCCGCACGCGGTCGCGACGACGAGCGCCGCGTAGTCGGCTGCCGCGCGCCGAGAGCTAGGGGCGCTCGCCGACGAGCTCGTATCCCTCCACCTCGACGATGCGAATGCGGGAGAACCGGCCGGGTGTGAGACCGCGATCGCGCAGGTACACGACGCCGTCGATCTCGGGCGCCTGCCCCGCGGTTCTACCCTCCCAGGCAAAGGCCGGGTCCTCACTGGGGCCGTCGATCAGAACGTCCACCACCGTGCCGGCGAGCGCGGCATTCCTCTCCCAGGCGAGACGGTCCTGCTGCGCCTGCACGATCGACGCCCGCTCGGCCGCGGTCTCCGGCGCGACCTGGTCTTTATACGCGGGCGACGGCGTACCCTCCTCCGCCGAGTAGGTGAACACGCCGAGACGATCGAAGCGGACGTCGTCGAGAAACTCCAGGAGATTCTCGAACGCGCCGTCCGATTCCCCCGGGAAGCCGACCAGGACCGTCGTCCGGACGGTGAGGCCGGGAATGGCCTCACGGAAAGCGCGAACGATGCTCTTCATGCGCTTGGCCGTCACCGCCCGGCGCATGGCGCGCAACACGCCGTCGTCGCCGTGCTGCACGGGGATGTCGAGGTACGGCACCACCCGGGCGCGCGCCCAGCGCTCGATGAGCGCCTCGTTGACGTGGGTCGGATGCAGGTACATCGGACGGATCCAGGGCATGCGCGTCTCGCCGAGCGCCAAGAGGAGGTCGCCGATGTCGCCGTTGCCCGGCAGATCGCGCCCGTAAGCGAGCGTGTCCTGCGAGACGAGGATGGCTTCTTGCACGCCCCGCGCCGCCAGCCCCTCGACCTCCTTGACCACGTCGGCCAGCGGCCGGCTCCGGTGACGGCCCCGGAACTGCGGAATCGCGCAGAAGGTGCAGCCCATGTCGCATCCTTCGGCGATCTTCACGTAGGCGTAGGGGACCCGGCTCGTCAAGAGGCGCGGCGTGGTCGCGTCGTAGAGATAACCCGGCGGCGCCGAGGTGGCCCAGTCGTGGCGGCCGGCGGCCTGCCGGACCAGGTCGACGATCCGCGAGAGATTCGAGGTGCCGAGGATCCCGTCGACCTCGGGCATCTCGCGGAGAATGTCGCCGCCGTAGCGCTGGGTGAGGCAGCCGGTGACGATGAGCGCGCGGCACGAGCCGCGCTCCTTCAGCTTGGCCAGCTCGAGGATCGTGTTGATCGACTCCTCGCGGGCCCGATCGATGAAGGCGCACGTGTTGACGATGAGGCACTCGGCGTCTTCCGGGACCGTCGCGAGCGGAAACCCGGCCTCGGTCAGCATGCCGAGCATGAGCTCGGAATCGACCTGGTTCTTCGGGCAGCCGAGAGTCGTCAGGTGGACCTTCATGCCGAAGGCAGTATACCGGAGAAGCGCGGTGGGCTAGACGCTGCGGTAATTCGTGAACTGGAGCGCGATGCCGAGGTCCTTGTCGCGCAGCATCGCGATGATCTTCTGCAGATCGTCGCGGTTCTTGCCGGTCACGCGGACCTGGTCCTCCTGAATCGAGGCCTGCACCCTCACCTTCGAATCCTTGATGAGCCGCACGATCTCGCGGGCCTTCTCGATCGGGATCCCCTGCTGGAGCGCGATCTTCTGCCGGAGCACGCCGCCGCCGCCCTG
>DASRIY010000009.1:0-2670 GCA_035649755.1 Candidatus Methylomirabilota bacterium
GTCGACCAGCTCGACAAGCTGGTGACGCTCGGCAACCAGCGCGGCGTGGTGGCCATCGGCAACGTCGACGTGACGATCTTCGAGCGCGCCACCCAGGCCCAGGTCGAAGCCGAGGTGCGCCGCTGCATCGACACGGTCGGCAAGCGCTCTCGCTTCGTTCTGTCGACGTCGTGTGAATTGCCGCCGCGGGCCAATCCTGACTGCGTCAAGTGGATGATGGACGCAGCTCGCGATTACGGCCGCTACGATCGAATTCTCTCCAGCTGACCCCGTCGTCCCTTGGCCCCGCGGCGCGCGCGAACTAGGGCGCGGACAGCGTTGCGACCTGCTTGATGATGCGGACGGCGACCGGCCTGGCTCGGTTGCGGAGGGCGATTTCCTGGCTGGGGTAGGGGGTCGGGTCCACGCCGGCGCGGGTTAGCACCGCTTCGGAGACGACCAGCTCGCATTCGAAGTCCTTGGTGGCTTGTTCCAGGCGAGCGGCGACGTGGACCGTGTCGCCGACCGCGGTGAAGTAAGAGTTGTCGCCGTAGCCCATGCGGCCCACGACGGCGTGGCCGACGTGAATGCCGATGCCCAGGCGCAAAGGCTCGACGAGCTCGCCGCTCAGCTCGCGGCTCAACGCGTCGAGCCCTGAGATCATCGCGACAGCCGCGGTCAGGGCCTCGCGGGAGCCGCTCTCCGGCCCTCGCTCCACGCCGAAGAGCGCCATCGCGCCGTCGCCGGTGAACTGGTTGGCGATACCGCCGGCGCGCGCGATCGCCGAGCCGATCACCTCGAAGTAGCGGTTGAGGAGATAGACCACGTCGTAGGGCAGCCGACGCTCGGCCATGCGCGTGAAGCCCCGCAGATCGGCGAAGAGCACGGCGACCTCTTGCTCGACGCCCTGGCGCTCGAGCTCGAGCTCGGGAGTGAGCGCGTCGCGGGCGGCCAGGACCGGCACGACGGTCGTCTCGCGGGCCGGCCGGAGCTGGCAGGCCAGTCGCACGTCCGGCGGCGCGCCGATACGGCGCAGGACGCGCCGCTCGGCCTCGCTCGCCACCGGCAGCGCGTCGAGCCCGCGCACGATGCGGACGCGACACGTCGAGCATCGTCCCCGACCGCCGCAGACCGACGCGTGCGGAAGATCGGCGTAGCGGCTCGCCTCGAGGACCGAGAAGCCGATGGGCACCGTCACCACGCGGTCCCCCGGGTACGTGATGCTGACCGAGTTCCAGTGCCGGAGATACAGGATCCGCACGCCGCGCATCGCGAGGGTCAGGGCGAGGAGCGCGCCGTAGGTCGCCGTGAGACCGTCCGCGACGGCGGCGAGGTGACTGCGCGTGGCCGCAGTATTCTTGGCGGTAACGGTCGCGACCCACCCGGGTGTGCGCGAGAGCTCGATCACCTCGAGACCGCCCTGCACGAACCCGGCGAGCGCCACGACCGGGATCGCCACCGCGACGCCCACGAGCCAGACGGCCGCCTGCGTGTACGCCGGCCGGAATCGGAGCCAGAAGTGCACGCCCATGCAGCCGTGAATCCACGCGATCAGCAGGAGCGCAGTCTGCAGCTGTCCGCGCCACGGGTTGTTCACCCAGTACACCAGCAGCACGCGGGCGTAGGAGTCGTTGATGCCGTAGAGCTCGTGAGCGAGCCGGTTGCCGACGATGTGGGCAGCGAGAATAGGCGGGATCGTCAGGCCGAGGACGAGCTGCGTGGCTTCCCACGCGGGCATCCTGAGCGTGCGCCGCCGGTAGAGGGCCCACAGGCCCAGGCAGATGTGCGTGATCAGGGCGGTGTAGAGGACGATCGAGACGAGCGGCTGGCGCCAGAACCACAGAAACCAGACGCGGCCGCCCTCCATCGCGGCGAGCGAGACGATGCCGAGCGCGTGGTTCAGGTAATGCGTGGTCAGGTACGTGAGAAGGACGAGCCCGGCGCCGAGACGCAGGACGCGGATCGTGTGCGCGCTCACTCGAAACGGCGGCCGCGCGACCGCCGCGCCTCCTACGCCTTGACCTTCGGCACCTGCGCGAGCGCTTCGTCGACCTTCGCGGCCGGGTACTCGTAGTCCTGGAGCCGGCCGCCCAGGTAGGCCTCGTAGGCGCCGAGGTCGAAGTGGCCGTGGCCCGACAGGTTGAACAGGATCGTCCGCCGCTTGCCGTCGCGCTTGCAGCCAAGCGCCTCGTCCATGGCCACGCGCACGGCGTGCGCCGACTCGGGCGCCGGGATGATGCCCTCGGTACGCGAAAACTGCATCGCGGCCTCGAAGGTGGCGAGCTGAGGCACGGCGACAGCCTCGATCACGCCTTCGTCGTAGAGCTTGCAGACGAGGGGCGCCATGCCGTGGTAGCGCAGCCCGCCCGCGTGCAGCGGCGCCGGAACGAACGTGTGACCGAGCGTGTGCATCTTCACCAGCGGCGTCAGGCCCACGGTGTCGCCGAAGTCGTAAACGTACTTGCCCTTGGTGAGGCTGGGGCAGGCCGCCGGCTCGACCGCGATGATCCGGGTCTTCTTGTTCTTCCCCGTGAGCTTGTCGGCCGCGAACGGAAACGACAGACCCGCGAAGTTCGAGCCGCCGCCGGCGCAGCCGATCACGATGTCGGCGGCGTCATCGGCCTTCTCGAGCTGCTTCTTCGCCTCGAGGCCGATGACCGTCTGGTGCATGAGCACATGGTTGAGCACGCT
>DASRIY010000010.1:0-9559 GCA_035649755.1 Candidatus Methylomirabilota bacterium
GGGCCGGAGCCGGTCGAGCTCGGCCGCGATGGCGCGCGAAGCCTCCCCGGCGCGCTCGCTGACGAAGTTGTCGCCGCCGATCAGCGTGGCCTCGATGCGCGCGTCGTCGCCGAGCGCCTTTTCCAGGAGGCGGCCGGGGCCCACCGAGCCGGCCCGCGCCGTCACGCCCACGTCTGCTTGCTCCTCGCCCCCGATGCCGCCGAAGAACTGATTGAGGTAATGCACGACGCGAAGCGGACCGCTCATGGCGCAATCCTCCTGTAGCCAACGGCTCTGCCGTCGAGGCGGATTCTAACAGGGGAGCGCCCGGCCGGTGCACCGGGGAGAGCACCGGCCGGGCCTTGCTGCTGCGGCTACTGCTACTGTACCTCGAGGGTCGCGTCGACGCGGATGGGCCGCGAGACGTTGTAATAGTTCGGCGAGGTCTTCAGCACCATCTCGTGAATCTCGCGGTACTGCTCGGGCGTGCCGTCGCCCTTGATCCGCACGGTGTAGCGGATCGACTCGTAGCCCGGCCGCACCCCGGGATCGATCCCGAGGAAGCCGCGCAGGTCCAGCTCGCCGGCGGTCTCGATCTCCACCTTCTCCAGCGTGATGCCCTTCAGCGCCGCGCCGGCCACGTAGCCGACCGTGATGCACGCGTTGAACGCCGCCATCAGCATCTCCTGCGGGTTGGGCGCCGAATTCTGGCCGAGCAGCTCGTGGGGCTCGTCCACGTCCATCTCGAAGTGGCGGCGCACCTCCTGGCCTCCGATCGTGTACGACTCGACCGTCGAGCGGCTCTTGGTCTGTCCCCGCCACGCCGTCGAGACGCGGAAGGCGACCATGCCCTTTTTCGCGTCGCGCTCGATCTCGCGAACCACCGAGCCCAGCGCCTCGAGATCGAGGCCGTTCACCCTGTTGCCCGTCTTCGTGATCGTTGCCATCGTCTTTTCTCCTCTTGTCGTGGTTGTCGGGTGTCAGCTGAGCGCTTCCGCGACCTTCGCCACACGCTCGGCCGCGGCCGGGCTCAGGTCGGTGAGCGCGCCGACGAACTTCGGATGCGTCATCCCGGAGCCGAGGTACGTCCAGCGCTGTCCCGGCACCTGGGAGCGGACGAAGGCTTGCCGCTCGGCGGTGCTGAGGCTGCGTCCGGTGGCCCTGGCGAGGTTGTCCACATCGAATTCCACCTGCTGGGCGAGCGCCCCGTCCAGCATGCCGCCGATCTCGAGGTACTCGCTCACCGCGGAGTCGATGGCCGGGGCGTCGAGGTTACGGCTGAGCTCGTCCACCAGCAGCGTGTCGAGCTTCGCGTGCTGCGACTCCTCCAACCAGTGATGCTTGAGCAGGCTCTTGAACTGCGGATCCAGATCCTGATTGTCCCGTACGCTCTCGATCCAGTGCCGCTGGGTCATCCACTCGATGTGCAGGATGGTCAGGGCCACCGAAAGCGGCGAGTGGCCGAGCATGGCCTTGGCCACGGCGTCGGGCGGGCCGATCACCTGACACTGGGTGCCGAATCCGCTCTCGAAATCGGCGCGGAACCGGCGGAAGAGGTCGATGTGCTTGGCCTCCTCGGCGGCGAACCCGAGCAGTGCCCGCACCTCGGCGGAGTCGCCGTGTAGCATGGGCCGCGCGTGGTCGAGGACGAATGGCACGATGAACTCCTCGACCAGCCCGAATGTGTAGAGGTAACCGAGGCCGCGGATCTGGTTCAGCTTGAGCCGCTCGCTCGGGCTGAGGAAGGTCAGCGACTCGGCCCGGGCGAAGTAGTCGGGCATGAACGGCTTCGAGAAGTCGAGGTGCTTGTCGCCGCCGATCAGGTCCTCGACCTTCCAGTGGACCCGCTCGGAGGCCTCCCGCGCTCCTTCGTAGGTGTAGCCGTGCGTGTTCATCGCTCGTTCTCCTTCGGCGCGATTGGCCGCGCCTTGTGATTTGATTCGAATCCGTCCTGCATGCCGACGATCTGATTGCAGCCGCGATGCCACGCGCAAATCGCGCTCTGACGCGCACTTACCGCGAACTGACGAAACCGATCGACTGGGGGACCGCTGTCCGAGCCCCGTCGGTTTTCGGCGGTTCGGGCGTTCTACCCGAGGTGAAATTTCAGGCTAAGATGCCCGCCGTGAGCGCCGACCTCAGCGGCCTTCTCGGCCGCAATCCACGAATCGCGGCCCTGCGCGAGCAGATGCTCCGCGTGCTCGGGCGGCAGGCGGAGGCCGCCCGGCGCTCGCCTCCGGTTCTGATTCTCGGCGAGACGGGAACCGGCAAGGGCCTGGTGGCGGCGACGATTCATCGCGCGAGCGTTCGTGCCAGGGGGCCGTTCGTCGACGTCAACTGCGCGGCCATCCCGGAGACACTCCTGGAAGCCGAGCTGTTCGGCTGGGAGCGCGGCGCGTTCACGGGCGCACGCCAGGCCAAGCCGGGGCTGTTCCAGGCGGCCAATGCCGGCACGATCTTCCTGGACGAGATCGGGCTCTTGCCGGCCTCGCTCCAGTCGAAGCTCCTGAAGGTCATCGAGGAGCGGCAGGTTCGGCGGCTCGGCAGCACGCGGAGCGAGGCGGTGGACGTCTGGGTGATCGCGGCCACCAGCGAGGACCTCGACGAGGCGATCCGGGCCCGGCGATTCCGCGAGGACCTGTACCACCGGCTCGCCGTCCTGACGCTTCGCCTTCCGCCGCTGCGCGAGCGCGGGGAGGACGTCGTCCTGCTGGCCGAGCACTTCCTGGCGCGGTCGTGCGAGGACTACGGCCTGCCGGCGAAGACGCTGACCCCCGACGCGTGCCGGGCGCTGCAGGCGTTCGCCTGGCCCGGTAACGTCCGCCAGCTAGCCAACGTGATGGAGCGCGCGGCCCTGTTCACCGATTCGGCGACGGTGAACGCCGACGCGCTCGGCCTTGCGCCGGCCCCGGCACGATCGGTCGTGGCGCCGGCCGACCCGCCCGCCGTTCTCGAGGACGCCATGCGTGATGTCGAGCGCGCGCACTTGCTGGACGCGCTCGAGGAGAGCGGCGGCAACATCACGCGCGCCGCGGCCCGCCTCGGGATCCCGCGCAACACGCTGCGCTACCGGCTAGACCGCCACGGCCTCGCGCTCGATGCCGGCTCGGCGCGTCGCCGCGGTGGCCGCCCACCAGGGTCCTCGCCGCGCGCCGACAAACCCGTCCCGCCGCCCTCCGCGGCCGAGCCGGTGCGCGAATCCCGGCGGCTGACCCTGCTCTACGCCACGCTCATCACGGCGCCCGACGAGGCGCATTCGCCCGTGGTCACGCGCGCGCTCGAGAGCGTCATCGACAAGGCGCGAGGCTTCGGCGGCTGGGTCGAGAGCGTCAGGCCGGGGAGCGCGCTCGTGGTGTTCGGTATCGACTCGGCCGAGGACGCCGCGCGGCGCGCGGTGCACGCCGCCGTCGCGATCCGTCAGCTGGCGGTGCGGGCCCGGCGCGACGATCCAGTCCGGCCCGAGGTGAGCGTCGCCGTCCACACCGCGAGCCTGATGACCCTGCGCGAGGATCGTGAGGTGACCCTCGAACCCGAAGGCATGCGCACCGCGACCAGCGTGCTCGAGGCACTGGCGAGCCGCGCCGAGCCGGGCGGGGTGATCATCAGCGGCGGCGCTGCCGGCGCCCTGAGCCGCCGCTTCGAGCTGGCTCCAATGGATCTCGACACCGATGCCGAGGCGGTCTATCGGCTCGTGAGCACCGCCGAGCGCGAGACCGGGCGCGCGGGCTTCGTCGGGCGCGAGCGCGAGCTCCGTCTTCTCACCGAGCGCTTCGAGCAGGCCCGGGCGGGCGCCGGGCAGGTGGTCATGATCGGCGGCGAGCCGGGCGTCGGGAAGTCACGGCTCCTGCAGGAGTTCCGCCGGCGGCTCGGAGACGCTGCCGCGTGGGTCGAGGCGCCGGCCGCTCCGTTCGGTGTCGCGACGCCGCTGCATTCGGTCGTGCTGATGCTGCGGCAGGCCTGCCGGATCGAGGACGGCGACAGCGCCGACGTGATGGCCGACAAGCTCGAGCGGCGCGTGCGGCGTCTCGACGAGCGCCTGGCTCCGACGCTGCCGTTCCTGCGCGCCATGCTCGGCATCGACCCGGGAGACCCGGCGGTTTCCGCCATGGACCCGCAGCTCAGACGCGTCGAGATCTTCAACGCGACGCACCGCATGCTCGCGCGAGCCGCCGAGTCGCATCCGCACGTCGTGGTGCTGGAGGACGCGCACTGGGTGGACGCGGCCACCGGGGAATGGACGGCCCGCCTGGCCGAGAGCCTCGCCCGTCAGCGCGTGCTGCTCATCGTCACGTACCGGCCCGGCTACACGCCGCCGTTCGGCGATCACACGTTCCACACGCGCCTGGCTCTGGCGACGCTCTCGACCATCGACAGCGTGCGCATGGCGGCGGACCTGCTCGGGGCCGAGCGGCTGCCGGCCGAGCTCGAGGCGCTGATCGTGGCCAAGGCCGAAGGCAATCCGTTCTTCGTGGAGGAGCTGGTGCGCTCGGTCGAGGAGTTGGGCGTCGTGAGCCGCGAGGGCTCGCGGCTCGTGATGGCGCGCCCGCTCGCCGCCGCCCTCGTCCCCGACACCGTCCAGGACGTGGTCACCGCACGGATCGACCGGCTGGCCGAAGGCCCTCGGCGATTGCTCCGCCTGGCCGCCGTCGTCGGCCGGGAGTTCACGCGCCGGCTCCTGGATCAGGTGCTCGAGCCCGGCGCGTCGGCCGACCCGCTGCTCCGCGAGCTGCGCGCGGTCGAGCTCATCCAGGAGCAGCGGCTGTTTCCCGAGGTGAGCTACGCGTTCAAGCACGCGCTCACCCACGACGTGGCGTACGCCTCGATCCCGGCGCCGGAGCGGCGGGCGCTCCACCGGCGGATCGCGGCCGCGCTCGAAGCGCTCCACGGCGAGCGCCTCGGCGAGGTGGCCGGCGTGCTGGCGCGCCACTATACGGCCGCCGAGGACTGGGAACGGGCGCTCGTCCACCTGGTTCGCGCCGCGGAGGCGGCCGCTCGCGCGTTCGCGACGCGCGACGCGCTCGCGCTGTACGACGAGGCGCTCGAGGTGGCCGAGCGTCTCTCGGGGGTGGGCCCGGGCGTGATGGCGATCCACCAGGCGAAGAGCGCCCTCTACTTCGTCGTCAGCGATTTCGAGCGCTCGCGGCAGGCGGCCGAGCGGGCGCGCGAGCTGGCCCACGACGCGGGCGATGCCACGCGCGAGGGCGTGGCCCTCGCCGCCATGGCCTGGGCCGCTACCTGGGCTCGTGACCTCGACGGCGCCGTCGCGCACGCGAAGAAGGCGATCGAGGTGGCCGAGCCGATTGGCGCCGATGCGGTGCTCGCGCGCGCCCAGTTCACCATCGGCTTCGTCCGCGGGGTGACGGGCGGCCTCGACGAGGCCAAGCGCGCGATCGAGTACTCGCTGACGGCGAGCCGCTCGGGGGGCGACATGGTGCATCACTCCCTGTCGCTGACGATGGCGGGCCTCATCAAGACCTGGGAAGCCGATTTCACCGCCGCGGATCAGCTCCAGGCCGAGGGGCTGGCGATCGCCCGCGAGCACAATCTGCTGATGCCGCTCCTGTTCAGTGCCTTCATGCGCGGGCTCACGCTCACCGGCAAGGGCGACTACACCACGGCGCTGTCCACCTTCCACGAGGGTCTCGAGCTCTCCGAGAAGGTCGGCGACCAGGTGATTCACCATCGGCTGCTCAATTGCCTGGGCTGGCTCCACTTCGAGCTCGGCGACCTCGACGGCGCCGCCGAGCTGAACGGTCGCAGCGCCGACGGCGGGCGCCGCCGGAACGATCCGGGCACGCTGCCGAACGCCGAGCTCAATCTCGGCGACATCGCCCTGGCTCGGGGCGATCTGGCGCTGGCCGGTGAAATGCTCGATCGGGTAGAACGGTTCGCGCGCGATCCGGCCACGAGCGCCTGGATGCGCTTCCGCTACTCGATCCGGCTCTACGCGAGCCTCGGCGAGCTGGCGCTCGCCCGGGGCGACCCTGCCGAGGCCGCGGCGCACGCGCGCCGTTGCCTCGAGCTCGCCGCGCGAACCAACGCGAAGAAGAACCTCGTGAAGGGCTGGCGGCTCACGGGCGAGGTCGCGGGCGCGGCGCACCGGTGGGGGGAAGCGGAGCACGCGCTCGGGGAGGCGCGAAAGATCGCCGAGGCCATCGGCAACCCCACCCAGCTCTGGCGCACGCACGCCGCGCTCGCGCGCCTGCACGCCGAGCAGGGCCAGGAGGACGCGGCGCGCCGCGCCGCCGCTGACGCCGTTCATGTGGTCGACGGCGTGCTGACCGGCCTGGCCGATCCAGCTCTGAGAGCGAGTTTCGAGCGGCTGGCGCTCGTGCGCGAGGTGCGCGCCCGAGCGACCGGCCGCGTCTAGCCCTCAGGCGTACTTGACGGTGCAGCCGTACGCCCGGGTGACGGGCGTCTTCACCGGCTGACCCGCCGCGACCGCCTGAAGCGCCTCCCGCACGTAGTTCTGCGCCCCCTGCACGTCGCTGCGCCGGGTCGTGGGCCGATCGTCGATCGCGCCCGCGTACATGAGCGTGCCGGCCTTGTCGATCACGTACATGTGCGGCGTGTTGGTCGCGCCGTACATCTTGCCGACCGCGCCGGTTGGATCGAGCAGCACCGAGGTCGGCGCGGCCCTGCGGGAGGCGGTGAGCTGGTCGGCTTCGGCGGCGCTGACGAAGCCCTGCGTGCCGGGCGCCGACGAGATGATGGTGAGCCATACGACGCCCTGACCGGTGGCTTCCTTCTGCAGCGCCTGCATGTTGTTGGTCTCGTAGTGCTTGAGCACGTACGGACACTCGTGGTTGGTCCACTCCAGCACGACGATCTTCCCGCGCTGGTCGGCCAGGCTCACGGCCTTGCCGGTGGTGGTGGACGCGGTGAACGCGGGCGCGGCGACGCCGGTCTTCGGCGCGGCCCACGCGGGCGACGGTATCACCAGGCTGCCCCGGGCGACCACGGCGAGACCGGAAGCGGCCAGGAATGCGCGGCGGCTCAGCTCGGACATGGCTCCTCCTTGGAAGGTGCGCGCCGCGGCCGTCGCGGGGCTGGGGCCCCGCCGGCCGAGGCGCGGCTACGGAGTGTCGGGCTCACAGTTTGTCGAGCGCGTCGACGACCGCGCTCTCGCTGAGTATTTGCGGCAGCACGGCGGGCGCGCCGGAGCCGCCCGCGGGATAGAGCAGGTACAGCGGAACGCCGTTGCGTCCGAACGATCCGAGGACCCGCGTGATGGCGGGGTCTCGATTCGTCCAGTCGGCCTTGAGCGTCGCGACGCCGCGGCGGGCCAGGGCCTCGGCGACGGCCGGCGATCGGAGCGCGACGCGCTCGTTGACGAGGCACGTCAGGCACCACGCGGCCGTGACGTTGACGAAGACCGGCTTCCCGGCGGCGCGCAGCTCGGCCAGGCGCGCGTCGGTGAACGGCTCCCAGCCGTCGGCGCGCGCGGCGGCCGGCGGCGACGACATCGCCGACGTGAGCGGCCCCAGGCCCACGGCGCCGAGCGCGAGCGCGGCGACCGCCAGCGTCGCTGCGCGGCGCCACGTCAGGCGCGCGCCGCGCGAAGCTTGATAGAGCCACGCCGCGAAGCCGATCAGGACCAGTCCGCCCAGCGCCGCCGCGACACCCGACGAGCCCGTCTGCTGGCTCACGACCCAGACCAACCACGCCACCGACGCGTAGAGCGGGAACGCGAGCGCCTGCTGGAGCCGCTCCATCCAGGGCCCCGGGCTCGGCAGGAATCGCCGCCAACCCGGGACGAGCGTCAGGAGCAGGAAAGGCAGGGCGAGGCCGAGCGCGAGCGCCTCGAAGATCAGGAGTGCGATCGGCCACGGCTGCATGACCGCGTAGCCCACGGCCGCGCCCATGAACGGCGCGGTGCACGGCGTCGCCGCCACCGTGGCGAGCGCGCCGGTGAAGAACGATCCGGTGTAGCCCGCGCGTCCGGCCAGCGCATGGCCCGCGCCGGCGAAGCGGCCGCTCACGATGAATACGCCGGAGAGGCTCAGCGCGACGGCGAAGAGCACATACGCCAGCAAGATGACGACCGTCGGCGACTGGAGCTGGAATCCCCAGCCGATCGCCTGTCCGCCGGCCCGGAGCGCCAGCAGGGTGCCGCCGACCACGGCAAACGAGAGGAGCACGCCGGCCGTGTAGACGAGACCGTGCCGCCGCAGCGTGGCCCGCCCGCCCGCGTGGCCGACGAGGGCGAGCGTCTTCACCGACAGGACCGGCAGCACGCACGGCATGAGGTTCAGCACGAGGCCGCCAGCCAGGGCCAGCAGTACCGCCCATAGCGCCGCTCGCGCGTTTGCCGCCGGGCGCGGCTCAGCCCGGAGCGCGAAGGCCTGGCGAGCAATGCCGCCGTCGAGCCGCTCGGCCACCACCAGCACACCGTCGAGCGTCGTCGTCGCCGCCTCCGCCAGCTGGCCGCGCTCGACCTCGAGCGTGAGGCGGCCCGGCTCGATTCGCGCGCGCTGCGGCGCCGCGTGCGCGATCGCGCCCCAGCGCGACGGGTAGAACCAGACTTCCGCGACGCGCTCGGGCGCCAGCTCGCGGGTCGTCACGTTCAGCGTGACCGTCTCGGGCGTCGCCGCGTACGAAGCCGGCCATGGGCTCGGAACGGGCAGGCTCCGTCGGGCGGCGGCGATCAGCGAAGCGCCGCGCGGATCCGGTCGCGGCGCCCCGGCGGTCACCGGGATACTCAGCGCGACCGGCGCCTCCTCGGGAATGCAGATCTTCGCGCACACGAGCCAGGAGACCTGGCCGCGCAGCACGAGCGTCGTACCGGGCGCTGCCGCGCCGGACACCGTCATCGGGATCGGCAGCACGACGGCGTTCTCGTAGCCGTAGCTCATCGCGATCCCGACGGGGAACCGCGAGGGATAGGGCCACGCGATCTCTCCGGCGGTGACACCGGCGGGCAGGGTCCACTCGATCCTCGTCGGCTCCCCGGCGTCGCCAGGGTTCACCCCCCAGTACGTGTGCCAGCCCGGCGTGATCTCCTGACGGATCGCAACCCAGAACGTCTCACCCGGTCGGATCGAGGCCGTCTCGCTGATGAGCTCCACCCGGACGAGTGGCGACGGCGGCTGGGCCGTGGTCACCGGCGCTGCGGCGCCCGCGACGAAGGCCAGGACGAGAGTCAGGGCGAAGGCGAAGGTCATCCGGAGCAGCATGCGTCATGCATTGTCCCATATCCGTATGGAGCGCCTGTGACGCGGTCGTTATGCCGACCCGTGCACTTTGATAGGTGGAGCCCGGCGCAGGTACGATTCGTAGCCATGTCGATCCTGTCGCGCGTACTCCCGGTTGTTCCTCTGCTCCTGGCCGTGGTCAGTCCGGCGCAGGCGCAGGAGGTCATGCTGTCGGTGGCGATCAGCATGAAGGACGTCGTCGACGAATTGGGCCGGGGCTTCATGGGCTCGCGCCCGGGCGTGACACTCCGTTACAACTTCGGCTCGTCCGGGGAGCTGCAGAAGCAGATCGAGGCCGGCGCGCCGGTCGACCTGTTCATCTCGGCGGCCGACCGGCAGATGGACGAGCTGGCGAAGAAGGGCCTGGTCGTGAGCCAGAGCCGGCG
>DASRIY010000011.1:0-13844 GCA_035649755.1 Candidatus Methylomirabilota bacterium
CACACCATCATGTCGCCGTGGGCGAAATTCACCACGCGCATGACGCCAAAGATCAGCGTGAGCCCCACGGCCATGAGGCTGTACACCCCGCCGAAGAGCAGGCCGCTGACCAGCCCCTGCAGGACGAGCGTCAGATCCACGCCGTCTCCGAAGCGCGGAGAAACGGGGGATTCGACGAGCTATGCGGGAAGTGACGACGGCCGCGACGGCGTGGCCAATCCTGGGTGGCGGGCGTGGGCGGCGGACTGGGGTCAGGGTCGACAGGACTCGTTCCCGGCACGCGGCGACCGGCACGTGAGCGCCCTGATGGAGCCCAGCCACCACGGGGCAGCGAACGCGTGCCGCGTGGTCCGGTCGACCGCGACCTCAGTCCGCCGCCCGCGCCCACCACCCTGGGGTGAGCTACGCGCGCGGCCGTGGGAAGACGAACTTCTGAAGCGCCGCGTCTTTGGGCCAGACCGCGACCGGTTTCTGGCTGAGAATCTGGATCATCGTCGGGACGGCATTGGGATTGTCCCCGAGCTCGTTGAACGTCACTGGACCTGCGTACTGCATGAGCCCGCCGGTGAAGCTGGTCGCCTTCATCGCCTCGACGATCGCGTCGGGATCGGTGAGGCTCGCGGCGCGCTCGAGGACGTCGGCGATGACGAACACCGCGTCGTAGGAGTACCCGGAGTTGGTGTCGAAGGTCCGGCCGCCCGATCGCTTGCGATAATCATCGCCGACGGCGTTGGTCTTCGGGTTCTTGAAGTTCGCCCACGGCACGCTCGTCAGCACGTATTCGAGATCGTCCTTGAGGGCCGCCAGCTGACCAGCCTCGTAGAGCCCGGGGCTGCCCGGGCCGACGACGCCCATCATCTCGATCCGCTGCTTGCGAATCTCGGGGAACAGGAGCAGGGCCGACGCGGGCCGCGTGATCGGCGCGATCACGTCGGGCTTCGCGGCCTTCGCCTTCGAGACCTCGGTCGAGAGATCGGACGGGGGCTCGGGCCACGGGATGGACTCGACGATCTCCCACGACGGGTTGACGGCCTTGTGCGCGGCCTGGAAGCCGCGCGCCTGGTTCTGGCCGAAGAGGTCGTTGCAGTACATCAGGACGATGCGCTTGGGCGACGCCTTCGCCTCCGTGAAGATCTCGTCGAAGTACTGGACCGCGCGGCGCCCGAAGCTCGAGCCGGTCGGAAAGTTCCGGTAGACGTACTGGACCCTCTGCTGGCCTTCCTTCACCGATCTGGCGACGTTCGCGGTGATGGGATCGGCGGCCGCGATGTCGATCAGGAACGGCACGCGCTTCTGCTGGGCGACCGACACCATGGCGTTGGTGCTCCCGGAGTCGAACGAGCCCAGGAGCATCTGGGCACCCTGGTTGACGAGGCGCTCGGCCTCGACGCGGCCGTTCTCGGGCTTCGTCTGCGTGTCACCCACGATCAGCTCGAGCCGGATTCCGCCCTTCGACTTGACGCCGCCGGCCGCGTTGACCGCTTCCACCGCCATCTGAGCACCGAGGCGACAGGCCTGGCCGGGCTCGGCCAGGGCGCCGGTAACGGGATGGACGGCGCCGATCTTGAACGTGCGCGGCTGAGCACGGAGCGGCAGCGGAAAGCCCGCGAGCGCCGCGCCGGCGGCGGTCGTCTTCAGCCAGGCCCGCCGCGTCACTCGATGCGTGGTCGTCATGCGCCGCCTCCCAGGAGCTCCTTGGCGATGATCACCCGCTGGATCTGGTTCGTGCCCTCGTAGATCTGCATGATCTTCGCGTCACGCATGTATCGCTCCACCGGAAATTCTCGGGTGTAGCCGTAGCCGCCGAAGATCTGGACCGCGTCGGTCGCCACCTTCATGGCGGCGTCGCCGGCCCAGCACTTCGCCATCGACGCCTCGAAGGTGTTGCCCTTTATGCCCGCGTCGACCTGGCGCGCAGCGTGGTGCACCATTAGGCGCGCGGCGTGCACCTGCATCGCCATGTCCGCCAGCATGAACTGGATGCCCTGGAACGCGGCGATCGGCTGGCCGAACTGCTGGCGCTCCTTCGCGTAGGCGGCCGCCGCGTCGAGGGCCGCCTGACCGATGCCGACCGCCATGGCGCCGGTCATCGGCCGCGTCATGTCGAGGGTCCGCATCGCGATCTTGAATCCCTCGCCCTCCTCACCCAGCCGCTGCGTCGCCGGCACGGCGCAGTCGGTGAAATGGAGCGCGACGGTGGGCGAGCAGCGGATCCCCATCTTCTTTTCCTTCTTGCCGACGGAGAACCCGGCCATCCCCTTCTCGATGACGAACGCCGTGATCCCGCGGGCGCGCTTGCCCGGATCGACCGTCGCGAAGACCGTGATGACGTCGGCGTGGTCGCCGTGCGAGCACCACTGCTTCGATCCGTTCAGCACGTAATGGTCGCCCTTGCGGACCGCGGTAGTGCGGAGGCTCGCGGCGTCCGAGCCCGAGCCGGGCTCCGAGAGCGAGTAGGCGGCCATGAACTCGCCGGCCGCCAGCCGGGGAAGGTACTTCTTCTTCTGCTCCTCGGTGCCGGCGAGCAGGATCGGCAGGCCCCCGAGCGGGTGCGCGCCGAAGTTCGTCGTCGTCCCGGCGCACGCCCAGCCGAGCTCCTCGGCCACCAGGGAGAGCGCGAGGCACCCCATGGCGGTCCCGCCGTATGCCTCCGGCACCCAGATGCCGAACAGGCCCGACTCGACCAGTGCGCGCATCGACTCGGTCGGATAGCTCTCGGTCTCGTCGTAGTGCGCGGCGTGCGGCGCGATGCGGTCGCGCGCGACCTTTCGCGCCAGATCGCGAATCATCCGCTGCTCTTCGGTCAGATAGAAGATGTCGTTCACGTGTCGCGCTCCTTGATCCAAAGGCGCGCCTCGGTCGGCGGGGCCTCAGCCCCGCGACGGCCTGCAGCGCGCACATCGTCGACTGCCCCGGGCGATCGCCTCAGACGATCCGCTGCTGCCGCAGCTCGGCCAGCCGCTCGGCCGACAGCCCGAGCGCCTCGCCGTAGATCTTCTCATTGTGCTCGCCGAGCCGCGGCGGAAAGCTCAGCGCCGGCGCCTCGCCAGCCGGCGGCCCCGGCAGCTTCAGCCGGAGCCCCGACCGCGGGTCGGTGATCTCCATGAGCCGAGGCGCGACCAGCGGATCGGCCGTCACCTCGGCCAGCGTGGGAACGCGGCCTACCGGGATCCCGGCGCGGCGCAGCGACTCGAGCGCCTCCTCGGTCGTGAGATACGCGAAGCGGACGGACAGCTCGCGGTTCAGGCGATCCACGTCGGCGATGCGGCCCGCGTTGGCGGCGTACTCGGGCAGCCCGAGGGCCACGAACCGCGGCAGCGCCGTCAGCGCCGCCCACTGCTGGTCGTTCCCCACCGCCATGAACACATGGCCGTCGCGCGTCTTGTACACGTCAACCGGGGCGAAGAACTGGTGGCGATTGCCCTTGCGCGTCACCGTCTCGCCGAGGCTCGTCGACAAGGCGACGGGCGAGACCATCCACGACAAGGCACTCGCCAGCATCGACACGTCGATGCGCGCGCCCTCGCCCGTCGTGACGCGGCGGTACAGCGCCTTCACCACTTCGCTGTAGCCGTGCTCGGCCGCGCCGAGGTCCACCATAGGCAGTCCGAAGGCCATCGGTAAGCCCTCGGCGTCGCCGGTCAGCGCCATGAAGCCGGCGCGCGCCTGGAGGATCGGGTCGTACGCCGCCTCGTCGTGCCCGGGGCCGAACCCGGTGATGCCGAGCCAGATGAGATCGGGCTTCACGGCGCGGAGCTCGGCGGCTTCGATCCCGAGGCGCCCGTAGTTGCGCGCGCGCTGGTTGGACGCGAACACGTCGACGCCGAGCTTCACGATCAGCTCGCGCAGGAGCGCTCGGCCGTCGGCATGGCCGAGGTTCAGCGTGATCGCCTCCTTGCCGCAGTTGTTGGGCAGGAAGTAGCTCAGCATGCCGGGCTCGCCGAGCAGGTCGCGGCCCACGAACCGGTTGGGGTCGGGACGCTCGGCGTTCTCGATGCGGATCACCCGGGCGCCGTCGCACGCGAGCCGATAGGTCAGGAACGGCAGGGTCGTCGCCTGCTCGAGGCTCAGCACGGTGATGCCGGACAGGAGCCCGCTCACCGCCGGGGCCGGCGATCGACCACGCGCACCGCCTTGCCATGCGCCCGCTCGATCGCGCCGATGGCGTGAAGGCGCACCTCGGGGCTGAGCGCGAGCAGATCGTTGAGCTCGCGCCGGATCCGCGCGGCGAGCGAGGGATCGCAGGCCGGCTCGGTCTCGACGTGAATGGTCATGCGCTCGCCGCCGCTCTCCGAGTCGAGCACGATCTGGTACTCGTGGCTCACGCCGGCGTGGCGGAGGATCGTCGTCTCGATCTGGCGCGGATAGAAGTTGATGCCCTTGTAGATCACCATGTCGTCCACCCGCCCGCGCAGGCGGTCGAGCCGGACACCGGTCCGCCCGCAGTCGCAGCGCGCGCGCGAGACGACGCGCGTCAGGTCGTGAGTCCGGTACCGGACCAGCGGCAGCCCCTCGCGGGTCAGGGTCGACACCACCAGCTCGCCCTCGGCGCCGTCGGGCAGGACGGCGCCGGACACCGGGTCGACGATCTCCGGGTGATAGTGGTCCTCCCAGACGTGGATGCCGGCGCGCGCGGCGCAGTCGATGCCGAGCCCCGGCCCGCCGGTCTCGGTCATGCCGATGAGATCGAAGGTCCGGATGTCGAGCTCGCGCTCGATCCGCGCCCTGAGCTCGTCGGACCACATCTCGGAGCCGAGCATGCCGACCCGCAGCGAGAGCGAGCCGAGGTCGATGTCTTCCTCGCGCGCCGCCTCGATCAGCCGTAGAGGATACGTGGCGATCGCGGCGATCACCGTCGCCTTGAGGTCACGCATGAGCTTGAGCTGCAGCGCCGTGCGGCCGGCGCCGGTCGGGATCACCATCGCGCCGAGCCGCTCGGCGCCGTAGTGAAAGCCGAAGCCCCCGGTGAAGAGGCCGAACGAGGCCGTGATCTGGATGACGTCGTCGCGGCCAACGCCGGCGGCGGCGTAGCAGCGCGCCATCACCTCGCCCCACTGGGCCACGTCGGCGGCGGTGCACGGATTGAGGATCGGGTTGCCGGTCGTTCCGCTCGACATCTGGACGCGGACGTAGCCGCCGGCGCGCCCGCACGCGAGCCCGTACGGGTAGGCATCGCGGAGCTCGTCCTTCGTGAGGAACGGCAGCTTGCGCCAGTCCTCGACGCGGACGATGTCTCGCGGATCGACGCCGCCGAGCCGGCGCGCCCACGCCGGCTCCTTCAGCACGCGGCCGAGCGTCGCCCGCATGCGCTCCACGACCATGCGCTGCAGGGATTCGCGCTCGAGCGTCTCGAGCTCGGGCTGCCACATCGCCACGGTCACCGAGTCTAGCGTCTGGGCGCGGGGCCGTCGAGACCGAGGTAGGCGGTTCGCACGCGCGGATCGGCCGCCAGGCTTGCGCTCGGCCCCGAGGCGACGAGCCGGCCCGTCTCGAGCACGTAGCCGCGCGCCGCCAGCGCGAGGGCGCGGCGGGCATTCTGCTCGACGACCAGCACGGACACGCCGTCGGCGTTGATGCGGCGAATCACCTCGAAGATCTCGCGCGAGAGCAAGGGCGCCAGCCCGAGCGACGGCTCATCCAGCAAGAGGAGGCGCGGCCGGGCCATCAGGGCGCGGCCGATCGCGAGCATCTGCTGCTCGCCCCCGGAGAGAGTCCCGGCTCGCTGCAGTCGCCGCTCCCGGAGAACGGGAAACAGCCGGAAGGCGTCCTCGAGCCGCCCGCCGATCTGGCGGCGCGGCACCGTGTGACCGCCGACCAGGAGATTCTCGAGCACCGTGAACTCCGGAAAGATCTCGCGGCCCTCGGGGACGTGGCCGATGCCGGCGGCCACGATCGCGTCGGCCGTCGCCCCGCTGATGGTCCGTCCCTCGTACCGGATGTGTCCCCGCGCGGGCCGCACGAGCCCCGACACCGCGCGCAGCGTGGTCGACTTGCCGGCGCCGTTGGCACCGAGCAGGGTCACGATCTCGCCGCGCCCGACCGTCAGCGTCACGCCCTCGAGCGCGCGCCGCTTGTCGTAGTAGACGGCGACGTCGTCGATCTCGAGCGCCGGAGTCACGCCTCGCTTGCGCTCCCCAGGTACGCCTCGACGACGGCCGGATCGGCCGCGATCTCACGGGGCGTGCCCTCGGCGATCTTGCGGCCGCGATCGAGAACGGCCACGCGGTCGGAGACGCCCATGACCAGCTCCATGTCGTGCTCGACGACCACGATCGTCAGGCCGCGCTCGTCGCGGAGTCCGCGAATGACCTCCATCAGCGTCCGCGTCTCGGTCTGGTTGAGGCCGCCGGCCGGCTCGTCGAGCAGCAAGAGGCGCGGTCCGGAGGCGAGCGCGCGCGCGAGCTCGAGCCGCTTCTGAAGGCCGAGCGGAAGGCTGCCGCTCTCGGTGTCGGCAACGGCCTCGAGCCCGAGCCTCGCCAGAAGCTCGCGCGCGAGCCGGCGCGCCTCGGCCTCTTCGCGCGCCACCGGCGGCAGCCCGAGCGCGCCCTGAACGACCCCGCCGCGCAGGTGTGCGTGGCGGCCGACCAGGACGTTGTCGAGGACGGACAGGCTCTTGAAGACCTCGGTGTTCTGGAAGGTGCGGGCAACCCCGAGCCGGGCCACCTGGTGCGGCGCCAGGCCGAGCAAGCTCGCGCCGGCGAGCGTGACCCGGCCGCGCGCGGGCCGGTAGAGCCCGGTGATCACGTTGAAGACGGTCGACTTACCCGCGCCGTTGGGCCCGATCAGCGCGAAGATCTCGCGCTCGGCGACCTGAAAGCCGAGCCCGCTCAGCGCATCGAGTCCGCCGAAGCTGATCGCGAGGTCGCCGACCTCGAGCACCGCGCCTACTCGGACTTGAGCCAGTCCGTCAGCGGGGTGAACCGTCCCTTCTCGACGCGCACCCAGAATCCCTGCTTCTGCGTCTCGTGATCCGGCCCGATCGTGAGCGGAGGCAGAATACCGGTCTCGAATCCCTTGATCGACTCGAGGGCCGTGACGAGCGAGTCTCGAGTCAGATTGCGTCCGGCGCGCATCGCCGCCTCGGTGAAGAGCATCCCGGCGAAGTAGCCTGCTAGCGAATACCGATTCGGCTCGTTCTTCGGGAAATACTTCAGCATGTACGCCCGGTAGAGCTGGACGCCCTTGAGGTCCGACGTCATCGGGTCGGGCCAGAGCGACAGCCCCTCGACCCCGTTGGCGGCGTCGGTGGCGAGCGCCAGGTACTTCTCGTCGGTCAAGGGCCCGGTGGAAACCATGAGCGTGTCGGTCCAGCCGATCTTCTGGCGCTCGCGCAGGGCGTGCGCGGCCGGCCCCGGCACCAGCACGAGGAACGTGACCTCGGGCCGCGCCGCGTGCAGCTTCGCGATCTGCGCGCTCACGTCGGTGACGCCCCGCTTGACCGACTCGGTAGCGGTCAGCTTGAGCCCGTAGCGGCCGAGGTCCTTCTCGAAGGCGGCCAGGAACGACTTGCCGTACTCGTCGTCCTGGTAGAGGGCCGCGAACTTCTTGAACTTTCGCGTCCCGGCCAGGTAGTCGATCATCATCCGGGACGAGCGGTCACTCAGCGTCATGCCCTGGAAGACGTAGCGCCGGCCCCGCGTCACCGGTGAGCTCTGATACGGGAACAGCATCGGCACCTTTTGCTGCTCGAGATACTCGAGCGTCGCCACCACCGGCGGCGATCCCTGCGGGATGATGATCGCGAAGACGTTGTCCTGCTCGACGAGCTTCTTGGTGTTGGCGACCGCGTCCTGCGGCCGATAGCCGTCGTCGTAATAGACGGCCCGGACCTTCCGTCCGTGGATGCCGCCGGCGTCGTTGACCACCTTGAAGTAGAGATCGACGCCGAACTTCGTGATCTGCTCGCCCGTGTAGGCCAGCGGGCCCGAGAACGAGTTCGAGCCGCCGACGACGATCTCGGTATCGGTGACGCCCGGCTCGGCGGCGACCCGAGGGGCGGCCAGCACGACGGCCAGCAGAAGCAGCAAGAAGGGGCGGACGATCATGCGCGGTCTCCTTGTCGAGGCTGAGCCCGGTGCAGGGCGCTCGCGATGCCTCCCGGCATGAACAGCATGGACGCGACCAGGATGGCGCCAAAGATCAGCGGCCGGTAGCTTTGAAACCCCGCCAGCGAGTCGTTGAGGGTCGTGATGACGGCCGCGCCCATCACGGAGCCGAGAATCGAGCCGAGCCCCCCGACGATGATCATGGCGACGAAGTCGACCGACAGGAACACGTCGAAGGAATCGGGCGAGAGGAACCCGACCACCAGCGCGAACAGCCCGCCGGCGACGCCTGTGTAGAAGGCCGACACGACGAACGCGAGCGTCTTGTAGGCGGCCAGGTTCACGCCGCTGGCTTGCGCGGCGATCTCGCTCTCGCGCAGGGCCAGGAGCGCGCGCCCGGTCCGCGACGAGGTGATGTTGCGCGCGGCCACGATCAGGAGGGCGGCGACCGTCACGACCAGATAGTAGCGGGAGGTATCGGTGGCCAGGGGCCAGGGGCCGAGGCGGGCGGCCGGCACGCGCAGGCCGTCGTTGCCGCGGGTGAGCCAGTCGAGGTTCAGGATGGCCTCGACCACCACGAAGCCGAAGGCGAGCGTCGCCATCGCCAGGTAGAGCCCTTCCAGTCGAAGACACGGAACCCCGAGAGCCAGGCCCACCGCCGCCGTGACCAGCCCCGCCGCCAGGAGCGTCAGAGGCAGCGGCACGAGCGGTGCCTGAATCGTGAGGAGCGCCGCGGCATAGGCGCCGATCGCCAGGAATCCGGCGTGGCCGAACGAGAGCTGGTTCGTGTAGCCGGTCAGGAGATTGAGCCCGATCGCCACGATCGCGTTGATGGCGATGAGGCTCGCCAGGAAGACGAAGTAGCGCGGCACCGCCCACGGCCAGCCCAAGACGACCACGGCGCCGCCCGCCAGCGCGGCCGCCCGCATCACACCTTGCGCGCCGTCACCCGGCCGAACAGGCCGCCGGGCTTGACGATCAGGATCGTGATCAACAACAAGAAAGGCACGGAGTGCTTGATGGACGATGGCAGGTAGAGCGGCGCCAGGTTCTCGAGCACGCCGAGGACCATGCCGCCGACGACCGCGCCCGGCATCGAGCCGAAGCCGCCGAGCACGGCGGCGGTGAACCCGTTGATGGCGACCAGGCCCATCTGCGAGGAGAGAAAGATCACGGGCGCGATCAGCACGCCGGCGACGGCGCCCACGACCGCCGCGAGGATCCACGATGCGGAGTAGACACGCTCGACGCTGATGCCCATGAGCCGCGCGGCCCGCTGGTTCTGGGCCACCGCGCGCATCGCGCGCCCCAGGCGCGTCCACCGAAAGAGCGCGGCGAGGGCGAGCATGAGCGCGAGCGAGGCGCCGATGATGCCAAGCGAGGCCGGCGCCACGCGCGCGGCGCCCACCGCCAGCGGCTGGCTCGCGAAGAACGACGGAAACGGAAACTCGTCGTGGGTCCAGAGCAGGCCCGCCGCCGCGCGGAGTATCAGCGACAGGCCGAGCGTGATGATCAGCACGTCGAAGTGGGTCGCCGAGATCGCGCGGCGGATGAGGAGCCGCTCGAGCCCCCACGCCAGCACGGCCGCCGCGACGACCGCGATCAGGAGCGCCACGACGAGGGGCGCCTTCAGCACCTGGAGCGTCGTCCAGCCCACGAACGTCGAGATCATCAGTATCTCGCCCTGCGCGAAGTTGAGCGTGCGCGTGGCGTTGTAGATGATGACGAGGCTCAGCGCCATGAGCGCGTAGATCGAGCCGGTGGCCAGCCCGCTCACGAGGACGTGAGCGAGGGCCGCGGTGGTCAGCGGAGCACCTTCGCCCACACGGGCGAATCCCAGCCCTCGCGCAGGAACGCGCGGATCTCGCGGCGGCTGAAGTCGCCGAGGCCCAGGTGCTCGAGCGCCCGGCCCCGGCCGGAGAGCTCGCGCCCGAGCAGCGCCCGGAAAACCAGAAGGAGCCCGGAGATCGCCGGCGTGTCGACGCCGGCCGCGCGGGCGGCGGACTCGAGGAGCGTGAGGCCGAAGGCCACGTCTTCGGTGACGTATCGGTGGTCGAACGTGAGGATCTCGCTCCAGAGGCCGCTGGCGACGAGCTTCGCCCGGGCACCCGCGCCGTAGAGGCCCGCGGCGGCGCGGGCCTCGTCGTAGTGGGTGGCGATCTCGTAGTGCGGGGCCGGGTATCCCCAGCCCTCGCGCGTCATGACCCGCTCGGCGTCGACCGCGTCGATCAGACGCCGGACTGTCGGCGTGGTGCCGGCGGCGTGGACGTCGAAGCGACCGCCGTCGATCGGACCCGCGTTCAGGAGCACGAGCGGCGGATGGATCACCGGGCCCGCGTTCGTCAGCGCGACGTCGAGGGCGTCGGCGCACGGCCGGATCGCCGGGAAGAGCTCAGCCAGGCGCGCCCGCGTCGGCTCGGTGCGCGACGCCGGAAAGACGCCGAGCGGCAAGTTGGCCGCGCGCACCGGCGCCGAGACGCTCGCGCCGCCGGTCTTTCGCGCCAGGTACGGGAGCGTCCCGGTCTCGGCGAGCGCGAAGGGCAGCTTCGCGCCGGCGCGGCCGAGCGCGCGCGCCACGGCATAGCTGGCCAGTGTTCCGGGGGTAAGCAGGATGATCTGGCCGGCGTTCACGTGGGGCGCCAGGCGTCCGGCCAGGTCGTCGTGGCCCGTCGCGGGCAAGGGCGCGATCACGATCTCGGCGCCCGCAATGGCCGCCTCGATGTCGCTCGTGACGAGCGCGAGCCGCGCCTTGCCCTGCCGCCCCTCGGCAGTGAGCGCGATCGTGGAGTCGCCGGCCAGCGGCGCCAGCGCCGCCGACGAGCGGCTCCAGAGCCGCACGGCGTGACCCGCGAGGGCGAGGTCGGCCGCGGTCGCGAACGCGCCGTTGCCTGCGCCGAGGATCGCGATGTTCACGGGCCGCTCACGCGATCGCGCCCGTTGCGCGCAGCTCGGTGATCTTCACGTTCGAGTACTTGAGCATCTCGGTGAGGATCTCGGTGGTCTGCTGGCCCAGGCGCGGCGCCGGCGTCACCTCGAGCCCCATCGCGCCGTCCATCTTGACCGGCGTGCCCAGCGTCTTGGTCTTGCCGTAGAGCGGGTGATCCATGCTGACGACCATCCCGCGCTGGATCACCTGGGGGTCGGACAGGACGCGGTCGACGGTGAGGATCGGCGTCGCCGGCACGTTGAGCTTCTGCAGGCGCTCGAGCCAGTCCGCCGTGGTCCGCGTACGGAAGGCGGCCTCGACCAGGGGCATGAGCACGTCGCGATGTAGCACCCGGTCGCGATTGGTGGCGAACCGGAGATCGCGCTCCCATTCCGGGTGCTCGACCGCGCGGCAGAAGGCGCCCCAGAACTTCTCGGCGAAGATCGCGACGATCAGGTTGCCGTCGCGCGTGTGGAGCGCCGAGTACGGCACGACCGAGGCATGGCCGGAGCCGAGCGGCGTCGGAACGCGCCCGTTCGTCCAGAAGTACTGCGCGATGTATGTGAGCAGCGAGACCTGGCAGTCGAGGAGCGAGAGGTCGATCTGGCCCCCCTCGCCCGTGCGCTCGCGGCGGAAGAGCGCGCCGGCGACGGCGAATGCACCGAAGAGCCCGCCGGCCAGATCGGCCATCGGCAGCCCCATGCGGACCGGCCGGCCGCCCGGCTCGCCGGTGACGGACATGGCGCCGCCCATGGCCTGCAGCGCGAGATCGAACGCCGGCCATTCGCGATAGGGCCCCTCCTGCCCGTACGCCGAGATGTTGCAGACGATGATCCGCTGATTGAGCGAGTAGAGCTTCGCGTAGGACAGACCCAGGCGATCCATGATACCGGGCCGGAAGTTCTCCCAGATGACGTCCGCCTGCCGGACGAGGTCGTAGAGGACCTCGCGGCCACGCTCGCGCGACACGTCGAGCGCGACCGATTTCTTGTTCCGGTTGATGGCCAGGAAGTACGCCGACTCGCCGTCGGGCAGAAACGGCGGGCCCATCATGCGCATCGGATCGCCGCCGTCGGGATCCTCGATCTTTATCACCTCGGCGCCCATGTCGGCGAGCAGCATGGAGCCATACGGCCCCGCGAGCATGCGCGAGAGGTCCAGGACGCGAACGCCCTCGAAGAGCTTCATGTCAACTCCCACCGCGAGTCGCCGCGGAGAGCCCCGCCAGGAGGCGCTCGGGCGTGACGGGTAACTCGTTGCAACGAACACCGGTCGCGTCTTTGATCGCGTTGCGGACCGCGGCGGCGACGGGGATGACGCCGGACTCGCCGAGCCCCTTGGCGCCGAACGGTCCCTCGGCGTCGACGGTCTCGATCAGGCGGACCTCGATCTGCGGCATGTCGTCGGCCTTGAGGATCGCGTAGTCCATGAAGGTCTGAGTCACCACCTGTCCCCGCTCGACGACGAATCTCTCGCTGAGGGCATAGCCGAGCCCCATGTGGATGCCGCCGTGCACCTGTCCCTCAGCGGCCGCCGGGTTCAGCGCCCGGCCGACGTCGTGGGCCGACGCCACCTTGCGGACGACCACCCGGCCGCTCTCCGGATCGACGTCGACCAGCACCGCCTGGAACGCCGAGGTGTACGCCGCCGACACGTTCCCCTGGAAATCCTTGTCGAGCATCGTCGTCGGCGGATCGTAAAACGCCTCGGCCACCAGCACGCGCCCGCCGCCCCGGAAGTGCCCGGCCCGGGCGACGGCCTCGTATTGTAACCGGCGTTGCGGATCGCGCCGGACGAAAACCCAGCCGCCCCGCACGTCGAGGGCCGCCGCCGGCTCTTCGAGCTGCGTGGCGGCCACGTCGAGGAGCTGCGCCCTCAGCTTCTCGGCCGCCTGCCGGGCGGCGTTGCCGGCGATGAACGTGGTCCGGCTCGCGTGCGTCCCGACGTCCCACGGGCGCACGGCGGTGTCGGAGTTCACCACGTCGACGCGCTCGAGCGGCACGCCCAGCGTCTCGGCGACGATCATGGCCAGCACGGTCTCCGAGCCCTGGCCGATCTCGCTGGCGCCGGTGATCAGCGTGACCTTGCCGAAGTCGTCGAGCTTCACGATCGCGCCGCAGCCGTCGGAGCGGTAGATGCGGGCCCCGCCCCCGACATGGAACATGCCGGCGTAGCCGACGCCGCGCTTCCAGCCGGGCGCCGGCGGCGGCGGGTTGCGCGCGATCTCCGCGGCCGCCGCGTCGAGGCACTCGCGCATGGCGAACGAGGTGAGGACGAACCCCTGCGGGCTCACGTCGCCGGGCTTCGGCGCGTTCATCCGGCGCAGCTCGAGCCGGTCGATGCCGAGCCGGTCGGCCAGGTCGTCCATCTGCGACTCGACCGCGAACGTCGATTCGGGGTTGCCGTAGCCGCGCATCGAGCCCGAGTACGGGTTGTTCGTGTAGGCGATGGTCGTGTCGAAGCGCACGTTCGGCACGCGGTAGAGCCCGGACACCGTCGAGAGCATCACGAAGGGCGTCGTGGAGCCCCACGACGTGTAGGCGCCGCCGTCGATCGTCACGTGCGCGTCGCGCGCCAGCAGGCGCCCCTCGCGATCGGCGGCGGTGCGCAGGCGGATCGCGCACGCCTCTCGCGTGGGGCACGCCAGGAACTCCTCCAGCCGGTCGAACTCGATCTTCACGGGGCGCCGCGCCGCGCGCGCGAGCAGCGCGGCGATGACGTCGATCGGGTAGAGATCGAGGCCGCGGCCGAAGTTGCCGCCGACCGGGGGCTGCATGACGCGGATCCGGTCGCCGCCGATTCCCAGCGCCTCGCCCAGGTCGCGCTGGTAGAGGAAGGGCACCTGGGTCGTCGTCCACATCGTCAGGTTGCCG
>DASRIY010000012.1:0-12776 GCA_035649755.1 Candidatus Methylomirabilota bacterium
CGAGGCCTTCGGTCAGCTGCGGAGCGGGCGGCCGCGTCCGGTGGCCATCGACATGCCGTGGGACACGATGGAAGAGGAAGCCGACGTCACGCTGGGCGCGGTCGCAGCGCATCCGGTGCGCGCCGCGGCGCCGGCCGGCGACCTCGATCGGGCCGCCGAGGCGCTCCTGCGCGCGTCGCGGGTGGCGATCTACGCGGGCGGCGGTGTTCATCTCTCGGGTGCTCACGAACCGCTCGCGGCCATCGCCGAGTTCCTGCAGGCCGGCGTGGTCGCCACCGCGGAGGGCAAGGGCGCCGTCAGCGACGCCAGCGATCTCTCGCTGGGCGCCGGCCTCTTCCCGAAGAGCCCGCTGCGCCGCTACCTCGACGCGGCCGACATCGTCCTGGCCGTCGGCACCCGCTGCGCCACCGCCGGGTTCCCGGCCCAGCAGCAGGTCATCCAGATCGACGCCGACGGCGCCGAGATCGGCCGCAACCACAAGAACACCACCGGGCTCGTCGGCGACGCGAAGGCCACGCTCGAGCACTTGCTCGCGCGGCTCCGCGCCGGCGGCAAGGCTCGCGCCTCGCAGAAGGCCGAGCGGGAGTCGCTGCGCGTCGAGGTCGGCTCGTTCATGACGCAGGAGCCGAACTCGTCGATCCTGCGCTCGCTGCGGCAGGGCATTCCCGAGGACGCAGTCGTCATCGCCGGCATGACCCAGATTGGCTACTTCTCGCGGCCGTTCTTTCCGGTCTACCGCCCGCGCACGTACATCACCTCGTCGTACTCCGGCAACCTCGGCTTCGAGTATCCGACCGCGCTCGGCGCCAAGGTCGCGAACCCCGGCCGCCCGGTGGTCATGATCGCGGGCGACGGCGGTTTCCTCTATTACGCGCAGGAGCTGTCGACGGCCGTGCAGCAGGGCATCAACGTCGTCGCCGTCGTCTTCAACGACAACGCTTACGGCAACGTCGCCCGCGATCTCGACGAGCACTGGGGCGGCAAGTTCGGGGCCGAGCTGCACAACCCCGACTTCGTCCGGCTTGCCGAGGCCTATGGCGCGGTGGGCCGGCGCGCGAAGGAGCCGGCCGAGGTCGGCAAGCTCGTCGCCGACGCGATCCAGATGGACCGGCCAGTCCTCATCGAAGTGCCGGTGGGGCGGATGGCACGGCCGGTGTTCTTCTCGCCGCTCAAGACGCTGCCGCGATACCAGCACTGAGCGGGCGTACATGAACAGGTAAGGGAGAGGACGATGGAATTCGAGTACTCGAAGAAGACCAAGATGTACATGGAGCAGCTCCAGGACTTCATGACCAAGTACATCTATCCCAACGAGAAGGTCTTCCACGACCAGCTCGAAGCGGCGCCGACCCGGTGGCAGGTTCCGCCGATCATGGAAGAGCTCAAGGCCAAGGCGCGCGAGCGCGGCCTCTGGAACCTCTTCCTGCCGGAGAGCGAGCGCGGCGCCGGGCTCACCAACCTCGAGTACGCGCCGCTCTGCGAGATCATGGGCCGCTCACCCATCGCCCCCGAGTCGTTCAACTGCTCGGCGCCGGACACCGGCAACATGGAGACGATCGAGCGCTACGGCACCGAGGCCCAGAAGAAGCAGTGGCTCCAGCCGCTGCTCGAGGGCAAGATCCGCTCCGCGTTCATCATGACCGAGCCGAAGGTCGCGTCTTCCGATGCGACCAACATCGAGTCGTCGATCGTCCGCGACGGCGATTCATACGTGATCAACGGCCACAAGTGGTGGAGCTCGGGCATCGGCGACCCGCGCTGCCAGATCCTCATCTTCATGGGCAAGACCGACGCGAAGAACCCCGACCGCTACAAGCAGCAGTCGATGATCCTGGTGCCGCGCGACACGCCGGGCATCAAGGTGCTCCGCATGCTGACGGTGTTCGGCTACGACGACGCGCCCCACGGCCACGGCGAAGTTCTCTTCGAGAACGTGCGGGTGCCCGCCTCCAACATCTTGCTGGGTGAAGGACGCGGCTTCGAGATCGCCCAGGGCCGCCTCGGCCCGGGCCGCATCCACCACTGCATGCGCCAGATCGGCGTCGCCGAGCGCGCCCTCGAGCTCATGTGCAAGCGCTCGCAGAACCGCGTGGCGTTCGGCAAGCGGCTGGCCGAGAACGACATCACGCTCGAGCGCATCGCCCAGTCGCGCATCGAGATCGACCAGGCGCGGCTCCTGGTGCTGCACGCGGCGTACATGATGGACACCGTCGGCAACAAGGCCGCCAAGCAGGCCATCGCCGAGATCAAGGTGGCCGTGCCCAACATGACGCTCGCAGTCGTCGAGCGCGCCATGCAGCTCCATGGCGGCGGCGGCGTGAGCCAGGAATTCCCGCTGGCCTCGATGTGGGCTCACTCGCGGACGCTCCGCTTCGCCGACGGGCCCGACGAGGTGCACCGGCGCCAGATCGGCCGGCTGGAGCTGCGCAAGCACGGTTGAGCGCGACGTCCCTCCGATCCGGCGCGGAGCGACTCGTCGCCGGTCTGGAGGCCGCGGGAGTGACCCTCGCGGCGTCGGTGCCCGACACCTGGATCGGCACGCTGATGGCGGCGGTGCGCCGATCCCCGGCGATCCGCGCCGTCGACGCCGCGCGCGAGGAGGAAGCGGTGGCGATCGCCTGCGGCGCCTCGCTGGCGGGCGGACGGGGCGCGGTGCTCATCCAGAACGCCGGCCTCTTCAACTGCGGCGGTGTCCTCGCCGGGCTCGTCGATCTCTACCGCATTCCCTGCTTCTTCATCGTGTCCTACCGCGGCGACCGGCGGGATCCGGTCTACTACCACGAGCCCAAGGGGCGCGTGACGGAGCCCACGCTGGCCGCCTGGCGCCTGCCCTTCGCGATCGCCGACCGCGGCGCCGAGCTCGAGGGCCAGGTGGTCCGCGGCGTCGAGGCCGCCGAGAAGTCGCGCGGTCCGTTCGTGCTCCTGATCAGCGGCGAGGATCTCGCGTGACGGCGCGCAAGCCGCTGCTTGAGGCGCTCGTCTCGATGCTCGCGCCGAGCGACGTCGTCGTCTCCTGTCTCGGCGCCAACTCGCGCTATCTCCCGCACCTCGCGGTGCCCGTCCCGGTCTTCGCCCTGTGCGACTCGATGGGCGCGGCCATCCCGCTGGCTCTCGGCATGGCGCTCGAGCGCCCCGACCGAAACGTGGTCGCGCTCGAGGGTGACGGCTCGCTCCTGATGTGCCCGAACGTCCTCGCCACCGTCGCCGCGTGCCGCCCCGCGAATCTCACGGCGCTCCTCTGGGTGAACGGCCACTACGAGTCGTCGGGAGGCCAGTCGCTGCCCTCGGCGCCGGTCGACTGGCCCGTGCTGGCCAGAGGCCTCGGGATCGCTCACGTCGAGCGCGTGGGCGATGTCGCCGGGCTCCGCCAGGCCTTTCCGCGAGCCCGCGACGCGCGGGAGCCGACGCTCCTGGTCGTCGATGTCGCCTTCGACCCGTCCGAGCCGATTCCACCCTACTCCGAGCGGCCGGACGAGATCCGGGCGCGGTTCAGGATCGCATGACGGCCTCCGGCGTCCGCGTGGGGGTCGACGTGGGTGGCACCTTCACCGACCTCGTCGCGTGGGACGCCGCGGGGCGGATGAGCTCGCTCAAGGTGCCGACGACGCCCGCCAATCCGGCCGGCGGCGTGCTGAACGGCCTGGCCGCCGTGGCCCGGGCGGTCGGCCACTGCGCCTCGCTCGCCCACGGGACCACGCTCGTGACCAACGCGATCGTCGAGCGCCGGGTCGGCGCCGTCGGCCTGGTCACCACACGCGGCTTTCGCGACGTGCTCGAGATCGGCCGCATGAACCGGCCGCATCTCTACCGGATCGATCTGCCCGCCAAGCCCGAGCCGCTCGTGCCGCGGCGTCTCCGCGCCGAGGTCGGCGAGCGCGTCGGCCCCGACGGCTCCGTGCTGGCTCCGCTCGATCTCGGCGAGATGCCACTGATCATCGAGCGCTTCCGGCGGGAGGGCGTGGAGACCGTGGCGGTCTGCCTCCTGCACTCGTACGCGAACCCGGCCCACGAGCAGGCGCTGCGTCTCGCCCTCGCGCCGCACTTTCCCTACGTGTCGGTCTCGAGCGAGATCAACGCCGAGTTCCGCGAGTACGAGCGCACGTGCACGACCGTGCTCAACGCGGCGGTCATGCCGCTGGCGGCGCGCTACGTCGACGACCTGGTGGCGCGGCTCGATGCGACGACCGGCGCGGTGCCGCTGCATCTCCTTCACTCCGCCGGCGGCATGATGTCGGTCCACGCCGCGCGCGCTCGGCCGCTCACCATGGCCATGTCCGGCCCGGCGGCGGGCGTGGCGGCAGCCGCCCATCTCGCCCGCGCGCTCGAGCTGCCGCGCGCACTCGCCTTCGACATGGGCGGCACCACCACCGACGTCTGCCTCATCGCCGACGGCGTGCCGGAGACGGCGCGACAGCGAAAGCTCGGCGACTATCCCGTTCGCTTGCCCGCGGTCGCCGTCGAGTCGATCGGCGCCGGGGGCGGGTCGATCGCGTGGGTCGACGCGGCCGGCGGCCTCAAGGTGGGCCCGCGAAGCTCCGGCGCCGTGCCGGGGCCCGCGTGCTACGGCCTGGGTGGGACCGAGCCTGCGGTGAGCGACGCCAACTTGATCCTCGGCTATCTCGACCCCGAGCGGATCTACGGCGGCTCGATTCGCCTCGATCCTGCGCGCGCCGAGGCGGCGCTCGAGCCCCTGCGGCGACGCTTCGGCCTCTCGCTCCTCGACGCCGCGCACGCCGTGGTCGAGGTCGCGAACGCGAACATGCTGCGCGCGCTCCGGCTGGTCTCGGTGCAGCGCGGGTACGATCTGCGCGAGTTCACGCTGATCGCCTACGGTGGAGCCGGCCCTGTGCACGCGGGTGCGCTCGCGCGCCAGGCCGGCATCGCGCACATCGTCGTGCCGGCCCACTCGGGCGCGTTCTCGGCGCTCGGCTGTCTGGTCTCGCCGCTGCGCTACGACGCCGTGCAGACGCACCGCATGCGCTTGGAATCGTGGGATCGGAAGATCGTCGCCGATCGCTTCCGCGCGCTCGAGGCGCAGTGCCTGGCGCCGCTCCTCGACGAGGGCCACCCCGTCGAGTGCGTGCTCCTCAAGCGGAGCGCTGATCTCCGCTACGCCGGGCAGAACTACGAGCTCGAGGTGGACGGAGCCGACGGCGCGCCGGAGGCCTTGCGGGCCACGTTCGAGCGCCGCCATCGCCAGCTCTACGGCTACGCCACCGGCGAGAGCGTCGAGTGCGTCAACCTGCGCGTGACGGCTCAGCTCGTGGACGACGACGTGATGCTCCCGCCGCCCGCCGTCGCCGGCCCGGCACGCCCGGCCGGCGAGCTTCGCGCGTACTTCCGCGAGGCCGGCGAGGTGGCGATGCCGCGCTACGAGCGAAGCGTGCTGCCGCCGGGCCAGGTCATTGCCGGCCCGGCGCTCGTCGAGGACGAGTGGTCGACCACGCTCGTCTATCCGGGCCAGCGCTGCCGCGCCGATCGACTGGGAAATCTGATCATCGACGTTGACGAAGGGAGTTGCTCGTCATGAGCTATCGTCTCGACCTGCACGAGTTCCGCGCCTGGCTCTACTGCCTGCCGCCCAGGGAGGCGCTGGCCTTCCCTCGGGATCGCGAGCGCTGTCCGCTGGCCGTGCACCTCTCGGCCGAGATGGGCGAGCCCGCCGTCGTGGACACGGACTGCTGGCGCCTGGCCGGCGAGCCGGACAAGGTTCGCCTGCTCCCGGCGTGGGCGGAAGCCTTCGTCCGTCAGGTCGACGCGCTCCATCCGTTTCCGCTCACGCCGGCGATCGCGCTCCGCATCCTGGACAAGACCGAACGGTGAACCTGCACCCGGCGACGCTTGAGGTCGTCCGCAACGCGCTCTACGCGATCGCGGAGGAGATGAGCGTGATCGTGATGCGCTCGGCCCGCTCGCCGCTCCTCAAGGAGGCCGGCGATCTTTCCTCGGCGTTGACCGACGCCGAGGGCCGGCTGATCGCCCAGGGCCGCGACATCCCCATTCACCTCGGCGTCATGGGGTTCACCGTCAAGGAGTTCCTCAAGCGAGTGCCGCGGGAGCGGCTGTGCGACGGCGACGTCTGGTTCCTGAACCTGCCCGAGGTCGGCGGGAATCACCTGCCCGACGTGAAGGCCGTGCGCCCGGTGTTCGTCGACGGCCGGCTGGTCGCGTTCGCGATCAACCTCGCCCACTGGGCCGACATCGGCGGCGCCGTGCCGGGGAGCTATGTGCCCTGGGCCACGGAGTCGTATCAGGAGGGGCTCCGGATCGCGCCGATCAGGCTCTTCTCGGCGAATGGACCGGAGCGTCACGCCATCGAGTTCGTCCTCGCCAACCTTCGTGGGCGAGAAGAACGCGAGGGCGATATTTTTGCCCAGTTCGCCGCCAACGACGTCGCGGCGCGGCGGCTCCAGGAGCTCTACGCCCATCACGGGGCCGAGACCATCGACGCCTGCTTCGAGCGCCTGCACGACGAGTCGGAGACGCAGATGCGGCAGGCCATCCGCGCGCTGCCGGACGGCGTGTGGGAGGGCGAGGACTGGGTCGACGACGACGGCGTCGACGACACGCCCATTCGGATCCGAGTGCGCGTGGAGATCGCGGGCGACGAGGCGCGCTTCGACTTCACCGGCACCTCGCCCCAGGTGCGCGGCCCGGTGAACACGACGTACTATATTGCCTGCTCGGCGGTCTACTACGCGATGAAGGCGCTGGTGGCGCCCGAGGTGCCGCCGAATGACGGCTGCTATCGGCCGCTGCACGTCGTCGTGCCGCCGCGCACGGTGCTGAGCGCCGACCCCGACCGCCCGGTGGTCGGCGGCAACCACGAAACCTGCCAGCGCATCGTCGACGCGATCGTGAAGGCGCTCGCGCCCGCGCTGCCCGACCGCGTCTCCGCCGGCGGGCCGACGACGTCCGGCGTCCTGATCTTCGGCGCGCGCCAGCCCGACGGCCGCTGGTCGATCCTCTACGAGGTTCACGGCGGCGGCGAGGGCGCGACCGCCACGAAGGACGGCGCCTCGGCGGTGCGCGTGCACATGTCGAACGTCATGAACACGCCGATCGAGGTCGTCGAGGGCGAGTACCCGATCATGATCGAGGAGCAGGCGCTCCGCGTGGGCTCCGGCGGCGACGGCGCCCATCGCGGCGGGCTCGGCTTCCGGCGCGCCTATCGCGTGCTGGCGCCCGAGGTCACGCTGACCAGCATGCTCGACCGGCGGGTCGTGCCCCCCTACGGCCTCGCCGGCGGCCGCGACGCCGCGCCGTTTCGCATCACGCTGAACCCCGGCCCGGGTGAGCGCGTGATCCGAGGGAAGGAGACGGTGCGACTCTCCGCCAACGACCTCGTCGTCATCGAGACGTGCGGCGGCGGCGGCTACGGCCCGCCGGCCGAGCGCCCGGCCGAACTGAGAGCGCGCGACCGAGCCGAGGGAGACGATCGATGAAGCTCGCCGACCGCATCGCCATCGTGACCGGCGCCGCCAAGGGCATGGGGCACGACATCTGTCTCGCGCTCGCGCGCGAGGGCGCCAGCGTGGTGCTCGCCGCCCGCGAGGCGGCGCCGCTCGAGGCGCTGGCCGGCGAGATCACCGCGCTCGGCCGCCGAGCGATCGTGGTTTCCACCGACGTCACCGACGAGCCCGCCGTCGAGCGCCTCGTCGCCCGGACGCGCGAGACGTTCGGCCGCGTCGATATCTTGATCAATGCCGCCGGCGTCACCGGGCCCATCGAGACGCCGGTGTGGGAGATCAAGGCTGACGACTTCGACCAGGTGATCGCGGTGAATCTGCGCGGCACGTTCCTGCCGACCAAGCACGTGCTGCCCGGGATGATCCAGCAGCGCTACGGCAAGATCGTGAACATCAGCGGCACGTCCGGCCTGCGCGGCTACAAGTACCGGGCGGCCTACTCGTCCTCGAAGTGGGCGCTGCGCGGGTTCACCCGCACGGTCGCGCTCGAGGTCGGTCCGCACAACATCAACGTCAACGCGCTGCACCCGGGCATCGTCGGCGGCGAGCGCATGGAGAAGCTCTGCCGCGAGAAGGCGAAGAAGCGCGGCTGGACGCCCGAGCGCGTCTATCAGGAGTACGTCGACGAGATGGCGCTGCGGCGGGTCACCGTCGCCCGCGACGTCGCCAACGCCGTCCTCTTTCTCGTCTCCGACGACTCCGCCAACATGACGGGGCAGTCGGTCACGGTCGACGGAGGCTGGGACGTATGACGAGCCCGGACGGCGACGAAATCCAGAAGCTCCTGCGCGAGATTCGCGATACGCAGCGCGAGCACCTGGCCGAATACAAGAGCGTGACCCAGCGCTCTCTGGAGCTCCAGCAGCGGGCCGTGGCTCGCCAGGAGCAGATCGGGCGCTTCACGCGACAGATCGTTCTGGTCGGGGGACTGCTCGTGCTGCCTCTGCTGGCGCTCCTCATCTACATTCTCGTGAAGTGGTCGCGCCCTCTGTTCGGGACCTGAGGTCGTCGGGGGCGAGCGCAGCATGGCCTACCGCGTGATCGGCGGAAGCCAGGCGCGGGCGGACGCGTGGGAAAAGGTGCGCGGCCGGCCCATCTACGCGGGCGACCTGGCGCTGGCCGGCATGCTCCACGGCCGGATCGTCCGCAGCCCCTACGCCTCGGCGCGCATCGTCCGCCTCGACACAGAAGCCGCGCGCGCGTTGCCGGGCGTGATCGCGGTACTCACCGCGCGGGACGTGCCGCGCAACGAGCTCCGCATGGAATTGCCCGGCCGCATGGCTGAGGCCACCGCCGGCGCCGTCCTCGCCACGCAACCCGTGCTGGCCGACGGCCGTGTGCGCTTCCAGGGTGAGCCGGTGGCAGCCATCGCCGCCGAGACGCCGGAGGTCGCCGCGCGCGCCGCCGAGCTGGTCGAGATCGACTACGAAGAGCTTCCGGGCGTGTACGATCCCCTGACCGCCCTCGAGCCCGGCGCCCCGCGGGTTCACGACAGCGGCAACCTGCTCCGAAGCTGGCATCTGCGCTCCGGCGACATCGCGCAGGGCTTCGCGCACGCCGACGTCGTCGTCGAGCACACCTACCGCACGCCGTTCGTCGATCACGCGTACCTCGAGACCGAGACCGGCATCGGCTGGATCGACGCCGAGGGAGTCTTGACCCTGCGCGTGAGCACGCAGGTGCTCGAGCACTACCGGGACGTGGCCGAGATTCTCCGGCTTCCGCACGGGCGGGTGCGGCTCGAGGGCGCGTACGTGGGGGGCGGCTTCGGCGGCAAGGAAGACGTGACCGTCGAGTGTCTGCTGGGCCTTCTGGTCTGGAAGACCCGGCGGCCCGTCCAGCTGGTGTTCTCGCGCGAGGATTCGTTCGTCGGCCACGGCAAGCGCCATCCGTACGTCATGCGCTATCGCACCGGCGCGCGGCGCGACGGCACGCTCGTCGCGCTGGAGGCCGATCTGATCTCCGACTCCGGCGCCTACGCGGCCCTTTCCCCGTGGGTACTCCTCTACAGCCTGGTGACCGCGACCGGGCCCTATCGGATTCCGCACGTGAAGGTCGACGCGACGACTGTCTACACGAACAACCCGGTCGCCAGCGCATATCGCTGCTTCGGCTCGATCCAGACCTGCCTGGCGTACGAGGGCCAGATGGACGCGCTGGCCGCAGCGCTCGGCATCGACCCGCTCGCGCTTCGCGAGAAGAACTTCCTGCGCAAGGGCGATGCGCTCGCCACGGGCCAGGTGCTGGAGACCGAGCCGATGCTGGCCGAGACGATGCAGCGCGCCTGGGCCGGGCTCGGCGAGCCGAAGCCGCGGCGCGCGGCGACGCGCACTGGACGGGCCGTCGCCGCCTCGTTCACGCCGTACGGCCGGATGTGCTGGACGCGCGACTCGGCGAGCGCCTGGGTCGGCATGGAGCTCGACGGCACCGCCGTCGTGCGCTGCGCGGCGCCCGACGTCGGCGGCGGCCAGACCTCGTCCCTCTGCGCGATCACCGCCGAGGTCCTGGGCCTCGACCTCGACCACGTGAGCGCCGTGGGCCGCGACAGCCACTTCACGCCGCGTGCCGGCACCACCACCGCCACGCGCCAGCTCTTGATGTCGGGCAACGCGGTGCTCAGCGCGGCCCGCGAGGTGCGCCGTCATCTGACTGGCGCCGCCGCGGCGCTGCTGGAGGCGGCCCCTGCCGACGTCGTGCTCGCCGACGGCCGCGCCTTCGTTCGCGGCGCGCCGGACCGGGCGCTCCCGCTGGCCGCCGTCGTGAAGGCCGCGATCGCCGACGGCCGGCCGGTGCAGGCGCTCGAGAAGTACGACGCGCCGGCGGCCCCGACGATCGACCCGACGACCGGGCAGGGCAAGGCGTTCAACGACTACACCTTCGGGACTCACGCCGTCGAGGTCGAGGTTGACGAGGAGACCGGGCAGACGCGCGTGAGCCGCCTGGTGACCTGCTTCGACGCCGGGCGCGTCATCCATCGCGCGAACGCCGAGGGCCAGCTCGAGGGCGGCGCCGTCCAAGGGCTCGGCTACGCCCTGATGGAAGAGATCGCGCTCGATCACGGTGTGAGCCGGAACCCGCATCTGGTCGACTACAAGATCCCGACTACCCTCGATGCTCCCTCTATCCAGGCCGTGCTGCTGGAGTCGGGCAACGGCCTCGGGCCGTTCGGCGCCAAGGGTCTGGGCGAGCCGGCGATGACGCCGAGCATCGCCGCGGTCGCCAACGCCGTGTCGAGCGCGCTGGGTGCTCGCGTGACCGAGCTGCCGATCACGGCCGAGCGCGTGCTCGCCGCGCGCCGGGGAACACCGTAGATCGTGGCAGTCTTCGACCATGAATTCACGGTCGACGCCACGCCCGACGCGGTGTGGGTGTTCCTCCTCGATCCCCGCCGCGTGGGGCGCTGTCTTCCCGGCTGCGAGAGTGTCGAGGTGGAGGACGCCCAGACCTACCGCGCGCGCATCACCGTCAGGGTCGGATTTCTCTCGACCACCCAGCATCTGCGCGTCGAGATCGTCGAGGCCGACCGTCCGCGCCGTCTGGTCTCGGTCGGGCGCGGCGAGGACCGGAAGCTCGCCAGTCACGTCGAGGTGCACACCACTCTCGACCTCGAGCCCACCGACGCGGGCGGCACGCACCTGCGCTATCACAGCGACGTCCGCGTGCTCGGCCGCCTCGGCTCGGTCGGCGACGCGGTGATGCAGGTCAAGGTGAAGCAGCTCACGGGTGAGTTCGCGGCGAACCTTCGCGCGGCGATGGGCGGACGGTCGTGAACCTGACCTTCACGCTGAACGGGCGCCCCTGCGCCACCGACGCGCCGGACCACTGGACCGTGCTCGATCTCCTGCGCGATGGACTCAGCCTGATGGGAACGAAGTACGGCTGCGGCGAGGGGGTGTGCGGCACGTGCACCGTGCTGGCCGACGGGCGTCCGCTGCGCGCCTGCCTCGTCCTGGCCGCCCACGTTCGCGGCCGCGAGCTGGTGACCGTCGAGGGGCTCGAGGTCGATGGGCGGCTCGATCGGCTCCAGACCGCATTCGCCGAGCTGGGCGCCGCGCAGTGCGGTTTCTGCACGCCCGGGATGCTGCTGTCCGCGAAGGCGCTCCTGGCCGAGCGCCCGGCGCCGACGGAGGACGAGGTGCGGGAAGCGCTGGCGGGCAACCTGTGCCGCTGCACCGGCTACACGAAGATCGTCGAGGCCGTGCTCGCGGCGGCGCCGGGCCGGAGCTAGGCGTGCGGCTTCATCCCTTTCGTCTCGTCGAGCCCGAGTCCTTGAGCGAAGCCATCGACGCCGTCGCCCGGCTCGATGGCGAGGCACGGCTGGTCGCCGGCGGGACGGCGATCGTGCCCATGATCCGCCTCGGCCTGGTGAAGCCCGACCGGCTGGTCTCGCTGAACCGGCTCTCCCCGCTGACGCGGATCGCGCTCGACGGAACGGCGCTCGAGCTCGGGGCGATGGCCACGCTCGCCGACATCGAGCGCTCACCGGTGGCGCGCGACGGCTGGCCGCTCGTCGCCGAGGCCGCGCGGCGCGTGGCGACGCCGGCCATCCGGACGTCAGGAACAATCGGCGGGAATCTCGCCTACGCCGAGGCGGCCTCCGACCCGGCGCCGGCGCTTTTGTGTCACGACGCGGAGGTGCACGTGGCCGGCTCGGGCGGCGCGCGCGCGCTGCCCATCGCGCGATTCTTCCGGGGCTTCTACGAATCGGCGCTCGAGCCTGGCGAGATCGTCACGGCGGTCCGCGTGCCGCCCGCGCCAGAGGGCGCGCGCACCGGGTACGTGAAGTTCACACCGCGCTCGGCCGAGGACCGGCCGCTGGTCGGCGTCGCCGCGCTGCTCGTGCTGGACGAGGCCGGGCGCTGCCGCGAGGCGCGGATCGGCCTCGGCGGCGTCGCCCCGACGCCGATCCGCGCGGGCCGCGCCGAGGCGGCGCTTCGCGGAGAGGCGCTGAGCGATGCCACCGTTCGGGCCGCGGCCGAGACGGCGGCCCAGGAGGCCGATCCCCTGTCCGACCTGATGGGCAGCGCGGACTATCGCCGCGAGATGATCCGCGTGTGGGTGCGCCGCCTGCTCGTCAGGCTTCGCGCCTAGCCCCGCGACGGCCTGCAGCGCGCACTACATCTTCCAATCCTGGTACCAGGTCGAGTCGGCGCCGATGCCTTCACGCTGTACCTTGACGTCGATCACGTACGGCCGGTTCTCGCGCGTCGTCTTGTCGACGCCGCGCTTGAGCGCCGGCTCGAGGTCCTTCAGCGTCTTGACTGTCTCGCCCTCGACGCCCTGCGAGCGGGCGAGCGCCGCGTAGTC
>DASRIY010000013.1:0-16281 GCA_035649755.1 Candidatus Methylomirabilota bacterium
GCTTATGAGACCCCTGCTCTGCCGCTGAGCTACACCGCCGATCCCAGGTAAGTCGGCCCGTTGCAGCACGAGATTCTACCGCGGACCCCCCGCTCATGCCGGAAAACGTGGGCGAAGTCCGCTCGATCCGTTCGAGCACTCGCGCCGCGACGGCACTGTTCGGTGAGATGGGGCTGTCGTGCTGGCGAGACCATGCCGAGTGCGAACGCGATCGCAGACGTGCTCACGCAGCTCCGCGCGGACGACGGCAAACCTCGAAAGTCGACGCGGCGGCCTGCGTGAGGGCCGATTCTGCGGGAATAGACATCGAAGATGTTTTGCTATAATCCGCCGGGACAATGGCTCCGGAGGAATCCCTCATGCAGTTGCGGGCGCGCGCCTGGTACGACGACATCGAGCTTCGCCGTAACGACACCGCCGACGACGGTACTGACGGCGAAGCGGAGGCGGACGACGACGAGGACGACGACGATTTCGACGATGACGACGACTTCGACGACGACGACCTCGATGACGACGACGAGGACGATGACCTCGATGACGATGAGGACGATGATGACGACGACCTCGACGATGTAGACGTCGAGGACGACGACCTCGACGACGATGACGATGACGACGAGGAGGAGGCTTCCGAGGACGACGACGACCACGAATAACGGGTAGCCAACCACGCGACGAGGAGGCGGCGAAGATGGAAGCTTGGCTGTTCCTGCTGCGGTGGTTTCACTTTCTCGCCGGCATCACCTGGATCGGGATGTTGTACTACTTCAACTTCGTGCAGGTGCCCTTCTTCGCGGGGGCCGAGGCGCCGGTCCGCACCGGCATGATCACCGGCGGGCTCGTCGCTCGCGCGCTCTGGTGGTTCCGGTGGGGCGCGATGATCACGTTCATCACCGGCTGGCTCTACCTGCTCCACAAGCTCGGTCAGTTCGGCCTGCAGCCGTTCTTCAGCACGTCGTACGGCTGGGCGATCTTCATGGGCGGCATCATCGGCAGTCTCATGTGGTTCAACGTCTGGTTCATCATCTGGCCGGCGCAGCAGGTGGTCATGGCATCGGCCACCCGGGTCAAGGAAGGCGGTCAGGCCATCCCCGAAGCGGCGGCGCGCGGGGCCCGCGGCGGCGTCACGTCGCGCACCAACACTCTGCTGTCGATCCCTATGCTCTTCTTCATGGGCGCCGCCAGCCACTGGGCCTTCTTCACACCGACGGCTCGCCCGGCGAAGTGGACGATGATGATCGTCTTCCTCATCATCCTGGCCATCGTCGAGGGGAACGCCGTCGTCGGACCGGCTACGCCGGACAAGGCGAGCGCCGGCAAGAAGCTTTTGAGCACGGTCAGCGGCACGTTCTGGGCGGGCTTCGTGCTCACCGCGATCTTCGTGATCGCGCTCAAGGCCATCTTCGGCTGATCGGATTGGACGCGAAGGCCCGGCGAGCGCTCGCCGGGCCTTCGTTGCTTCAGCGCGGATCGCTCAGCGCAGGTAGTCGGCCAGCGCTCCCACGTCCGCCGGCGTCACCGCCGCGATCGGCACCATGACTTTCGTCGCCCGCTTCGGCGTGTAGCCCGGCGGGTACGTCCCGTTCAACACCTTCGTCTCCAAAAGCTCGCGCGACGAGCCCCGGAGCGGCGGGCCCACCGCGCCGGCCTGCGCGGGATCGGTGTTGTGACACGCGATGCAGTGCGCGAGATAGACCTGGCGTCCCCGCTCGGCGCTCGGCGACAGACCGCTCTCCGAGCAGCCGCCGAGGGCGAACGCCAGCGCGAGCGCCGCGAGCGACGCGCTCCTCACGCGAGGTCGTCCAGGAGACTCCGCTTCGTCTCGTCCGAGAGCACCGCGCGCGCTCGCTCGTTGGGGTGCTCGACCACCAGCGCCACCTCGCTGGTGGCGAAGCTCGCTCGCGCCTCGGGCGGCAGGGCGAAGCGTACGAAGTGGACCGCGCTCAGCTTTCCCCGCTCCTCGTCGGAGTGGCCCGTCTCGAAATCGCCCGGGATCACCCGCGATCCGACCGTCAGCTTGACGTAGCCGCGCGTGTCGATGCCGAGCAGCTTGTCGAGCACCGGCTTGATCTGCGCGGCGTCCTCGATCTCGATCATGAGGGTGGCCGACAGCTCACCCGGCTGCGGCAGCAGCGCGTTGTAGACCTCGACCTCCTCGGCGATCTTCGCGTCGTCCACGATGCGCTCGGCTCGCACCATCTCCTGGATCTGGAACCACACGGTGTCGCGGTTCTCGAACACGAAGGTGAGATAGCGGCCGACCGCGATGCGGCGCGCTTTCTTCAGCTCGACGATCCGCCGGCGGCGGGCGTCCCGCACCTTCTCGTACTCGACGAGGTTGAGGATCTCGGAGGTCTCCAGAAGCTTCACGCCATCACTCCTCGAGCCCGTAGGCCGACGCGAGCACCTCGATGGGATGCTTCGGCTTCTTGCCGGTCCCCTGCGCGATCTGCAGCGCCGCCAGCGGGCAGTCCGTTGCCGCGGTGGGGGCGCCGCCGGCGATCGCGTCGAAGAGCGGCTTGGCCACCTTGAGCGACAATTCGTAGTACTCCTTCTTGAAGCCCCACGTTCCGTCCACCGCCGAGCACTTCTCGACCACAGTGACGGACGCCCCGGGAATGGCCCCGAGCACGTCGGCCGACTTGTGGCCGATGTTCTGCGCGCGCAGATGGCAAGGCACGTGGTACGTCACGGCGCCGACCGGCCGGCTGAAGTTCGTGTCGAGCTCGCCGGTCGTCTGCAGACGAGCCAGGTACTCGAAGAGATCTCGCGTGTTCGCGGCCACGAGCTTCGCGTCCTCCGAGCCGTCGAGCCACGGGTACTCCTGCTTCAGCATGTAGCTGCAGGTGGGACCGGGGACGACGATCTCGCAACCCTCCCGCACCGCCGCCGCCAGGCTCTTGACGTTGTCGCGGATGAGGGCCTTCGCCTGGTCCACGGCTCCGCCGTCGAGGTAGGGCATGCCGCAGCACCGCTGCGGCGGCACGCGGACGTCGACGCGATTGCGCTCGAGGACGCGCACCGCCGCGCGCCCAGTGGCTGGCTCGTTGTACTCGACGGTGCACGTGTGGAACAGCGCCACTTTCTTCGGCGGCGTGGCCTCGCGGGAGAGCGGCGGCGCCGCGGGCTTCGATGCGGCGGGCCGTGACTTGAACCAGGACGAGAAGGTACGGCGGTGGAACTTCGGCAGGTTCCGATCGCGATGGATGCCGGCCACCGCCTGCAGGAACGCACGATGCACGCTGAGCTCGTTCATCCAGTTGGACAGCGGCGCGGCGAGGCTCCCCAGGCGGCCGACCAGGTCGACGTTGCCGAGCATGCGGTCCTGAAGCGTCACGCCGTCGCGCCGCGCCTGCGCGGCGCGGGCCCGGAGCATGAGACGCGGGAAATCCACCTCCCAGCGGTGGGGCGGCGTGTACGGACAGTGATTGAAGCAGAGCTTGCACTGGTAGCAGAGGTCGACGACTTCCTTCACGTCGGCGCCCGGCAGCTTGTCGACGTCGCCGTCAACCGCCTCGACGTCCATCCGGTCGAAGAGCACCTTGAACGACGGACACAGCGGCAAACACCGCCGACACCCGCCGCAGATGTCGTAGACCCGCCTCAGCTCCTTATCAACCGCGGAAAGGTCCCAGAACTCCGGCTTCCTGATGTCGAGCGTTCTCATGCCTGAATCGACGCGATCGAGCTACCGCATCGGCTCGCGGTGCCGGTGGGCGGCGGGAGGGTCGAAACGACCCGTTCCCGAAAACCGTCAGCGGGCGCCCGAGCTTGGATGGAGCCCAGCCGAGGCGGAGCAGCGCACGCGCGCCGCGTGGTCGTCTCGACCCTCCCGCCGCCCACCGGCGCCGCGAGCCGATCGTCAGCTAGATCGCTTCAGCCGGATCCTTACCAGCGATCTGGGTGAGCCCTTTGTTGAACCGGCCGGCATGCGACTTCTCGGCCTTGGCCAGCGTCTCGAACCACTCCGCGAGCTCGCCGAAGCCTTCGCTGCGCGCCGTCTTGGCCATGCCCGGGTACATCTGCGTGTACTCGTAGGTCTCGCCGGCGACCGCCGCCTTGAGATTTTTCTCGGTCTTGCCGATGGGCTCGCCGGTGGCCGGATCCCCCACTTCCTTCAGGAAGTCGAGGTGGCCGAACGCGTGCCCGGTCTCGGCGTCGGCCGTGTCCTTGAAGAGGCCGGCGATGTCGGGGAAGCCCTCGATGTCCGCCACGCGCGCGAAGTAGAGATAGCGCCGGTTCGCCTGGGACTCGCCGGCGAACGCTTCCTTCAGATTTTCGAAGCTCTTAGTGCCCTTGAGGCCTGCCATGTGTCCTCCGTTGTCGGCTGAGGGGTGAGCGACCGCGCTGCCGCCGGCACGTGCCGCAGCGGCCGTAGTACTCCGTCCGGTGATCCAGGACCTCGAACCCGGTGCGCGCCGCGACGCAGCGCCGCCCGCCGCGGTCGTCGCGTGCCGGTACGTCGTAGATCCGGCCGCAGGTGAGACAGGTGAAGTGGTCGTGCGGGCCGGTGTTGCCGTCGAAGCGCAGCCCGCCGGCGTCGGTGCGCTCGGCCAGGAAACCCTCGGCGGCCAGCATCCGGAGATTCCGGTAGACCGTCGCGAGACTGACCCGAGGCAGCCGGCGCCGCACCTTCTGATAGACGAAGGCGGCCGTCGGGTGCGCGTCGGTCGCGCGGACCACGTCGAGAATGAGCCGGCGCGGCCGCGTGAGCCGGAGCCCGCGGGCCCGCAGCGTGTCGAGGCCTTCGTAGTTAGGAATCATTATCAATTACCACTTCGCCGAAGCGTACACACGGCGCGCGCGCGTGTCAAGCGGCGGGCGACGCTGGCGCCTCCCGTCGACTTCCAGTAGACTACCCACCTCAGGAGGACGGCTCGAATGGCTCGGCCCCTCGGGCTTCGCATCCAGGGAGCCCGACAGAACAACCTCAAGAACATCTCGCTCGAGATCCCGCACGACCGTCTCACCGTCGTGACCGGGGTATCCGGCTCCGGCAAGTCCTCCCTCGCCTTCGACACCCTCTTCGCCGAGGGACAGTGGCGCTACATCGAATCACTGTCCACCTACGCCAGAATGTTCCTCGACCGGGTCGACCGGCCGGACGTGGACAAGATCGAGCAGATCCGTCCGGCGATCGCGCTCGAGCAGAAGAACCCGGTGAGAACGGCGCGCTCCACTGTCGGCACCGCCACCGAGATCTACGACTACCTGCGCCTGCTCTTCGCGAAGGTCGGCCGGGTGCACTGTCCGGACTGCGGCGCCCCGGCCGCCTCGCACTCGCCCGAATCCATCGTGAGTGCCTTGCTGGACGACCACGCGGGCGCCCGCGCGATGATCACGTTCCGCCTGGCGATCCCCGCCGGGCTTCCGCCGGCGGAACTGTGGGCGAATCTCACCCGGCGCGGCTTCGCGCGCGTCCGGGTGGGCGACGACATTCGCGACCTCGCGGCCCCGCCGCCGGCGGACTTCGGCGACCGGGCGAGCATCGCGGTCATTCTCGATCGCGTCGTGCTCGACCCGGCGCAGCGCGGCCGCATCACCGAATCGGTCGAGACGGCGCTACGCGAGGGCGGTGGACAGCTCGCGGTCGAGGTGGTGGGCGGCGCCACGCGCGAATTCGGCGAAGACGTGCGCTGCAGCGGCTGCGGCGCCCGTCTCGACCGGCCGCAGCCCCTCTTGTTCTCGTTCAACCACCCGCTGGGCGCGTGCCCGGAGTGCAAGGGATTCGGCAACGTCCTCAAGTACGACGAGGCGCTCGTGGTGCCGGACCGCACGCTGAGCCTTGCCGGCGGCGCGGTGGAGCCGTGGACGCACCCGTCGGGCCGCTGGTACCAGCGCGAGCTGATGAAGGCGGCGCGGCGGCGCGGGTTCGACACCACGACGCCGTGGGAGAAGCTGTCCGAGGAGGCGCGCGAGCTCGTCTACGGCGGCGACGGGAGCTTTCCAGGCATCCAGGGGTTCTTCGAGGAGGTCGAATCGTACCGCTACAAGCTCCACGTGCGCGTCTTTCTCTCGCGCTACCGGAGCCAGTCCGTCTGCCGCACCTGCCAGGGTGCGCGGCTCAAGCCGGCCGCGCTCGCGGTGCGCGTTGCCGGGCTCACCATCGCCGAGTTCACGGCGCTCACCATCGACGGCGCGGCGCGCCTCCTCGGTGACCTCGGGCTCAGCGCCTGGGAGCAGGTGGTGGCACGCGAGATCCTGCGCCAGCTGAACGCGAAGCTCACCTTCCTCCTGCGCGTGGGCCTCGGCTATCTGACGCTGTCCCGGCAGACGCGGACGCTCTCTGGCGGCGAGGCGCAGCGGATCAACCTGGCCAACCAGCTCGGCTCGCAGCTGGTCGGCGCGCTCTACGTCCTTGACGAGCCGTCGATCGGGCTTCACGCGCGCGACACCGCCCGGCTCGCCGAGCTCTGCCACGAGCTAGCGGAAGCGGGCAACACGGTGGTGGTCGTCGAGCACGACCGCGAGTTCATCGGCACCGCCGATCACATCGTCGAGCTCGGGCCGGGCTCGGGCGAGCGGGGCGGCGAGATCGTGTTCAGCGGCCCGCAGGCCGAGTTCCGGCGCGCAAGCCACTCGCTCACCGCGCGGTACGTCACCGGGCGCGAGTCGATCCCGGTGCCGCCGTTCCGCCGGACCGGCCGGCGCTCGCTGACGCTGGTGGGCGCGCGCCAGCACAACCTCAAGCACCTGACCTTTCGCGTCCCGCTCCACACGCTCACCGCCGTCTCCGGCGTGTCGGGCTCGGGCAAGTCCACGCTGGTGCACGACACGCTCTATCGCGCCGTCGCGCGCGCCTTCAAGACCGACTTCGCGCCGCCGGGCGCCTACGACGCGCTCATCGGTCTCGAATACCTCAAGGGCGTCCGCCTCATCGATCAGGAGCCGATCGGCCGCACGCCGCGCTCGAATCCGGTCACCTACGTGAAGGCGTTCGACGAGATCCGAAAGCTCTTCGCCGCGCTCCCGCGCGCCAAGGCGCTCGGCCTCGACTCCGGTGCGTTCTCCTTCAACGTCCAGGGCGGCCGGTGCGAGTCGTGCCAGGGCGACGGCTTCCAGAAGCTCGAGATGTACTTCTTCGAGGATGTGTACGTGTCGTGCCAGGAGTGCGAGGGGCGCCGGTACCGGCCGGAGGTCCTCGGCGTGAAGCTCCGCGGGCGCAGCATCAGCGACGTGCTGCAGATGACGGTCGACGAGGCCGTTGACTTCTTTTCCGCGCAGAACGGGCTGGCGCGACGTCTCTCCACGCTCGCGGCCGTCGGGCTCGGCTATCTGCGGCTCGGGCAGGCGGCAACGACCCTCTCGGGCGGCGAGGCGCAGCGGCTCAAGATCGCGGCCGAGCTGAGCGCGCGCGCCACCGGCGAGATGCTCTACATCCTCGACGAGCCAACCACCGGGCTGCACCTCGACGACGTCAAGAAGCTCCTGGGCGTGCTGAACCGCCTGGTCGACGCCGGCAACACCGTGCTGGTCGTCGAGCATCACCTCGACGTCATCAAGGCCGCCGACCACGTCATCGATCTTGGGCCCGAGGGCGGCGAGGACGGCGGCGAGATCGTCGCCGAGGGCCCGCCCGAGGCGGTCGCCCAGACTCCCGGCTCGTACACCGGCAAGTTCCTGGCCGAGCTCTTGCCGCGGCCCAGCGGCCGGAACGGTCACTCGTGAGCGTGAAAGAGCCCGCGGCCTACGAGCTCGCGGCGCCCCTCCGGCTGTTTGTCGTCGCGCGGCGCGATCCAGAGCTTTACGGCTACCTGCGGGCGCGGCTCGCGGACGAGGCGGGCATCACGGTCGTGCTCGATCGCCGCGTCGAGGCGCGCCGTCGGCGGGCCTTGCCGGCGGCCGCGGAGCGGCGGCGGGCCGACCGGCGGATGCGGCCGGAGATCGACGAGCAGCTCCGGGCGACGTCGCTGGCGATCGTGGGCGGGTCGGCGGCGGCAGCGCCCCCCACCGAGGCGCGGCGGTGGATCGAGAGCATGCAGCGCGGCGTCGCCGCCGTCGGCGAAGCCCTCGACGAGCGCGATCGGCTCGAGCAGGACAGCCGGGCGACCCAGGAGGAGAACGATCGGCTCCGCGCCCAGATGGACCAGGCCTGGAAGGAGCTGGCCGAGATCGATTCGGCCATCGGTCGCGCGATCGCGGTTGTCAACGAGCTCCGCTCACGGCTGCGCCGCGAGCCGGTCCGCGATCCCGACCCCCACCCATGACACGATCGGCAGCAAAAGTGGTAGCATCTCGCGGCCGACGGATCACCCGCGCCGCGGCGTAGTTTCCCCAGCACCGAGGAGGCACCGAGAGATGGCCGTCCAGAGCCGTGGGCTTCGCGACAAGTACTGCATCGTCGGCGTCGGCGAGACCGAATACTCGCGCGCCTCAGGACGCACGACGCGGGCCATGGCCGTCGAGGCGATCCGCAAGGCGATCCTCGACGCCGGGCTGACCGCCGCCGATGTCGATGGGATGCTCGACTATCAGGGCGGCGACTCGACGCTCGCCAACAGCGTCGCTTCCGACCTCGGGATCCGCTTCAATTTCTACATGGACGTGATGGGAGGCGGCTCGTCCACGGAGGCCCTGGTCGGCCTGGCCATGGGCGCGATCGAGGCGGGGATGTGCAATACCGTCGCGATCTACCGCTCGATGAACGGCTACTCGGAGTTCCGCATCGGCGGCACCGGGGCGCGCGCCGCCCAGCCAGTGCGCGGGCTGGACCTGGCGCAGGTGCCCTACGGCATGCGGAGCGCCGGCCAGAACTTCGCGCCGACCTTCATGCGCCACATGTACGAGTACGGAACGACCTCCGCGCAGGTCGCCCACGTGCGGGTCGCCCACAGCAAGCACGCCTCGCAGAACCCGAAGGCGCTCATGAAGCAGCGCGTGACGGTGCAGGACGTGCTGGCCTCGCGCTGGGTCGTCAAGCCGCTGCACCTGCTCGACTGCTGTCTGGAGACCGACAACGCGACGTGCATCATCGTCACGTCGGCCGAGCGCGCGCGAGATCTGAAAAATCGACCCATCCACATCATGGGCGTCGCCGGCCGCGTGTCGAAGCCGCGCCTGGACTTCCACTGGGCCCACGGCCCGATCTCACGGGTGGCCGGCTACTACGCGAAGGACATCATCTTCCCGCAGGCCGGGATCGGGCCCGAGGACGTGGACGTCACCGGCTCGTACGACGCCTTCACCTTCACCACCATGCTGCAGCTCGAGGAGTACGGCTTCTGCAAGAAGGGTGAGGGCGGCGCGTACGTGTCGAGCGGCATCATCGAGCTCGGCGGCAAGCGCCCCAACAACACCTCGGGCAGTCATCTCTGCGAGGGCTACACGCACGGCATGTCCATGGTGATCGAGAACGTGCGCCAGCTCCGCGGCACCGTCGACGACTACTGCCCCCGAGCCGCCGAGGGCGTTCACACCTACGACTATTCGCCCGGCCACTGTCGCCAGGTCAAGGACGCCGAGATTACGATGAACCTCGGCTGGGCCATGCCCGCGACCGGCAGCGCGCTCATCATGCGGCGCGGCTAGGAGCCTTCAAATGCCCCAACCAGTCCAGTATCGCGGCATGGCGCTGATCGTTCCGGACAACGACAGCGAGTGGAAGGAATTCTACGAGCACGCCCGCGCCCACCGGCTCGTCGTGCGCAAGTGCAAGGCGTGCGGGCTCATGCGCTACCCGCCGACGCACGCCTGCCCCTGGTGCATGGAGCTCGGCTGGGCGTGGCAGGAGGTCTCCGGGCGCGGCACCATCTATTCCTACGAGATCGTCGCCCACGCGATCCAGCCCGGCTTCAGAGAGATGACGCCTTACGCGGTCGTGCTCGTGGAGCTCGACGAGCAGCGTGGCCAGCCCACGCCCGACGAGGCGCTGCGGGTCATCGCGAATCTAGTGACGCCCGACTTCACGCCCGAGGCCGAGGCGAACGTGGCGATCGGCCGCCGCGTGCGGGTCGTGTTCCAGGATCTCGCCGACCACATGGCGCTGCCGCAGTTCACGCTGACCGAGGAGCCCGCGTCGGGCCGAGTGTGGAGAATGCCCGAGTGAAGTTCGGCCTCGGCCTCTCCGTCCAGCACCGCCCGGAGGAGCCGCAGGCCGTCCGCTTTCGCGAGCACGTCGAGCAGGTCCGGCTCGCCCGCGCCGTGGGGTTCAGCTCGGTGTGGGCGAGTCAGCATTTTCTCTCCGACCCGTTCACCTACTTCCAGCCCATCCCGACGCTGGCGCGCATCGCCGCCGATGCCCGCGGGATGCAGCTTGGCACCGGCGTCATCCTGCTTCCCCTGCACCATCCCGTCGACGTCGCCGAGCAGCTCGCCACGCTCGACGTCATCTCCGACGGCCGCCTGATCTTCGGCGCGGGCCTCGGCTATCGCGACGTGGAGAACGCGGCATTCGGCCACGACCCCAAGGAGCGCGTCGGCCGCCTGGTGGAGGGCCTGGAGCTTGTCGAGCGACTCTGGCGCGGCGAGCCCGTCACCTACGAAGGCCGTCACTTCAGCGTGCGCGGCGTGCGGATCTCGATGCGGCCGCTGCAGAGCCCGCGGCCGCCGATCTGGCTCGCCGCCAACGGCGACGCCGGCGTCAAGCGGGCGGCGCGGCTTGGCGACGCCTGGCTGATGAACCCTCACGCCTCGCTCGCGACACTCGAGCGCCAGCTCGAGCTCTTCCGGAGCACCCGGCGCGAGTCCGGACGGCCGGCGGCCGCTGAGACGCCGCTGATCAAGGAGTGCTACGTGGCGCCGGAGGCGGCGACGGCCGTGACGGAAGCGGCGGCGTTCCTCGGCGAGAAGTACGGCGCGTACCGGCGCTGGGAACAGGACAAGGCGCTCCCGGCCGGCGAGAGCTTCGACGCGAGCTTTGAGGACCTGGCGCGCGACCGGTTCATCCTCGGCGATCCGGTCCGCGTGTCCGAGGAGATCGCGCGCTATCGGGAGCGGCTCGGCGTCACCACGATGATCTTTCGTCTGCAGTGGCCGGGCATGGACCACGAGAAGGTGATGCGCTCGATCCGGCTCCTCGGCCACAAGGTCCTGTTGAAGTTTTTGTCGAGCTAGCGGGATCGGTCCGACCCCGCGCAATGGCTACACGCCAGCCGTGTAAACCTTACCGGCTCCGACGCTCCGCAAAAAGATCGCCCTCGATGATTCGTCTTTGTTCGGCGCGCCTTCGCGAGACTGGTACGCTCGTTGCCCCGCTTACCGGCCGAAGGACGCCGATGAAAGAGCCAGATGGCACGATCGTTCTCATCCTGTTGGCGGCGGGCGCCGGTCTGCTCTTTCTCGGATTGCTCGCGAAGATCCTCGACTTGCAGCTCCGTCGTGACGGCGAGGCCATTGCAGTCAGAGGCCTCGTCGCCGACGTGCTCGATCAGGATCCGAACCCCTTCGGGTCCTCGATCACGATCGTGCGGGTGCGCGTCCCGCTCTGGACCGGGTCGCCGGTGACCATCCGCGTCGCCGGCCAGGTCTCGTCCGATCAGCTCAGGAAAGCCGTGCTCGAGAGCATCAGACGGGCCGCCAAATCGGAGCTGATCGTCGCCATCCGGATCAAGTCACGCATCAAAGTCCGTCCGCTCGCTCCGTCCGAGCTCAGACCAGCGCGTCCGGCGCCTCGCGGCCGATATTAGCGAGATCCGATCCGACTCCCCGGCGAGCGGCGCTGCTCGCCGGCGCCGGCCAGAGACCGCTCCGTGGTTCCGGGGTTACTGACCGCGGCGCGCGGGATCGACTCCGACGAACGCGAGGAAATCGACCATTCTCAGCGCTGATTCGATGTCGTCGGTAGCGCCGTGCGCAGAGAGCGGCATTGACCTCAGTCGCTATTCGATCAACTGGTCAGCCCGCACCAGCAGCGATTGCGGGATGGTGAGCCCGAGCGCCTTCGCCGTCTTGAGGTTGATGATCAGCTCGAACTTGGTAGGTTGCTCCATCGGCAGATCGCCGGGTCTCGCTCCTTTCAAGATCTTGTCGATGTACTCCGCCGCCCGGCGAAGCATGTCGGGAAGGCTGGCGCCGTATGCCATGAGGACGCCATCCTCCGCCGATTCACGGAACGGAACGATCGCGGGCAGCCGATGCTTGATCGCCGCGTCGGCCAGCTGCGTCCGCTGACGAAAGAAGATCGGGGATGCCAGCCCGAGCAGTCCACCGGCTGGCTGCTGTGCTGCCTTTTTCATCGTGACGTCGAAGCGATAGGGCGGATTGCGAAATTCGAACCGCTGAAGCTGAAGACCCGCAGCCCGCGCCGCTGCGGCGGCCTCCTGGAGCTGGTCGCCGGAGAACGCGTCCCAGAAAACGACCACGCGACGAAGTCTCGGGTCGACTTCTTTGAGGAGCTCGATTCGCTTGGCGGTCAGCTCGGGCTGGCGCAGAAACAGACCGGTAGTGTTGCCGCCCGGACGGGCGAGTCCGTGGACGTGGCCCTTGGCGATCGGGTCGTAGTCGATCGCGACGACGACGATAGGAATCGCTTTGGTGGCGTTTCTGGCGGCCTGAAGCGATGCCTCTGGCCCGAGAGAGAGAATCACGTCGACGCCCAGCCGAACCAGATCGGACATCAAGTCTGGAAAACGCTCGGGGTAACCTTCGGCATTTCGGAACTCGATCGAGACAGTCCTACCTTCGACGTATCCCAGCTCACTGAGTCGCCGAGCGAACGCGGTCCAGTGAGGCGTGGCTCGAGGCGACCCGGCGGATACAGCGCCGATCCGAAAAACCTTCTCGGTTGGCTGCCCCAGGGCGGCCGGCGGCGCAAGAAGGCAGACCGCGAGAACGATCGCGAGCCCGATCAGGCGCATGGACTCAGAAATGCTCGAAGGCGACGGGCTCGCGCTCCATCCGGAGCCGCAGGTCCGCCATGAAGACCAGGTAAGGATGCGCCCCGCGGGCGAGCAGCCCGTCGCGGTCGCCGCGGACGATGGCGGCGGCGTCCTCATCGGAGAGCGCGTGCTCACGTAACGCGGCCGCGGCGTCCTTCAGGAACCGCGCCCGGAATCCGTCGTCGGATTTGAGGGCGAAGAGACACCGGTTGAGACGGTAGGCGGACGCCGGCGGGAATCGATAATGGAGCTCTCCCGTCATACCGGCCACTCGACGACGGCGTTGCCGTGATGCCACGAGGGCTCGTAGCAGTAGACGTTTGCCTTGGCGTCGCCGACCGCGCCAAGGAGCGTGGCCCAGGTGCGGAGCTCGATGTTGCCCATCTTGTCCAGCTCCTCACCGGTGACCGCTGCCAGCTGGCGCCCCTCGCCGGCCGCGAGCGCGTCGAGCAGCCGCCGGTCGTAGTCGAACTCGGGCGACGCGTACCGGTCGGTCCCCGGAAAGTGCGACATTCCGCCCGAGGCCATCAGCACCACCCGCTCCGGTCGGCCCCGGAGAATCTCGCCGAGCGCCCGGCCCCAGTCGTAGCAGCGCCGCGGCGTGGGCTGGGGCGGCAGGTAGACGTTCACGTGCAGCGGCACGATCGGCACGGCCGGCTCGGGCATAGTGAAGTGGAGCGGAACGTAGAACGCGTAGTCGAGCGGCGCCTCCTGGGTATAGAAGAGGTCGAAGCCCCGCTCGATTCCCTGCTCCACGATCGTCCGCGCGAGCGGCTCGTGGATGGGGAACCGGTAGCGGTACCGCCCGAAGGTCCCGGCGCACTCCGTCCCTGCGTACACGGCGAGCGCCGGCACCGCGTTGAGGAAGAACGCCTCGACGTGATCACCGGCGACGATCGCGATGACCTCGGGACGGAGCGCCTCGAGCCGCTGCTTGACGCGCGCGAAGGCGGCGTGGACGCGCAGGACCAGGTCGCGGTCCTCGGTCCCAGGACGCGCCAGAAGCTGAGGGGTATGGGGGCACGCGAAGGCGCCGACGAGCATCTGTCAGCGCCTCACGCCGTGATCCGCTTCATGATCGCGTCGAACGCGTTGTCGGCCAGGGCCCGCACTTCCTCCCGCGTGAGCGGCTGGATCGGGTGCGGCACCACGACTGTCTGGTAGTCCGTGGCGCCCAGCGCGCCGGCCTGGGCGCGCGCGGCGCCCACGAACTCCGCCGAGATCACCGTCGCCACCGGAATGCCGCTGTCCTCGAAGAACACGCCGTCGTGCACACTGCACGTTGTGCACGACCCTCAGTCGGCGAGCCCCTCGACGACGACGTCGGTGGCGCCGGCGATCTCGTGCCGCAGCGCATCCGGCGCCGGCCGCGCAAACGTCGGCTTCTTCTTCCGGATGATCGCCTTCGGCGTCGCGCGCTCGCGCAGGAGCTCCTCGATGCGATCGAGGAGATGGTTGCCCTGCGCCTTCGAGATATCGAGCAGCGTCACCACCTTGCCGTCGAGGCTGGCGGGCCGCGGCGCCGTCTTTCGGGGCACGGCCACCGAATCGGTGGGATCGAGGTACTCGGTCATCAGCGGATCCTCCTGAAGACGAGATTGGAGCCCTTGGAGAACGACCAGCCCGGCACGATCGCGGAGAAGCGGCCGGCGGTGCCGCCGGTCACCACGAGTTTGAGGTTCTCGGGGGAGCGGAATTTCGGGATCAATGCCGTCTCGCGCGACGGATCGGCGAACTTTGCCACCACGTGCTCCGGCAGCCCCTCGCCGCCGTCGACTCCCGGCAGGAGCTCGCGCACCGGCCACCGGAGCCGCTCATGCAGCCACTGGCGCACGTCGGCCTTCTTCCATCCGGCGTCGCCGAAGATCTTCGCGTGCTCCGGAGAGAGCGCCACCAGCGTGTCTCCCCAGTGCGTCATCTTGTGGTGCGACACCACGGCCAGGCTCGCGGCGAGCGTCGGCAAGAGGTCCTCGGGCGTGCGGCTCCGCTGCGCGTAGACACCGAGGGGCGCGTCGGCGGCGAGCAGCGCGACGGTGCTCTCGCCGGGCGTGAACCCATGCTCGACCGCCAGCGAGTCCCAGGGGCTCGCCTCCTCGTGCTCGCCGATGCAGTACGTGTAGCGTCCGGGATGCGCGAGGGTCGACATGCTCACGGCGCCCGGGTGCGCCCCGCCCAGATTGAGACAGACCAGCCGCAGTGCGCGGCCGATCGTGGCGTTGGCGCGCCAGCCCGGTCCGAACACGCCGGCGCCCGAGTTGATGTCGAGGCGCTCGCGGATCGGCCCGTTCACGATCACGAGCGGCGCCGGCGCGTTCGTGGTCGCCGACACTCCGTGCAGGTCGAAGGCCTCGTCGCAGACGGCCTCGACCGCGGCGACGACGACCGGGAGATAGTCGGGCCGGCAGCCGGCCATGACCGCGTTGATCGCGATCTTCTCGACGGTGGCGCGCCCGTAGTTGGGAGGTACGAGCGCTACCAGCTCGTCGGCCGCACGCCCGGTCGCCGTCACCGCCCGCTCGACGAGGGTACGCGTCGGCGGCACGACCGGCAGGCCGTCGGTCACGCCCCGGGCGTAGAGGCTCTCGATCGCGGTGGCGTCGGGGTCGAGATCCGACATGGACCAGAGGCTAACACAGTCGCGCGGACAGTCGGGGCGGAGCGCCGTGCGCCGGCGCAAGCGCGGATCAGCGGCCGCTGTTCGAGTCGTTCAGGGCCGATCGATCGAGCGTGCCGAACGCGTCGACCTGATCGAGATAGCCCTGCTGGTGCACGGTCACGGCCAGAACGACGAGGAGCGCGCCCAGCACGAGGACACCGGCGGCGACGTGGCGATAGTGCTCATGGATTCGCGCGCACCCGCCGGCGAGCACGCCGAGCCCGGCGAGCGCGCCGACACCACACGCGGCGGTCGCGACCGCATCGAGACGCCACACGACGAGACCGATCAGGAGCGCGCTCAGCGCGGCGAGCGTGATCATACCCGGCCAGACGTGGACATACTCGACCTCGCGCGGAAGCTCGAGCATCTTGCGGCAGAGTCGTCTTTTCCGAGCTTCCTCGGGGGTCTCGCGCGGCCCGAACGCCTCTTTCACCAGCCACTTCATCGGCGCAATAAAATAGCAAACTCCGCACCAGTGGTGAGCATCCTCTAAGTATCCGGATTCCCAAGGAACCTTCGCCATTCGTCCGCGACCCCAGCGCTCCGGCGTTGACCAGCCGCTCAGGACCTGAGCGGACCAAGATTTGCGGATAACCGGAATCCTCGGAGCCTGACGCACCGTCCCAAGCGTGTGCCCCTTGAAGGACGGGGACGGAGGACGAAGACAATGACGAAGAGAATCCTGACACCTATCGACGGTCGAGTGGAGAGCGAGGTCATCGTTCCGGTGATCGCCGCCCTGGCGCGCGGCGCCGGCTCGACGGTGCGCTTGCTCCGAGTGTTCCCGGTTCCGGAGCACGTGGT
>DASRIY010000014.1:0-11609 GCA_035649755.1 Candidatus Methylomirabilota bacterium
CAGATCTGCACCATCAGCGGGAACTTGTCCTCGATGGTGGCGAGCGTCTTCTTGGCGATGAGCTGCCGCAGCTCGTCGCCCTCGAGCAGCTCCATCACGATGAACAGATGGCCGTCGGCTTCACCCAGATCGTGGATGGTCACGATGTTGGGATGGCTCAGCTTCGCGCACGCCTGGGCCTCGCGGAAGAACCGGGCGCGGAGCTCGTCGGTGTGATCCGTCTCGGCCGAGACGACCTTGACCGCGACCAGCCGGTCCAGCACCGGGTCGTGGGCCTTGTAGACGCTGCCCATGCCGCCGCGGCCGATGCGCTCGATGATCCGGTACTTGCCGACCTTCTGGTCCATCACTCGTACCGGAGGAGGATCGCGCTGATGTTGTCGCGCCCGCCGCGGGCGTTGGCGGTGTCCACCAGCTGATCGCACGTCTTGGCCAGGTGGCCGTCGTAGCGGCTGATGATCTCGAGGATCGCGTCGTCCTCGAGCATGTTGGTGAGGCCGTCGGAGCAGAGCAGCACGGTGTCGCCGGGCACCAGGTCGTGGGCGGCGACGTCGAAGTCGACCTCGCCGCGCACGCCGAGCGCCTTGGTGAGGATGTTCTTCATGCCCGCGACGACGCCGCCTTCCTCGGTGTCGGCCCACCCGCTGTTGGCCAGCGAGTCGTCGCGGGTCAGCTGGGTCACGCGCCCGCCGCGGAAGATGTAGAGGCGGCTGTCGCCCACGTTGCCGTACGTGAAACGCGCGTCGTCGGCGGCGACGAGGGTGGCGACCACGGTGGTGCCCATCCCCGCGTACTCGTCCTCGGCGGCGGCCCGCGTGAAGATGGCGCGGTTCGCGAGCTTGATCGCGGTGCGGACGCGGTTGGCATCGAAGGACAGGCTCGGGTCGAATCCGTAGGGCCAGGTCAGATCCGGATCAGCGCCCGAGCGATTGATGAACGTCCCGATCGTGTCGACGCCGATCCGCGAGGCGACGTCGCCCGCCTGGTGGCCGCCCATCCCGTCGCACACCACGAGAATGCCGTCGCCGACGAGGATGCTGTCCTCGTTGCGGTGGCGCCGTCTGCCGACGTCGGTGCGGCCGCAGAACTGAATCATCCCTCAAGACCCTCTCGTAGGATCGCAGATCGCGGCGATCCGCGGAAGACCGTGACCGCACCGCGTACGTGACTCAGCGCAGCTGAAACGGCACACCGGGGATTTCCGGAATCTTGAGCTTCTGACCCGGACGGAGCGGCACGTTCAAGGCGAGGCGATTCGTCTCGGCGATGACCTCGCAGCGCAGTCGGTCGCCGTAGTAGAGCTCGGCGAGCGCGGGGCAGGTGTCACCCGCCCGGACCGTGTGCACGATCGACATGACCTCGCGCACGTCGTTCTGCAGGCTCTCGAAAGCCGGGCGATTCGTCGGATCGAGACTCAGCGCGACGAGCAGACGCTGCTGAGCCTCACCGACGAGGCCGCGACCGAGAAGCGCCTTGGCCTCCTGGACCAGGGCGGCGCTCTCCTGCGTGATCCGGCCCTCCAGGCGCTTCTGGGCGTCCAGGGCCTTGCGGTCGCGCGGGTTGATCGTCAGTGCGACCAGACGTTCCTCGAGCGCTTGCCGGAGGCGGCCCTGCTGCTCGAGCTGATCCGCGCGGTCGTTGTGGGCTGCCGCCAGCGCGTCCCGCGACCATTGAGCGGGAGCGGCGGCGGCCGTCGTGGACGCCGGCTTGGCTGGAGCTGCGCCCGCGGGCTTTCCGTCCGCGCCTCGCGCCGCGCCGACCTCCTCGTCCTGGAAGTTCGTGAGGTTCGCGGTGAAGTCCTTCAGAGCCATCTCCGAGTAGACCTGGCTCCGGCTGATCTTGAGGGGATAGGCCCACGCCGGGTTCGATTGCCGGCGCACGGTGAAGGCGGCGACGTAACCGTATTTGACCACGAACGGCAGGAGCTCGTCGTCCGTATCGCCGTAGGGGTAGGCGAGGACGTCGCTCGCCCGCCCGAGCTGCTTGCGGAACTGCTCGGCCGGATAGGCGAGCTCGGCCTCGATGCGCTTGGCGTACGCCTCCTGCGGCTCGCCCTCCTTGCGCCGGAGACTGCTGTGGGTCTTCGAGTGCGCCTGCACGTCGAAGCCCTGGGCGATCATCGCGCTGAGCTCCTTCCACGACATGCCGCCGCCGCCGACGAAGTCCGAGTAGACGAAGAGGGTCGCGGTGAACCCGTAGTCCTTCAGGATCGGACGCGCGTACTGGATGAACGACCGGTAGCCATCGTCGAAGGTGATCAGCACCGACTTGCGCGCCAGCTGCTTGCGGCCCGCGGTGAATTCCAGATAGTCCGAGATGCTGACCGACTGGAATCCCTCGGCGCGCAGCGCCTTCATCTGCGCCTCGAACTTCTTCACGCCGATCACGAGCCGCCCACGGTCCTCGGGGCCCATGTTGTGGTACACGAGCACGGGCACGAGCTGGTAGCCCCACGGGAAAACGCCAACCGGGTTCCATTCACGCTTCGGGATGACGACTTCCTGGCCCTGCGCGAACATCCGGACCCCGGTGTAGTCCTCGATCATCCAGGCCTTTCGGGCATCGCCCAGATGGCGGGCCGCCAGCGTCTCGGGGGTGTCACCGGACCGCGCCGTGGCGACGATGAAGTCCTTCGACTCGAAGACCTCGAGCGTCCCGGCGGCCTTTGGCCCGCTCGGGGTCAATGGCTTGCCGGAGGAGGTCGCGGACGGGTCGGTGGAGACGGGGGCCGGGTCGCTACGGGTGGACGCGCAACCGGCCGAGGCGATCAACGACGCGGCGACGATGACAATCGTGACACGCAAATGCTGCAAACGCGCTGAGGACATGCCCATCACGGCGCTTCACCACCTCCGTACGCTCCGGAAATACTGGGCTCGAGACCTCAGGGCTGACGACTGAGAGAGGCCCCTCACCTAAAGGGTTGGCCCACGTCGCGCCCGAAATTTTATCGTGACGTGCCTCGAAACGGCAACATTGATGCCACGCGCCGATCCCTCGGAGATTGCTTAGTTCCCGCGGAGATTCCGCCGGCGGAGCCTCTCATGCTCGGGCGGATTGCCCGGGTAGTCAGGCGGGCTGGGCTCTTGGCCCCTTCCCAGGCTTCTCACGCCGCGCTACAGTGGGCGCCTCGATCGGGCAGCGAACAGCAGCAGCGCGGGAGTCTCAGGTGGCGCGGACGTACGACTACGACCTCGTGTGCATCGGCAGCGGGCCCGCCGGCCAGCGGGCCGCCGTCCAGTCGGCGAAGCTCGGCAAGTCCGCCGCAGTGATCGAGAAGGACCCCTGTCTCGGCGGCGTCTGCCTGGGCACCGGGACCATTCCGAGCAAGACGCTTCGCGAGGCGGTTCTGTTCTTCAACCGCGTCGCGGCGCGGCCTGACCGAGCGCGCTCGGCGCAGGCCGACGCTCGTCCGACGGCCGTACAGCTCCTCGCCAAGGTCGGCGAGGTCCTCACCCGCGAGCAGGACGTCATCGAAGCCCAGCTGCGCCGCAACGACGTGGCGATCATCCGGGGGGAGGCCTCGTTCGCCGACCCGCACACCCTTCAAGTGCGCCAGGGCGACGGCTGGCGGCGAATCACGGCCGAGAACATCGTGATCGCCGTGGGGACGAGGCCGGCGCCCCCGCCCGGCGTCGCCGCCGACGGCGAGGTCGTCATCACGGGCGACGACGTGGTCGACCTCAAGCAAGTTCCCAGGACCATGGCCGTAGTGGGCGGCAGTGTTATCGGAATCGAGTACGCCTCGATGTTCTCGGCGCTGGGCGTTCCCGTCACGCTCATCGAGAAGCGGCAGCGGCCGCTCGAGTTCCTGGACCGCGAGATTGTCGAGGAGCTCATCCACCAGATGCGGCATCGCAACGTGACGTTTCGCCTGGGCGAGACGGTCGAGTCGATCGAGATCTCGGACGGGCCGCCCCGGCGGGCGGTCATTCGCCTCGAGTCGGGCAAACGCCTCACGTCCGACGTCGTGCTCTTCTCGGCCGGGCGCATCGCCGCCACGGGCTCGCTGAGCCTGGGCAGCGCCGGACTGGAGGCGGACGACCGGGGGCGTCTGAAGGTCGACGAGACGTTTCGCACACGGGTGCCCCACATCTTCGCTGCGGGCGACGTGATCGGCTATCCGAGCCTCGCGGCCACGTCATCCGAGCAGGGGCGGCTCGCGGCCTGCCAGGCCTTCGGAGTCGAGGCCGGTCCCATGGCCGCCCACTTTCCTATCGGCATCTACGCCATCCCCGAGATCTCCATGGTCGGCGCGCCGGAGCACGAGCTCACCGAGCACAAGGTGCCCTACGAGACCGGGGTGGCCCGCTACCGTGAGATTGCGCGGGGCCAGATCCTCGGCGACGACAGCGGTCTCTTCAAGATGCTCTTCCACCGGGACGATCGCCGGCTCCTGGGCGTGCACGTGATCGGCAGCGGCGCGACGGAGCTGATTCACATCGGCCAGGCGGTGCTGGGTCTCGGGGGCGGGATCGACTATTTCTTGCAGACCGTCTTCAACTACCCGACGCTCGCCGAGTGCTACAAGGTCGCGGCCCTCGACGCGTCGAACAAGCTGCGCGGCTAGGCCGCGCGCGTTCGCTTTTTCGTATCAAACCCGCAGCACTATGCGGCGCCAGTAGAGGACCCACATGAGGCCCCACCACACCGACAGATAAGCGCACGCGTACGCGAGCGAGGCGTTGATGGGCGACGCCCACGGCGCGAAGAGCCAGTTGAACAGCGCCGACTTGAGGGTCGCGTTCTCCGCGCCCACCCGGATCGTGACCAGCATCTGCGCGACGGCCGACGACAGGAAGTACAGCGCGAGGGCGTTCACGCCGAAGACCACGAACGGAACGGCCCAGTGGCGATGGCCGTGGACCTCGATGAGCCAGTAGCACAGGGCGAGTGTGATGAGCGCGAGCCCGCCCATGAGCACCACGTACGAGCTCGTCCACAGGGACTTGTTCACCGGGAACCACGCGCCCCAGATCAGCCCGACAGCGGTGAGGACCACTCCCGCGAGCGCGAGGCGGACGACGGTCGCCCCGGTCGTGGGCTGGCGGCGTAGCCACTGTCCGGTCAGGACTCCCAGGAGAGCGGTCGCGATCGCCGGTAGCGTGCTCAGGATGCCCTCGGGGTCGTACACGCGAGAGACCCGCCACATGTGCGCCTCTCCGAGGATCGCGCGATCGACGTAGGCCGCGAGGTTGCCGGCCGGGCTCAGGTCACCCGCGCCGTAGCCGGGAACCGGCACGAGGATCATGACCGCCCAGTAGCCGAGCAGGAGCCCGGCCGTGATGACGGCCTGGGTCCGCCAGCTCGTTACCAGAAAAAGGATGCCTGCCGCGAGATAGCAGAGCGCGATGCGCTGGAGCACCCCGGGAATCCTGAGCGTCGCCCAGTTGAAAGACGGCAAGGCCTGCAGGAAGAGCCCGAGCCCGAAGATGATCGCGGACCGCCGTACCACGCGCTCCAGGGCCCCACCGCGTCCGGCCCGATCGAGGCGGGGGCCGAGAGCCATGGGGATCGCGACGCCGACGATGAAGACGAAGAACGGGAACACCATGTCCGTGGGAGTCCAGCCGTGCCAGGCCGCGTGGCGAAGCGGCGCGTAGATGGCGGACCAGGTGCCCGGGTTGTTGACGAGCACCATCCCCGCGACCGTGAGGCCCCGCACGACGTCGAGCGAAACGAGACGGGGCTGAACCGGCGCTGAGCCCACATCATTACGGTAACCTCGCGGGGCTCAGCCCCGGGCCAAGTTACTCGCGGGCGAGATCGACGACGGCCGCCCGGAGCTCGTCGCCGTCGATCGGCTTGCCCAGGTAGCGCTGGAAGCCGGGGGCGCGCTCGCGCGCGCCACGCAGACCCCGGTCCACGAGCGCGACCGCCGGTACCCGACGGCCCTGACGGACGTGCATGTGGCGCAGGCGCTCGAGGAACTCTCCGTCGGCGCGCTCGGCGGAGGTGAGGTCGCACACGAGGACGTCGGCAATGAGCGCTACCCGGATCGCATCGGCGGCACTGGTCGCCGTGACGATGGCCCCCCACAGCTCGAGCACCGAGCGGAGGTAGTGACGGGCGTGGAGATCGTCGTCGATGACCAGAACGTGAATACCCTGGAGCTCGGTGAGACGGATGTCACGCATGGCAACACCAGGGTAGCGGGGGAGCCGGCCCCGTTTCGGGGTCGAGGACGCCAACTTCGCGGTCGGACGCGACAGGCGCCGGACCCCGAGTCGAAGCTAGTCGGAGGCGCTCCGGAAGGCCCGCGGCGAGCGGCCGAACCATCGCCGGAAGGCGCGCTGGAAGGCGCTCGGATCCTCGTAGCCGAGCAGGAACGCCACCTCCGACACGGCTAGCCGGCCGTCGCGCAGGAGCGATGGCGCCATCTCGCGACGGAGCTCGGCGAGCACGGCGGCGAACGTCGTCTGCTCGTCGCGGAGCTGGCGCTGGAGGGTGCGGCCGCTCGCGCCCAGCGCCTTGGCCACGCCGTCCAGGCTCGGGACCGCCTCAGCCAGCTCCGTCCACAGCACGCGGCGCACCCGCTCGCGCACGGTTCGCTCGCTGCCGAGCTTCGCGAGCGCCTGCTCGGCCAGCCCGTCGAGATAGCCGGTGAGCGTGGTGTCGGCTACAGCGACCGCGCGCGCGAGATCCTCGTTGCGGAGCAGGAAGGCCGTCGCCAGCGCGCCGAACTCGAGCGGAGCGGCGAAGAACGTCTCGTAGTCCTTCACGTCCGCCGGGCGCCGATACGGGAGCTGCACGGTCAGGGGCGCAATAGGGGTCCCCACGATCTCGCGGCACGCCGAGAGCAGCGCCGCGAGTCGCGCATCGACGGCGGGCCGGAAGGCGCGCAGCGCGGGCTGGACGTCGAGACGCAGCCAGGTCGCCTCGCCCTCCGTCTCGAGCGAGACCACGAGCGCGTCGGACACGATGCGGCTGTAGTGGGAGAGCCGGCGCAGCGCCGAGCCCAGCGTGCTGCTGAAGGCCATCGCGTAGCCGACGAGCCCGAACTCGCGCACCCGGGTGTCGATGCCGAGGCGCAAGCCGATCGCCGGATCAGGCGAGTGCTTGGTGACGGCGCGCCACAGCCGGGCGACGGCGGCCAGCGGAATGCGGGAGTCGGGGTCCCGAACCTGGCGCTCGTCGAGCTTGGCCTCGCGCAGGAGCGTATCGCGGGATACCCCCAGCTGGGCCGCCCGTTCCAGATGCACCAGAGCCAGCCGCGCGAGCCCCGAGGGTTCGTTCACGTTGCCTCTCCGAGCCGCTAGAGTATCCCGATCGCCCTGCCGACGGTTGTTATACTTCCAGAGGCGCGCCCTCCTCTGTCGTCGCGGTATCTTCGAAGCCTTCGGCCAGGAGAATTGAGCAAGGAGCCATGTCGGAAGTGACGTCGGGACGGACCAGAGGCCCCGACCTGTCGGCCCTCAGGATCGACGAGCGCGCCCGCCGCGATCCCAAGCGCGCGCCGGGACGTCTGATCGCGGTCGCCGTGGCGGTGGTGCTGGTGATCGGCGCCGCCGCGTGGTTTTTCCTGCGCGAGCGCGCGCCCGAGATCGAGGTGGCGACCGTGCGCATGGACAAGGGCGGGCGCCCGGCGCTCCTGAACGCGAGCGGGTACGTGACGCCGCGGCAGCGCGCGACTATCGCCGCCAAGATCACGGCCCGCGTCAACGAGATCTTCGTCGACGAGGGCATGCGCGTCGAGCCGGGCCAGATCCTCGCGAAGCTGGACGACTCCGATGCCCGCGCTCGACTGGCGTCCGCGGTCGCCGAGCGTGACGCCACGGCCGCCACGCTGGGCGACCTGCGCGTCAACCTCGACAACGCCGAGCGGGAGCTGAAGCGGGTCGAGGAGCTCTGGGACCGCAAGCTGGTGGCCGAGCAGAATCGCGACCAGGCGAAGATGGCCGTCGACAGCCTGCGCGCCCGCATCGCGCTGGCGCGCGAGCAGGTGACCGCCTCGGAGGCCCGGGTCAAGGTCGCGCAGCAGGACCTCGACAATTGCATCGTGCGCGCGCCGTTCGGCGGCATCGTGGTCTCGAAGGACGCCCAGCGCGGCGAGATGGTGTCGCCGGTGTCGGCCGGCGGCGGCTTCACGCGCACGGGCATCGCCACGGTCGTCGATATGAACTCGCTCGAGATCGAGGTGGACGTGAACGAGTCGTACATTGCCCGGGTGAAGCCGGGGCAGCCGGTGACGGCGGTGCTCGACGCGTACCCCGACTGGCAGGTCCCGGCGAAAGTGCGTACCGTGATCCCGACCGCCGACCGGCAGAAGGCGACGGTGAAGGTGCGCGCCGCGTTCGATCGTCTCGATCCGCGGATCCTGCCCGACATGGGCGTGAAGGTGACATTCCTCGGCGAGGAGCGGAGCGTGCCCGCCGGCGCCGCGAGAACGCTCGTACCGAAAACGGCGGTGATCGAGGAGGGCGGTACCGCGGCCGTCTTCGTGCACCGCGAGGGGCGCGTCGAGCGCCGGGCGGTGCGACTGGGCGAGGTGCGCGGCAATGAGCGCGAGGTGCTGGCGGGGCTGTCCGACGGCGAGCAGATCGTGACAACCGGTATCAAGGACCTGCGCGACGGTCAGGCCGCGCGCGTGAAGCGCTAGCGGCAGCCCCCCGGCCGAGGCGTGCCTAAGAAAAGTAGGAGCATTGATGGTCAGGATCGACGGTCGAGGTGACGGCGACGCCCTGATCCGGGCGCGGGGGCTCGGCAAGACGTACCGGCGTGGCGGCGAGGAGATCCACGTCCTCCAGGGCCTCAACCTGGATGTCGACGCGGGGGAGTTCATCGCGTTCATGGGCCCGAGCGGCTCGGGCAAAACCACCCTGCTCAACCTGCTCGGGGGGCTCGACGTGCCCTCGGAGGGGAGCGTGACGGTTGCCGGCGACGAGATCACGCGTATGTCCGGGCGCAAGCTGACGGCCTGGCGCTCGCGTCACGTGGGCTTCGTGTTCCAGATGTACAACCTGATTCCCGTGCTGACCGCGTTCCAGAACGTCGAGCTGCCGCTGCTCCTGACGAGCCTGTCGAAGGCCCAGCGCCGGCAGCACGTGGAGACCGCGCTCGAAGTGGTGGGCCTGGCCGATCGCATGACCCACTATCCGCGGCAGCTCTCCGGCGGACAGGAGCAGCGCGTCGGCATCGCGCGCGCCATCGTGGCCGATCCCACATTCCTGCTCTGCGACGAGCCGACGGGCGACCTGGACCGGAAGAGCGCCGACGAGGCGCTCGATCTGATCGACCGGCTCGTCCGGGAGTACGGCAAGACGGTGCTGATGGTGACCCACGACCCGCTGGCCGCCGAGCGCGCGCACGTCGTCCTCTATCTGGAAAAGGGCGTGCTCGTGGACAAGGTGACCGCGGGCCGGGCTCGATGAAGTACGTTCATCTCGTCCTGTCCAACCTGTTCCGCAAGAAGACCCGCACGGCCCTGACGACCGGCTCGTTCGCGGTCGCGCTGTTCCTGTTCGGCATCCTCGCGGTCGTCGACGGCGCCTTCCAGCAGGGTGTCGACGTGGCCGGCGTCGACCGGCTCGTGGTCCTGAACCGCGTCTCGATCATCCAGCCCCTGCCGCTCGCCTATCGCGATCGGCTGCTGCGCGTTCCCGGCGTCACGCACGTGACGTTCGCCAACTGGTTCGGCGGTGTCTATCAGGACGAGCGCAATTTCTTTCCGCAGTTCGCCATCGACCGCGAGAGCTACCGGCAGATGTTCACCGAGTTCGTCGTGCCCGACGACCAGTGGCAGGCGTTCCAGACCGACAAGGAGGGTGCGATCGTCGGCGAGGCCCTGGCCGAGCGGTTCAAGTGGAAGCTCGGCGACCGCATCCCGATCAAGGGCACCATCTTCGCCGGCACCTGGGAGTTCAACATCCGCGGCATCTATCATGGCCGCCGCGTGCAGGACGACACGACGCAGTTCTGGTTCCGCTGGGACTACCTCGACGAGCGCAAGGCGTTCACCAAGGGCATGGTCGGCTGGTACACGGTGCGCATCGCCAATCCCGACGACGCCGTGCGTCTGGTCAAGGCGATCGACGAGAACTTCGTGAACTCCCCGTTCGAGACCAAGACCGACACCGAGAAGGCGTTCGCCGCCTCGTTCGTGAAGCAGATGGGCAACATCCAGCTCCTGATCCTGACGGTCGGCAGCGTCGTGTTCTTCACGCTGCTCCTGGTGACGGGGAACACGATGGCGATCGCGGTGCGCGAGCGCACGCGGGAGCTGGCGGTGCTGAAGGCGGTCGGATTCTCGGACCGGTTCGTGCTGGCGCTCGTTATCGTGGAGACGATGATCGTCGCCGCGGTCGGCGGCGGCGTCGGTCTCGGCCTGGCGAAGCTCTTCACGCTGCGCGGTGACCCGACCGGCGGACTCTTGCCCTTCTTCTATCTGGCGCCCGAGGACATCGCCGTGGGACTCTTGCTGGCGCTCGCGGTGGGGCTGGCGGCCGGCGTTCTGCCGGCCCTGTCGGCTAGCCGGCTCCGGGTCGTCGACGCCCTCCGGCGGGTGTGATGGCGATCCCGCTCGTCTACAACGTGCGAAGCCTCCGGGCGCGGTGGACCTCCACGGTGGTGGCCGTGCTGGGCATCGCCGGCACGGTGGGCGTGTTCGTGGCGATGCTTTCGCTGGCCCGCGGCTTCGAGGCCACGCTGGTGGCGTCGGGCTCTCCGAGCAACGCGATCGTCCGGCGCGCCGGCGCCACGTCGGAGATGGACAGCAGCGTCATGCTGGAGCAGGTGCGCGTTATCGAGGACGCGCCCGGCGTGCAGCGCGGGAGCGCCGGGCCGCTGGTGTCGCCCGAGGTCGTCGTGATCGCCTCGTTCCCGCTGAAGGGACGCGACACCGAGGGCAATGCCCAGGTGCGCGGCGTGTCGCCGAAGGCGCTCGCCGTCCGGCCCACCGTGAAGATCGTCGAGGGCCGCGCGTTTCAGCCCGGGCTGACGGAGCTCCTGGTGGGGCGCAACGTGGCGGCGAGCTACGTCGGCCTCGAGCTCGGCAAGACCGTCAAGTTCGGTGGCGGGACCTGGACGGTCGTGGGCGTGTTCGACAGCGGCGGCACTGCGTACGACTCGGAGCTCTGGTGTGACTTCAGCGTCCTGCGTCAGGTTTACCAGCGGCCGCAGAACATGTTCCAGTCGGCGACCGCGCGACTCTCATCGCCGGACGCGCTGCCGTCGTTCAAGGACGCGCTGACCGCCGACCCGCGCGTGACGGTCCAGATCGATCGCGAGATCGACTACTACGCGAAGCAGTCGCGCCAGCTGACGACGCTGATCACCGTCCTGGGCTCGATCGTCGCCGCGGTCATGGGCATCGGCGCGGTCTTCGGGGCGCTCAACACCATGTACTCGGCGATCGCCGAGCGCGCGCGGGAGATCGCCACCCTGCGCGCCCTGGGCTTCGGCGCCGGCAGCGTCGTGGTGTCGTTCGTACTCGAGTCCCTCTGTATCGCGCTGGTGGGCGGTCTTCTCGGCTGCGCGGTCGTGCTGCCCCTGAACGGCCTCACGACCGGCACGATCAACTGGCAGACGTTCTCGCACCTGGCCTTCGCGTTCCGGGTCACGCCCGATCTCCTGGCGATGGGCGTCGGCTTCGCGCTCCTGATGGGGTTAGT
>DASRIY010000015.1:0-17534 GCA_035649755.1 Candidatus Methylomirabilota bacterium
TTCACTCTACACTAGAGTTCTGTCGTGTCCGCGCACGCTCCGGCGATCCTCGCGCTCGACTTCGACGGCGTCCTCTGCGACGGCATGGCGGAGTACTTCGGCTCGGCGTGGCGCGCCTGGCGCCGGCTGCGACCGTCCGTCGCGCCCGATCCGCCCCGGGGGCTCCTCGACCGCTTCGCGCGAACGCGCCCGGTGATCGAGCACGGCTGGGAGATGCCACTCTTGATCATGGCGCTGCTCGCGGGCGTCTCCGAGACCGAAATCCTCGAGCGCTGGCGGCCGGACGCCCTGCTCGGCGAGCTAGGCCGCTCGCCTCGCGAGGTGGCCGCCGTGCTCGACGGGGTTCGCGACGAATGGATCGCCGCGAACGAGACGGACTGGCTCGATCACCACCGCTTCTATCCGGGTACGATCGAGCGTCTCAAGCGGCTGGGCGGCGGCCCGACGCGCGTCGTCGTCATCACGACCAAGGAAGGTCGCTTCGCACAAAAGCTCCTGACCCGGCGCGGCGTCGACCTCGGGGTCGAGAACGTCTACGGCAAGGAGGCAGACCGGCCCAAGCCGGCGATCCTGACCGAGCTGGCCGCGCCGCGCTCACAGGCCCGGCGGCTCTGGTTCGTCGAGGACCGCCTGAAGACTCTCGAGGCCGTGAAGACCACCCCGGGACTCGACGACGTCGGCCTCTTCCTCGCCGGCTGGGGCTACAACACGCCCCGCGATCGCGAGGCGGCGCGCAGCGGTGGGCGGGTGGTGCTGCTCGCGCTCGAGCAATTCGCCCGGGAATTCCCGGAGTGGCTCAAGGGCTAGGCGGCGTCTCGACCGGGGCACACTTGACGGGCGGGTCGGCCAGAGTGAGCGTGTGGATCAGGAGCTCGTCGGGTACGTCGACCGGCGCTTCACCGAGCTCAAGCACGAGCTCAAGTCGGAGCTGAAGTCCGAGCTGACGGCGTCGCTCACATCGCCCCTCACTTCGTCGCTCACGGCGTCACTGACGACGGCGATCACGTCAGCGGTCATGGATCAGCTCCGCGCCGAGCTCGCGGCGAGCGCGGCCGAGACTCGCCGCCCACTTCGACGTCGTCGCGGATCGTCTGATGGACAAGATCCAGCTCGTGGGCGAGGGCGTCCTCGGTGTCGACCAGAAGCTCGACCGCTTTCGCGGCGAGGTGGCCGAAGAGTTCCGCAAGGTCGACCGTCGCCTGCTCCGTCTCGAAGCGCGCGTGATCGGCTAGGCGCCGTCTGCCATTCGACGGACGTGATAGGGTATCCGCCATGGCGACGACAGCAGGCGGTCCAGCGAGTCAGCGCACCGTAGTCGTTCTCGGCACCGCGACGCCCGGCGGCGGTTTTCCCGTGTATGGTGCGGCGGTCGCCGACACCGTCGGCGAGACCGATCCCGGGCTCACGATCGAGCAGCGCAACACCAAGGGCAGCACCGAGAACGTCCCGCTCCTCGAGGCCGGGGCCGTCGACATCGCGCTGGTCCAGGGCGAGGTCGCGCACGAGGCGTTCAACGGGATCGGCCGACCCCCGGCAAATCTGAAGATCGTCGCCGCGATGTACTCGACGCCGGGCATGTTCGTCGTGCGCGCCGACAGCCAGTACCGAGCGGTCCCCGATCTTCGCGGTAAGCCCGTCGCGTTCGGCGCCAAGGGCTCGGGGCTCGTCATCTTGTCCCGGTACGTGCTCGATGGGCTCGGCCTCGATCAGGATCGCGACTTCCAGGCGATCTACCTCGAGCGCGCGGGCGACGGCCCCGCCATGGTGATCGACGGCCGCGCGGCGGCGCTGTGGGGCGGAGGCCAGGGCTGGCCGGGATTTGGAGCGGTCGCGAAGGGGCCCGCCGGCGCGCGGTTCATCGCCCCCGACGCGAGCGGGATCACCCGGATTCTCGCCAAGCACACCTTCTTGAAGCCCCTGACGGTTCCCGCCGGCGCCTATCCCGGCTTGACGGCGCCGCTGCCCTCGGTGGGCTCGTGGAGCTTCATCCTCGGTCGACCGGGCTTTCCCGACGAGGTGGCCTATCGTCTGGCGCGCGCCCTCCATCAGGGCGAGGCCGCCATCGCCCGGCGCCTGCCGCAGGCGGAGGAGACGACCGCCGCGAACACGCTCGCCTCCGCGCCGCGCCCGGACCTCATCCATCCGGGTGTGCTCCGTTATCTGCGCGAGATCCGCGTCGCCCGCTGACCGATCGCTGATCGTACGCTGTCGGCGTCAAGCCGACGGGAGCGCCGCGGCGAAGGGCTCGGGCGCGAGCTTCAGGCCGTTCGCGAAGAACGACACCGTGTGGTAGAAGCCGGCCAGATTTTTCGTCACTCTACCGTGAATCCAAACACCCCGGCGGTCCGTAGGGTCTGCAGAAGGCGATCATGGGCAACCGTCGGGTCCTCGTCACGCTCGGCCTCCTCGTCGTTCTGAGCCTGGCCACCCCGGGCCGCGGGACGGCACACCCACTCGGCAACTTCAGCATCAGCCGCTACACGGGCATCGAGGTCGGTCGAAACGCCATCACGCTTCGCTATTTCATCGACATGGCGGAGATCCCGACATTCCAGGAGCTGCAGACGCACGGGATCACGTCCGATCCGGCCGAGCCGCGCGTGTCCCGCTACGTCCGCGACACCGCCGAGACGCTGAAGCACGGCCTGGAGCTCGAGGTCGGCGGGCGGCGGATGGCTCTCGAGGTGCGATCCGCCGAGGTGATCTTCCCCGAAGGGGCGGGCGGCTTGCCGACGATGAAGCTGGCGATCCTGTACCGTGCGTCGCTGCGTGATTCGTCCGCCGGCCCGGAAAACCTGAGCTACCGAGACGACAACTTCGCGTCCCGCGCGGGCTGGAAGGAAGTGATCGCCGTCGCGCACTCCGGCGCCGCGATCATCGAACGCTCGGTGCCCGCGCAGGATCGCAGTCGCGAGCTGAGCGACTATCCGACCGATCTGCTCGATAGCCCGCCCCAGGTGAGCCAGGCGCATCTTCGGTTCACACGCCCGATGCCCTCACCGGTCGTGGCGGTGCTCGCGCCGCCGGCCCCGAAGGCCCCGGCCGAGGAGCGGCACTCCCCCGCGCCGCCCGAGCCCGCGATCACTCCGCGCGCCAACGTGCAGGCGGCGTCGGGCAGCGCCTTCAGCGAGCTCATCGGCGCGCGCGAGCTCACGGTGAGCGCCGTCGCGATCGCTCTCGTCGTGGCGGCGGCGCTCGGCGCTCTGCACGCGCTCGAGCCGGGCCATGGCAAGACGGTCGTCGCGGCGTATCTCGTCGGCTCCCGCGGAACCGCCTGGCACGCGGTGCTGCTGGGCCTCATCGTCACGGCCTCACACACGGCGGGCGTCTATCTCCTGGGGGCCGCGACCATCTACGCCTCGCGGTACGTCGTCCCGGAGCGTCTCTATCCCTGGGTCGCTCTGGGGTCGGGCCTCGTCATCGCGGGGCTCGGGCTCTCGCTGTTCCTTCGGCGCTACGCCGGCCGAGAGGCCGACCACGGCCATCACCATCATCACGACGGGCACGTTCACCACGGCCACGACCACGAGCACGGTCACGCCGACGCGACCGCGCACCGGCACGCTCACGATCACGGTCACGCACACGGTGACGGCGGACACCACCACCACAGCCACGCGCCGGGCGGCGTCACGCTGCGCCAGCTCTGGGCCCTCGGCATCACCGGTGGAATCGTTCCGTGTCCGGCGGCCCTCGTCGTGCTGCTGAGTGCCCTGTCGCTCCGACGGGTGGGCTTCGGCCTGCTGCTGATCGTCGCCTTCAGTCTCGGGCTGGCCCTGGTGCTGGTCGCGATCGGCCTGCTCGTCGTCTACGCCGGACGCCTCGTCACGCGGCTGGACGAGCGCGGTCCGCTCGTCACGCGCTGGCTGCCGCTCATGTCCTCGGCCGTGATGACGCTCCTCGGCCTGTCCATCGCGATCCAGGCGGTCGCGAGCGGCGGCCTCGCATGGCAGCTCACATAACCCTCGACCACCAGGAGGACAAAACCATGAGACGCGTTCCCCGGAGCCGGGCCGTCATGGCCCTCGCGACACTGCTGCTCACCTTCGTCAACGGACTCGCGGGCGCCGCGAGCCACAGCGACGCGCCGCTCATCAAGCAGGACCCGCAAGCCAACCTGACCGACGTCTACGCGTTCGTCGGCACCAAGTACAACGATCCGCGCGAGAAGGTGCTCAACGTCGTCGTCCACGTCCGGCCGTTCTCGGAGCCCGGCGACGGTGTGATCTACGACCGGTTCGCCGACGACGCGCGCTACAGCATTCACATCGCCGACCCGACGACCGGCGCCGAGGTGATGCGCTACGACTTCAGCTTCTCGAACGTGAACCCGACGTCGCCGCCGGGCCTCAAGAACCCGAACACGATCCTGTCCTATGGCCGCGGGACGGAGATCGGGCCGATCACGAACGTCGGCGACGCGCGGCAGAACTTCGTACAGACCTATTCGGTGACGCGCGTGACCGCGGACGGCGCGTCGAGCAAGGACAACGGCGGGCGCCAGACCCTGGTGCTGGGGAACGGTCTCTTGACGCCGCCCCCGAACGTGGGCGCGCGGACAACCCCTTTCTACAACGACGCCAACGGACGGGCCGTGTCCGGGGCCACCTCGTTCGCCGCGCTCGACCAGTACACACGCCAGACCGTGTTCGGCCTGTCGTCGGGTGAGGCGGTCTTCGCCGGCCCGCGCGAGGACGGCTTCTTCGCCGACACCCCGGGCATCTTCGATCTGCTCGATCCCCGGATTCTCGCCGGCGGGCTCGGGCAGAACGGAACGGGTGTCGACGGCTTCAAGGGATTCAACGTCCTGGCCTACGCGATCCAGATCCCGCTCGACCGCCTGCCGAGCTTCGAGTACCAGAGCCCGTTCTTCGGCGCTCAGACCGGGGTCGGCGTCTACGCGTCGGTGTCGCGGCCGAGCGTCACGATCCGGCTGGCGAGCCGCGAGCCCCGGAGCGAGGGCCCGTTCGTGCAGGTCAACCGGATGGGCAACCCGCTGTTCAACGAGGTGCTGGTCACGCTCAAGGACAAGGACAACTACAACCGGCGGACCCCAACGGACGACGCGGCGTTCGCGACCTACGCGCGCAATCCCGAGGTGGCGGTCCTCATCAACACCGTGTTCGGAACCAGCTTCGCGACGTCGAACCGCGAGGATCTCGTCGCCGTCTTCATTCCCGACGTGCTGCGCGTGAACACCGCCACGGGCCCGGTGCGCCTGGCCGGCGAGGCGGGGTTCAGCCGGCTCGGCTTCCTCGGTGGCGACACCACGAACGGCGTCTCCGGCGGCTGGCCGAACGGCCGGCGCCTCGGCGACGACGTCGTCGACATCGCGCTCACCGCGGTCGCCAGCGGTCCCACCTACGCCGCGATCACCGTGGTCGGCGACAATATCAACGCCAACGACCAGGTCTACAACCAGGTCTTCCCGTACTCGGCCACGCCGCACGCGGGGCCGACGAACCGCAAGGATCCCTAGGTCATGCGTCGTATCACGGTCGTGGCCGTGGCCCTCGCCCTGGCGCTCGGTTCGACACCGAGCGCCCGGGCGGCGGGCCCGGCCCGTCCGGCCGCCGACCAGCCGGCGGTGGATCAGGCCATCGAGCGGTTGAGCGCCCGGACCCGGCAGCACCGGGACGACCCATCCGGCTGGACCGCGCTCGCTGACGCGTTCATGCAGAAGGCGCGCGAGACGGCGGACAGTGCCTATTACCGCCGCGCCGAGCTCGCGTTCGAACGTGCCCGGGCGCTCGACGCCGCCGACGTCCCCGCCACCGTGGGTCTGGCCCGCGTCCACAGCGCCCGGCACGAGTTCGAGAAGTCGATCGAGTGGGCCAGGCGCGCCCTCGAGCTCGACCCGAAGAACGCCGGCGCCTACGGTCTGCTCGGCGACGCGGCGCTGGAGCTCGGCGACTACGAGGCGGCCACCGAGCACTATCAGCAGATGCTCGACCTGCGGCCAGACATCTCGTCCTATAGCCGAAGCGCGCACCTCCTGTTCGTCACCGGCGATGCCCGGCGCGCCGCCTGGCTCATGGACAGGGCGATCAAGGCCGGCGCTGGCTACGCGGAGAACACCGCGTGGTGCCGGGGCCAGCTCGCGCTCATGCACCTCAACACGGGCAACCTCTTGGCGGCCGAGCAGGTCGTCGAGCAGGCGATGAGCCTCACGCCCGCCAACTACCACGTGCTCTTCGCGCAGGGACGCGTTCGGGCCGCCCGAAAGGACTACGCGGGCGCGATCGACTCGTACCGTCGAGCGAGCGCGATCGCGCCGCAGCACGAGGTGGTCGTGGCGCTGGGACAGCTCTACGTCGTCACGGGCGACCGGGTGAGCGCGGACCGGCAGTGGGCGGTCGTGGAGACGATCGACAAGCTCAACAAGGCCAACGGCGTCACCGGCGATCTCCAGCTCGCGCGGTTTCTCGCTGATCTCGACCGGCGGCTTCCGGAGGCGCTGTCGATCGCCCAGGCGGAGTACAAGCGCCGCCCGAACGTCTTCGCCGCGGACACGCTGGCCTGGGCGTATTACAAGAACGGCCGGTACGGGGACGCGAAGCGAGCCATCGCGAAGGCGCTCGCCCAGCGCACGCCCGACGCGAGCTTTCTCTTCCACGCCGGGATGATCCACGCCAGGCTCGGCGATCGCGTCAGCGCGCAGCGCTATCTGGCGCAGGCGCTCAGCCTGAATCCGTCGTTCAATCCGGTCGATGCTCCCCTCGCTGCGGCCACGCTGGCCGACCTCGGCGCGCAGGCGACGGACGCACCGGACGAGGCGCCGCGACCTTAGGCGCGACCGCCGCGCCGGCCGTCAGGCGGTCAGGCGCGGCGTAATCGCATCAGGAGCAGAAGCGGCCAGCCCAGGTACTTCTGCGCGCGTGGCGAGCGCGCGGCAAGCTCCTCGTCCACGACGTGCTCGCTCATGTGGTGGATGTGGAGCCCCGCCCGCGTCGCCGCGATCACGTAGTCGGAGAGCTGGTGCCGCGCGCCGGCGGGCCGCGTCTTGCGGCCTGTCGCTGGATCGGTGAACTGCGCCCGCGTTCCCACGAGCCGCATCGCCGGATGGAGATCGGAGACGAGCACGAAGCCGCCGGCTCGGCAGATCCGGGACATCTCGGCGAAGGCGCTCGCCAGGTCGGCGACGTGCTCGAGCACGAGACAGCAGGTGACCCGGTCCATCGAACCCGACGCGAGCGGCAGCCCGGTCGCCAGATCGTGCCGCACGAGCCGCACCGCGCTCGCGCCTGGCTTCGCTCGCAGCTTCGCCAGCATGCCTGGAGAAAAATCGATGCCGACGACGCGCGCACCCGCCGCGGCCATCGCGATCGCGTGCCGGCCCGTGCCGCAGCCGACGTCGGCCACCGTCAGACCCCGGACGTCGCCGAGGAGCCGCGCGATCCACGCCGTCTCGAGCGCGATCAAGGGGTTGTCCTCGTCGTCGTAGATCTCCGACCAGAGGTCGTAGCCCTCGCGCGTCGGCACCTCCAGCGGCTCGCTCACGTCCCCTCGCCCCACGAGCCACTCAGGCGCTGTAGTTCGCGACGACGCGGCAGACTTTGCCGGTCGAGTCGAGCTCCATGAATTCGCCGGTCTTCGATCCCCGCTGATTGGCGTAGTAGAGGACGACGCTGTCGAGTCCCCACATGACGTCCAGAAGCTCGAACCGAAGCTGGGGATAGGCCTTGAGACCGAGCGCAAAATAGGACCGCAGCGACTCCTTCCCGGAGACGGTGCCGGACTGAATGCCGAGGAGCCGGACGACCACGGGCGAGTGCAGCACCACGCTCTCGGCGTAGTGGGCCATGATGGCGTCGAGATCGTGGGCGTTCCAGGCCTCGACCCAGTGGCGGGCCAGCTCGCGCGCTTGCTTTTCTTCGAGCATGCGATTCCTTTCCGGCGCTCCGGCGATGCGTGCCTGCCGGCGCGCGGCAGCCCCTGCAGTATGGGCACGCCTCCGGACCGGCGCAACGCGTCGCCGGCCGTGAATTTCGGGATGGGGGAACCCGCGGCGGGCGGTATGGTCTAACTGAATGGGGCGGCCCGCGGATGAGGCTCAACTGGTGGATCGGCTCCGGCGGGGCGACCCCCGAGCCTTCGAGGAGCTGGTGATCGCCTACCAGCACCGCGTGTTCGGCGTCGCGCTCCGGATGCTCGGCAGCCGGGCCGAGGCCGAGGAGGCCGCTCAGGAGGTATTTCTACGGGCTCACCGGGCCATCGCGGACTTTCGCGGCGACGCGAAGCTCTCGACGTGGCTCTACGCGATCGCCTCGCGCCTGTGCATGAACCGCCTGGCGTCCGGCGAGCGGCGGCTCCTGCGCGAGGGTGAGGAGACGCTGGCGCGGATTCCGTCCGGCCACCCGAGCCCCGCCGACGAGCTCGAGCGGAGCGAGCGGGATGCCGCGCTGCATCGGGCGATCGCCGAGCTCAGCGACGAGCGCCGCATGGTGGTCGTGTTGCGTGATCTCGAGGGCCTGTCGTACGAGGAGATCGCCTCCGCGCTCGACCTGGAGCTCGGCACGGTGCGGTCGAGGCTGCACCGGGCGCGGATGGACCTGAAGGAGAAGCTCGAGCGGTTCCTGCCATGACCTGTCACGACGCGCGAGAACAGCTGTCGGCGCTGATCGACGACGCGCTCGGCGCCGCGGAGCGCGGCGCCGTCGAGGAGCACCTGGCGACGTGCGCCGAGTGCCGCCGGGAGCTCGAGCGGCTCCGGGATACCGTCGCGCTGCTGCGCGCGGTCGAGCCGGCGCGCGCACCGGCCGGCTTCGTCGATCGCGTGCTCGAGGCGGCGCGGCCCAAGCCCTGGCCACGGCGGCTGTTCCGCGCGCTCCTCCTGCCGTGGCCGGTGAAGCTCCCGATCGAGGCGGCCGCGATCGTGCTGGTGGCCGTCGGTGTCGTCTACGTGTTCCGGTCGACGCTCGAGCCTGCGCGCTTCTACGACGCGCCGCCGTCCGGGACCACCATCCTGAGCGACACCGCGCGGCCCTCATCGGATGCGAGCCGCGACGCGGCGCGGCCACCGGAAGCGACGCGCGCGCAGGGGGCGACACGAGCGAAAGAGACGGCGCGGACACTGGAAGGCGGGCGGCCACAGGAAGCCGTGCGAGCACGGGAGGCCGAGCGAGCGCCGGAGGCCGCGAAGGCAAAAGAGAGGGACCGGGCGCCGGAGAAGCAGGCGCTGGAGAAAAAATCGCCGGAGGGCCCGCCGGCCGCGAAGACCACGCCGGCGCCCGAAGCATTCAAGGAAGCCGGGCAGCAATCCAAGGATGCCGACGAGCGCCGAGCGAAGCTCGACGACACCGCGCGCGACGTCGCCAAGCGCCAGGCGAACGTCCCGCCCGCGGAGCCCCAGGTCGCGGGAAAGCTCGAGGAGTCGCCGGCGCGAGCCGAGCGCTCGCAGGACACTGCCGGCGCACGTGCACGGTCCCTGGCTCGCGAACCCGAGCCGCGCACCGACACGCTGCAAGCGCCGCGGGCGGCCGCCCCGGCGCCGGCGATCGCCTCGTTCGTGGCGCCCGACGTCTCCGGCCGGCTGGCCGTGCCGGACCGCGACGCGGCCCTGCAGACTCTCGCGCGCCTGCTCGCGCGACTGGGCGGCGTCGAGGATCGGCGCTTCGTGGGTGACGAGGGGCCGATCGTCGAGCTGACGATCTCGCGCGAGGCGTACCCGGAATTGCTGCGCGACCTCGCCGCGCTCGGCCGCTGGCAGCTGGTTCGCGAGGCGCCAGCACTTCCGGAAAAGGTGCGCGTCGTTCTCCGCATCACCCGCTGATTCTCGCGTCGCCGACCTCGCGGAACTTCATCCCGCCGCGACGGTCTAACCCGGTAAGAAGCACATCCGCGAAGACCGGGAGGAACACCCGATGAACAGACGGCTGCTCGCTCTGACTCTGCTCTTCATCCTCGCCGTCGTGCCGCCGGCGACGGCGGCGCCGGTGAGCGTGACGCGCGACGACCAGCGCGAGGTCACGGTGACGATCTACAACGGCAATCTCGGGCTCGTGAAGGACCTGCGCGAGGCGCGCCTGCCCGCCGGGGTGAACGAGGTGCAGTTCATGGACGTGGCCGCCGGGATCGACCCGACGACCGTCCATCTGAAGTCGCTCACCGACGCCCTCGGGCTCAAGATCCTCGAGCAGAATTACGAGTACGACTTGCTGACGAGCGAGAAGCTCATGGAGAAGTACGTCGGCCGCAAGGTGCGCCTCTACCAGGGCGACGGCACCTTCCACGAAGCCACGCTGCTCTCGACGAACGGGCCGATCTTCGAGATCAACGGCCAGATCCACATGGGTCATTACGGCCGCCTCGTACTGCCGTCCTTGCCCGAGAACCTCGTGGCCAAGCCCACGCTGGTGTGGCTCCTGCGCAACCAGACGGCCCGGCCGCAGCGGGTCGAGGCGTCGTATCTGACGAGCGGGATCACGTGGAAGGCCGACTACGTCATGGTCCTCAACGCCGCCGACTCGCTCTCCGATCTCACCGGCTGGGTCACCGTCGACAACCGGAGCGGCGCCACCTACGGCAACGCCGCGCTCAAGCTCGTGGCCGGCGACGTCAACCGGGCGCAGGAGCCGCGCCGCGACCTACGCGCGCTCGAGATGGCCGCCAAGGCGGCGTCGCCGGCGGCGGCGAGCCGCGACTTCGCGTCGGAAGGATTCTTCGAGTATCACCTCTACACGCTCGACGGGCGCACGACGATCAAGAACAATCAGACCAAGCAGCTCTCGCTTCTGGCGGCCAGTGAGGTTCCGACGACGAAAGAGCTGATTTACTACGGCGCCCAGGACTACTACCGGAATTCGTACGGCGTGCCCATCTCGAATCAGAAGGTCGCCGTCTATCTGGAGGTCAAGAACAGCAAGGAGAACCGCCTGGGGCTGCCGCTGCCGAAGGGCAAGGTGCGGGTCTACAAGGCCGATCGCTCCGGCAGTCAGCAGTTCATCGGCGAGGACTGGATCGACCACACGCCGAAGGACGAGAAGGTCAAGATCAAGATGGGCAACGCGTTCGATCTGGTCGGCGAGCGCACGCAGAAAGAGTTCCGGAAGCTCGGCGCCGGTCTCTACGAGGTCGAGTGGGAGATCAGCCTGCGCAACCACAAGGACGCGCCCCAGACCGTCACGGTCATCGAGCCGGTGCCGGGCGACTGGCAGGTCCTGAGCTCGAGCCACGCGTACGAGAAGATCGAGGCCCACACGCTGAAGTACCAGATCCCCGTGCCGAAGGACGGCGCGACGAAGGTCGCGTATCGGGTGCGAATCCGGTTCTAGCGGAGACGGGCGGCGGCGCTACTTGCCGCGCTTGGCGAGGTACTCGGGGCCGACGAGGACTTCGCGGGGCTTGGCGCCGTCGCCCGGACCGATGACCCGGTCCTGCTCCATCATGTCGACGAACCGCGCGGCCTTCGGGTAGCCCAGGCGCATCCGCCGCTGCAGGAACGAGATCGAGGCCTGGCGCTGGCCGATGACGAGGTGCACCGCGTCCCAGTAGAGATCGTCGCGCTCGGCGGCGTCGCCGGCGGCCACCTCTTCCTCGGTCGCCAGCACCACCTCCTCGTAGACGGCGGTGCCCTGGCGGCGGAGGAAATCGCAGATCGCCCGCACCTCGTCGTCGCCGACCCAGGCGCCATGCACGCGCATCTGCTTGTTGGCGCCGGGCGGGACGAAGATCATGTCACCGCGGCCCAGGAGCTGTTCTGCTCCATTCCCATCGAGCACTGTCCTCGAGTCCACCTTCGAAGCAACTTGAAATGCGATTCTCGTCGGGAAATTCGCCTTGATCAGTCCGGTGACGACGTCGACCGACGGCCGCTGGGTCGCGACGATCAAATGGATGCCGACCGCCCGCGCGATCTGCGCCAGGCGTACCAGCGAGGTCTGGACCTCGCCCGCCGACACCACCATGAGGTCGGCCAGCTCGTCCACGACTACCACCCAGTACGGCAGGTGCTCTTCCGGGCCGACCGCCTTGTTGTAGCTCTCGATCGACCGCACCTGCTTCGTTTGCAGCAGCTTGTAGCGCTCGTCCATCTTGCCGACGATCCAGCGAAGACGCGCCGCCGCTTCCTTCGAGTCGGTGACCACGGGCGCCAGCAGATGGGGAATACCCTCGTAGATACTGAGCTCCAGGCGCTTGGGGTCGATCAGGAGGAAGCGGACGTCTGCCGGCGTCGTCTTGTAGAGGATCGAGCAGATCATCGCGTTGAGCCCGACCGACTTGCCGCTGCCGGTGGCGCCGGCGACCAGCAGATGCGGCATCGCGGTGAGATCCGCGACGACGGGCGTGCCGGTCACGTCCTTGCCGAGGGCCAGCGGCAGGCGCCCCTTCCCTTCGGCGAATTCCGCCGACACGAAGATCTCGCGCAGATAGACGGTCGCCGCCTCCGAGTTCGGCACCTCGATGGCAACGGTGCCACGGCCGGGAATCGGCCCGACGATCCGGACGGAGGCGGACTTCAGCGCGAGCGCGAGGTCATCGGCGAGGTTCACGACCCGCGCGATCTTCACGCCGGTCGCGGGCTCGAACTCGTACGAGGTGATGATCGGTCCCGGGCTCACCTGGACGATGCGGCCATCGACCTCGAAGTCCTGGAGCTTCCGGCGGAGGGTCTCGGCGTTTTCCTGCAGCTCCTCCCGCGTGCGCTTGAGCTCGGTCGAGGCGGGCACCTTGAGCAGCCCGACCGGCGGCAGCTGGAACGCCGCGGCGCCGCCGCCGCCGAAGTCGAAGGTCTCCTGCCAGGCGAGCCCCTGCTCGGCCAGGCGCCCGCGAGGCCGCGAGGGCTCCACGACCACGGGCGGCGCAACCACCTCGGGCTCGACCGCGGCGAGCGCCGCCGCGGCCGGCGCCTCGAGCGCGGGGCGCTCGGCAACCGCGGGCGCGCGGCGGCGCTTCAGCCTGGTGAACCGCGACGACGTGACACGCAGCACCGCCGCGTACGAGACCCGCGTGACGCAGAGCACGCCGATCGGGATAGCGGAGACCAGCGCGAGCCACGTGCCGACATTGCCGAAGCCCGAGTGGAGCAGGCCCGTGGCCGCGTGCCCGATGAGGCCGCCGCCCACGCCGCCGCTCTTGACGCTGGTGGCCTGAGTCAGGAGTCCGGCGGCGCTGACGAGCAGCATGGCCAGCCCGGCGAACGGCGCCCAGCCTCGCACGACGAGCGGGCGCAGGAACGCCGAGGCGCCCCAGGCGCCGAGCAGGATCGGCAGGAGCAGGCTGGCGTAGCCGAGCGACTGGAAGCTCGCCCACCCGAGCCAGGCGCCGACCGGGCCGGTCGGGCCCTGCTGACCGCCCGGCGTGAGCGAGGGATCGAACGTCGCGAGCGCGACCAGACCGAAGCCCGCGGCCAGCAGGGCCAGGATGCCCTTGACCTCGCTCACCCAGCGGTCGCCGCCGCGCTTGCGGCGCCGGCGCGGCTTGGGGTCGGTCGAGACCAGCGTGGACATCACACCTCCAGCACGAGCGGCAGCACAACGGGCCTGCGCCGGAAGCGCTGATTGATGAAGTGACGGACAGCCGAGCGCACCGTCGCGCCGATCAACTCCCGGTCCGACGGCGCGTCAGGATCACGCTCGGCGAGCGCCGCGAGCACGACCTTCTTCATCTCCTCGAAGAGCGGCTCGTTCTCCTTGACGTAGACGAACCCGCGCGAAGCGATCTCGGGGCCCGCGACGACCGTGCCGTGGCGGTCGACGGCGATCGACACCGCGACCAGGCCGTCCTCGGCCAGCAGCTGGCGGTCGCGCAGGACGACGGCGCCGATGTCACCGACCGACTTGCCGTCCACCAGCACGCGCCCGGCCGGAAAGGGGCCCGCCGCTCGCGCCTCGGTCGGCGAGACCTCGACACCCATGCCGTCCTCGATCAGGAAGACTCGGTCGGACGTGATTCCGACGCTCTCGGCAAGCCTCGCGTGGCCGAGCAGATGACGGTACTCGCCGTGCACCGGGATGAAGTACCGCGGGCGCGTCAGGTTGAACATCAGCTTCAGGTCTTCCTGGCTCGCGTGACCGGAGACGTGGACGAAGGCGTTCTCTTCGTAGAGCACTTCCGCGCCCAGGCGATAGAGGGCGTTCACCACGCGGCTGACCGTCCGCTCGTTGCCGGGAATGACGCGCGCCGAGACGATCACGAGATCGCCGCGCTCGACCCGCACGTACTTGTGCTCACCGGCCGCCATGAGGGCCAGCGCGGAATTCGGCTCGCCCTGGCTTCCGGTCGAGAGGATCACCTGGCGGCGGGCGGGCAGCTCGCCCAGCTCCTCGAGCGGCACGATGATGCCGTCGGGCACGCGCAGGTAGCCGAGCTCGGCCGCGATCGTCACGTTCTTCTGCATGCTCATGCCCAGGAGGGCCACGCGCCGCCCCGTGCGGGCGGCGAGCGTGAGCACCTGCTGGATGCGATGAATGTGCGAGGCGAACGTGGCGACGATGATCCGCCCGCTCGCCGTGTCGAACCGCGCGCCGAGCGCCTGCCCCACGTCCATCTCCGACGGCGTGTGGCCGGGCCGCTCCACGTTGGTGGAATCGGAGCAGAGCACGAGCACGCCCTGCTCGCCCAGCTCGGCGAAGCGCCGGTAGTCGGGCGGCTCACCGTCGAGCGGGGTCGGATCGAGCTTGAAGTCACCGGTGTGCACGATCGTGCCGGCCGGCGTGTCGATCGCCAGGCCGATCCCGTCGGCGATCGAGTGGGTGACGCGGATGGGCTCGATGGAGAACGGCCCCGCCTCGAAGCGCTGGCGCGGGCGGATGGGCCGAAGGTCGGCCGTCTCCGCGAGCCCGTGCTCGCGCAGCCGCTCGGCCACCAGCGCCAGCGTCAGCGGCGTGCCGTACACGGGCACCTCGGCCTCGCGCAGGAGGTACGGTAGCGCGCCGATATGATCTTCGTGCCCATGCGTCAAGACGACCGCGCGGAACCCCGAGCGCCGGGCCAGGGCGTACGTGAAATCCGGGATGACGTGATCGATCCCGGGCAACTCGTCGTCGGGAAACATGAGCCCGCAATCGACCGCAATGAGGTCGTCCCCGGACTCGATCAGCATCATGTTGAGGCCGATCTCGCCGAGGCCACCGAGGGGGATCAGGCGGACAACGGGCTCCACGGAACTCCTTTCCTGAAGGCGGGAAGATGGTACCATCCGCTCCTACCTCCACCGAATTTCGGAGACGGCGAAATTTCCCGGTGCCTTGACGTGACCGGCGAACCTTGCGAGAGTTCGGCCGGGCGCAATGAGGCTCCGCAGGCCCGGGCCGGAGGTGATGATTTTCGTAATCACCTCGACGATATTCCTGGCATCGCCGGTTCGCGGTCTCACCGATTCGCGCTACAGCCCCCTGGTCGGCGAAGCCCTGCTACGGCACGGGTCCTTCGTTCTCGATCAATGGTTTGTCGGCCGGACCAACCTTTCCTACCAGCTCGAGCGGGTCGGAGGTCACGTCTACTACCGCTATCCTCCGGGCGGACCAATCCTGGTAACGCCGCTCGTCTGGGTGCTGGCGCGTTTGGGCCTCTCGGCGGTGGGACCCGACGAGCAGTACGACTCGCACGGCGACCGGTACGTTCAGGCCGTGCTGGCGGCACTGCTCATGGCGCTGCTTGCCGTGATCTTTCTCCGGACGGCGCTGCTGCTCCTTCCTCCTCGGTGGAGCTGGATCGTGGCGCTGGCCGGTGCTCTGGGAACACAGGTCTGGAGTACCGCCTCGCGGGTGCTGTGGAGCGATACGTTCCTGACGCTGATCCTCGGCGCGGCGGTGTGGCTCTTGGTCCTGCACGAGACAGGAAGGCGGCGCATGTCGGCTCCGCTTCTCGCGACGCTTCTGGCGTGGGGCTACTTCTGCCGCCCGACGGCGAGCCTCGCCATCGTGGCGGTCACTCTGTACCTGGTGCGGTACCACCGAGGGCTCGTCGGCTCCTATCTCGCAACGGGAGCCGTGTGGATCGTGGTGTTCGTGACCTATTCGTGGCTCACCTTCGGGACGCTGTTGCCGACCTACTATCGGACCGGAACGTTCAGCCTGCACTCCTCCGGGAGCGGGCTGCTCGGTATCCTCGTCAGCCCTTCCCGAGGACAGCTGATCTTCGTCCCGGCGACGCTGTTCGTCGCCTATCTGGTGGGCCGCTACTGGCAGTCACTGCCCCTTCCGCGGTTGATCATGCCGGCACTGCTCAGCGCGCTGGGTCACGTGGCGTTGATCGCGCTGTTCGAGCAGTGGCACGGCGGCCACAGTTACGGCCCCCGCTACCTGACCCCGCTCGTTCCCTGGCTCGTGCTGCTCGCCGCCCTCGGCCTTCGCGCGCTGCTCGAGCGGCGCGCTCCAGCCATGCGGATCGAGCTGGCCGTGGGCGCGGTGCTGCTCGTCTGCAGCGTGCTCGTGCAGGCGCGCGGGACCTGTGCGAGGGCGACGTGGGAATGGAACAAGATTCCGTCCGACGTCAGCCTGCACCCGGCACGGGTGTGGGATTGGCGGGACCCCCAGCCTCTCGCGGGGCTCCTGCCGCCGAGATAGCAGCGCCGCTCTTCTAGTAGGCGCCCTCCGAAGCGGATGGCCAGCGCGTCAGCGGTGAACGCTATCCGGGGGCGCAGCGTGCGCTATTCGATCACGTGGTCGGCCCGCAACAGCACCGACTGAGGAATCGTCAAGCCGAGCGCTTTGGCGGTCTTCAGATTGATCACCAGCTCGAACTTGGTCGGCTGTTCGACAGGCAGGTCAGCGGGCTTTGCACCCTGCAGCAGTCGATCGACGAAGTATGCGGCGCGGCGGCCTACCTCACCGAAGCTGACGCCATACGACATGAGTCCGCCCTCCTCCACGAAGTCGCGGACCCAGTAGATCCCGGGGAGTCGATGTTTGCTGGCCGCTCGCACCAGGGTCGTCCGGTACCTGTATGTGAATGCACCGAGAGGCGCGATGATGCCTCCCACACCTTCCTTCTTCGCTCGGGCGAGAGCTGGATCGAAGTCGTTCGGGCTGTTGATGCCCTCGATATAAGACAGGGTGATTCCGGTCTGTTGCGCGGCAACCTGGAGCTCACGGCCGATTGCTGGGAACGGGCTGTTCGCGCCGGTGCGGAGTACAGCCAACCGTGTCGCTGAAGGCGCGACTTCCCGCAGCAGCTCGACAAGTTTCTGACTGGTGCCCGGCGCCAGGGTCGTCAGACCGGTCACGTTGTTCCCCGGCCGCGCCAGGCTCGCCACGAGACCCTGCTCGACCGGATCCGGAACGAGGGTCATGACGATCGGAATCGTCGAGGTTGCCTTCTTGGCTTCCAGGGTTTCCTGGGTCGAGGTGGTGACGATCACATCCACCTTCGCCTGGATGAGCTCGGCGACCAGGCCGGGCAGACGCTCCGGCTTGCCCTCAGCGGCGGCAACCTTGAGGGTAAGGTTCTGACCTTCCACATAGTTCAGGGCCCGCAGCGCCTCCAGAAGCTTCTGCCACATTCCATGCTGCTCTGGGTGGGCGCCAAGCGTGACGAGGCCGACGTGATACATCTTCCCGCGCTGCTGCGCTTCGGCAGCGAGCGGCGCAAGA
>DASRIY010000016.1:0-6253 GCA_035649755.1 Candidatus Methylomirabilota bacterium
CTCACGGGCGTGACCTCCGATCGGCTCGCCGGCGAGCCCCTCGGCAAGGCTTATCCCCATCTGCGCGGCCTCAGCGATCTCCGGTTCCACGATCTGGACGCTGCCTGGCTGACGGACGTGGCCGACGTGGTGTTCCTCGCGCTCCCGCACATGGAGTCGCAGAAGCTCATGCCGGTCCTGCGGCAGCGCGGCCGTAAGGCCATCGACCTCTCCGCCGACTACCGGCTCCGGGATCCGAACGACTACGTCACCTGGTACAAGGCGCCGCACATCGATCTGCCCGGGCTCGGCGAGGCGGTCTACGGGCTGCCCGAGCTTCATCGAAAGGCGATCGCCACCGCGGCCCTGATCGCCTCGCCCGGCTGCTACCCCGCCGGGGCGATCCTGGCGACGGCGCCGCTCTTCCGCGCCGGGCTCGCGCGGCTCGACGGGATCGTCATCGACGGCAAGTCGGGGGTCAGCGGCGCCGGAGCCCAGGGGCGGAAGATCGATCCGATGTACCTCTACACCGAGGCCAACGAGAACGTGCAGGCGTACGCGATCGCCGGGCACCGGCACACGGCCGAGATGGAGCAGGAGCTGAGCGCGCTTGCCGGCGCGCCGCTCAGAGTCTCCTTCACCCCGCATCTCTTGCCGCTCAACCGCGGTCTCTTCACGACCGCCTCGGTGCCACTCGCCTCGGCGGCGTCGTCCGCGCGGCTGCTCGACGTCTACCGCGAGTTCTACGCCGGGGAGCCGTTCGTTCGCGTGCTCGACGAGGGCGAACGCCCGGCGACGCGCGCGGTCGTCGGATCGAACTATTGCGACGTCACGGTGGTATCGGACACGCGGACGGGCCGGGCGGTCTGCGTGTCGGCGATCGACAACCTCGGCAAGGGCGGCTCCGCCAACGGTGTGCAGAACCTGAACGTCATGATGGGCTGGAGCGAGCGGACGGGCCTCGAGGCGCCGCCCGTGTATCCATGACGATGGCGGCCGGCGAGCACGAGTGGCTCGAGGGCGGCATCACGGCGGTGCCCGGCATTCTTGCCGGCGGCGTCGTGGCCGGCATCAAGCCGAGCGGGAAGAAAGACCTCGCCCTCATCTATTCCTCGACGCCCGCGCGTGCGGCGGCGGTGTTCACCTCGAACCAGGTGAAGGGCGCGCCGGTGCTCGTGTCCGCCGAGCACGTCCGCGGAGGCCAGGCCCAGGCCATCGTGGCGTCCAGCGGCTGCGCCAACGTCTGCACCGGCGAGCAGGGCATCAAGGACGCGCGCGAGATGACGCGGCTGGTGGGCGAGCTTCTCCGGATCCCCGCGAATCACGTGCTGATCGCGGCGACCGGCGTCATCGGGGTGCCGCTGCCGATGGACAAGATCCGGGCGGCGCTGCCGAAGCTCGCGAAGTCGCTGTCGCCGCAGGGCGGCCGGGCGGCGGCCGAGGCGATCATGACGACCGACACGGTGGCCAAGGAAGCGGCGCTTCGCGTCGAGATCGGCGGCCGGCCGGTCACGATCGGCGGCATCGCCAAGGGCGTCGCGATGCTCGAACCCCACCTGGCCACCATGTTCTGTTTCGTGGCGACCGACGCGGTCGTCGCCCGCGGTGCCCTGGGAGCCGTTGTGAAGCGCGCCGTCGACGGGTCGTTCAACCGGGCGACCGTCGATTCGGACACGTCCACCAGCGACACCGTGGCCGTGATGGCAAACGGGCTCGCCGAGAACCCGCCCATGGAAACCGGCGGGCGGGGCTTGCGCCAGTTCGCGGGCGCCCTCGAGGCCGTGATGGCGAAGCTCGCCCGCATGCTGATCTCCGACGCGGAGGGGGCGACCAAGCTCATCACGGTGACGGTCCGGGGCGCCGCCAGCCGGCGCGACGCGCTGATCGCCGCCCGCAGCGTGGCGAATTCGCCGCTGGTCAAGGCTGCCATCAACGGCAACGACCCGAACTGGGGCCGGATCATGATGGCGCTCGGCAAGTGCCCGGCGCGGATCGACCAGGAGAAGGTGTCGATCGCCTTCGGCGATGAGCGCCTGGTCGAGCGGGGGATGCAGAAGGAAGGTGTACGTCCGGAGCGGATTCAGGAGATCATGGAGCGTCGGGAATACGACGTCACGATCGATCTGGGACTGGGGCGCGGCGAGGACCGCGTCTGGACCTGTGATCTGAGCGAGGAGTACGTGAGGCTCAACTCCAAGTACACGACGTAGCTCACCACCACACACGCCGCGCGACTTCGGTGGGGATCGAACAACCTGGTCCCGGGCGCGGCGGAGGCAAACCGAAGGAGGACCCATGGCCGCACTGACGATGAAGGAACTGCTCGAGGCCGGAGTGCACTTCGGCCATCAGACCAAGCGCTGGAACCCGAAGATGCAGAAGTACATCTTCGGTGAGCGCAACGGCATTTACATCATCGATCTTCAGAAAACCCTCAAGAAGTTCCGCGAGGCGTACGGCTTCGTGCGCGACCTGGCGGCCGGCGGGGGCACCGTGCTCTTCATCGGCACCAAGAAGCAGGCCCAGGAGACCGTCTTCGAGGAGGCCAGCCGCTGCGGGATGTTCTACGTGAACCAGCGCTGGCTGGGCGGAACCCTGACGAACTTCGCGACCATTCGCAAATCGATCACCCGGCTCAAGAAGCTCGAGGAGATGAAGGAGACGGGCGAGTACGAGCGGGTGCCCAAGAAAGAGGCGCTCGAGCTCGACCGCGAGCGCGAGAAGCTCGAGAAGGCGCTGGTCGGCATCAAGACGATGGAGCAGCTGCCGGCGGCCGTGTTCATCATCGACCCGCGCAAGGAGAAGATCGCCGTCGCCGAGGCCCAGCGGCTCGGCATCTCGATCGTGGCGATCGTGGACACCAACTGCGACCCGACCGGCATCGACTATCCGGTGCCGGGCAACGACGACGCGATCCGCGCCGTCCGCCTGATCACCTCGCGCATCGCCGACGCGGTCAACGAGGGCCGCGGCACGCTCGGCAAGGACGAGGGTGAGGCGGCCGCGCCGGACGCGGCGGCCGAGACCGCGGAGATGGCCTCGGTCGAGGGGGAGAACTAGTCGTGGCCGCGACCGCTCAACTGGTGAAGGACCTCCGCGACCGCACGGGTGCCGGGGTGATGGACTGCAAGGAAGCCCTCCAGGCCTCGAAGGGTGACCTGGAGGCGGCCGTCGAATTCCTTCGAAAGAAGGGGCTCGCGCAGGCGGGCAAGCGCGCCCACCGGGAAGCCCGCGAAGGCACGATCGGCTCGTACGTCCATCACAGCGCCAAGCTCGGCGTGCTCATCGAGGTGAACTGCGAGTCGGACTTCGTCGCGCGCACCGACGCCTTCCAGGAACTCGTGAGGGACCTCGGGATGCAGGTCGCGGCCTCGAATCCGTCCTACGTGTCGCGGGAAGACATCCCCAACGACGTCATCGAGAAGGAGCGCGAGATCTATCGCGGTCAGCTCGCCGACCAGAAGAAGCCGGCCCAGGTGATCGACAAGATCGTCGAGGGTAAGCTCGAGAAGTTCTTCACCGAGCAGTGCCTGCTCGAGCAGCCGTTCGTCAAGGACGCCACCGGCAAGACCAAGATTCGCGAGCTCGTCGACGGCGTGAACGCCAAGACCGGCGAGCGGATCGTCGTCAAGCGCTTCGCCCGGTTCCAGGTGGGCGAGGGGGGGTAGATGACGGGGGCTGCCGGCTCCGGCCGCCCGGTGTATCGCCGTATCGTTCTGAAGCTGTCGGGGGAAGCGCTCGCCGGGGGACAAGGATACGGGATCGATCCGCCGGTCCTCGACCGGATCGCCGCCGAGGTGCGCGACGTGTCGGCCCTCGGCGTTCAGATCGCCATCGTCATCGGCGGGGGCAACATCTTCCGGGGCATCGCCGCGAGCGCCGGAGGAATGGACCGCTCCACCGCCGACTACATGGGCATGCTGGCGACGGTCATCAATGCGCTGGCCCTCCAGGACGCGCTCGAGAAGTCCAGCCTCCAGACGCGCGTCCTGTCGGCGATCGAGATGCGCGCGGTGGCCGAACCGTACATTCGCCGCCGCGCGATTCGTCACCTCGAGAAGGGCCGGGTCGTGATCTTCGCGGCCGGGACCGGCAACCCGTTCTTCACCACCGACACCGCCGGCGCGCTCCGCGCGGTCGAGATCGGTGCCGATGCCATCATGAAGGCTACGAAGGTCGACGGAATCTATTCGGCCGACCCGATGGTGCACAAGAGCGCCGAGCGCCTCGCCCACGTGACGTACATCGACGTGCTCAACCGCGGGCTCCAGGTGATGGACGCGGCGGCGATCTCCCTGTGCATGGACAACAAGCTGCCGATCATCGTCTTCGATCTGACCCGCCCTGGAAACATCAAGCGGATCGTCCTCGGTGAGCCCGTGGGCTCGATTGTGTCATCGGGAGGCTGACCATGGCCGACATGCAACCGGTCTACAAGGACATCGAAGCGAAGATGACAGGTGCCCTCGACTCGCTCGGCCGCGAATTCGCGGCGGTTCGGACCGGGCGCGCCTCCGCCAATCTGCTCGACGGGATCCGCGTCGACTATTACGGCACGCCGACGCCGGTGAACCAGATGGCGTCCATCTCGGTGCCGGACGCCCGGACCCTCGTGATCCAGCCGTGGGAGGCCTCGCAGCTCAAAGCCATCGAGAAGGCGATCATCGCCTCCGACCTCGGCCTGACGCCGGTCAACGACGGCAAGATCGTGCGGCTGGCGATGCCTTCACCGACCGAGGAGCGCCGCAAGCAGCTCGCGAAGACCGTGCACAAGGTGGCGGAGGACGCCCGGGTCGTGGTGCGCAACGTGCGCCGGGAGGCGAACGATCGTCTCAAGGGGATGGCCAAGGACAAGAAGATCTCCGAGGACGAGGAGCGCCGGGGTCATGATCAGATCCAGAAGACGACCGACCGGTTCATCGCGAAGGTCGACGAGCTGCTCAAGAAGAAGGAGCAGGAGATTTTGTCGTTCTGACGAACTAACGTGGAATCGCGGGGTTGCTGATGGGGCGCCAACTTAGCGTGTGCAGTGAGGAGCAGAAGCGAGCACGCAGGGGCGCCCCGTGGCGTTTTTCGAGGCTCTACGGCACACAAGCGGGCACATGGCCGCCGCCTCACGCTCAACTGTTGGCGGGCATCCTCCGAAGACGGCCGGAGGTGATTCAAGATCACTGACGAACTGGACGAAGTAAGACGCATCGAGGAGGGTAACTACCAGGTTTCCCTGCAGCGGCTCGGCGATACCGTCTCGCTGGTGCAGGATCTTGTGGAGCAATATAGGTTTCTCACGGAGGGCGCCTCCAAGTCCAGATTCGCCGCGCAGGACCAATTCATCACTGGACTTACCTTCCTGCAGGCGGCGCGATATCACCTGGCAATCGGTGCACTGGCGGCTCTACGTGCACACGTTAGCGATGCGCTTCGAAGCGGTCGGATGGCAATTGAGATTGCTGCCTTTGCAGCCCGAGTGAAGCGGCAGCCCTGCGCGTGATGCTCCACACCCGATGGAGCCCGGAGGCTTGGTCCGTCGTCCGTGTCGAGTTCAGGCGGGCGCTCGCGCTGCGGAGCGAGATCCGGCGCGTGGAAAGCTTCAATGGAGCATCTCCTGACGTCGCGCCGCATCTGGCAAGTTAATGAGCCCGCGAGTCACAATCCGGGTCCGGGGTGGCCTTGTAACACTTACTCGACCGTCCGTCTCCTGACGGTCCGCCTTCGGCCTCGAAAGCTCAAGTACCTGCTCTTCCGGGACATTTCAACGCTGGCATTTCGTCTGCACTCACTACTGCCATCACGAAATCCTTGAGAGGAGCGTCACATGAACATGCGACCGCTCATCGCTGGGTTCGTCGTCGCTGAAATCGTACTAAACGCAACGTCGCTCGTCGGGCAAACACTCGACATCAAGCCACCGACCACGGGGCCGGAGATCCGTCCGGATCACGACCCGCGCCGGAGGGGAAAATCCTCTGTGGCACGTCCCGGACTGAATGAGCCTCACTTCATCTCACCGTTCTCGGTGAAGACTGACGCGGGACAGCTGGGGATCGCGGGCTGGACCTCACGAATCCGAACGTCCCGCCAGGCCATTCGCTGTCGGGGGACGGAGCCGGATCGCTCGGATTCGGGGTCGCCGCCGAGTGGGGTGCTCGTCCGAGGAGCGAGAGGCCCCTGATTCGATGACACCCGAGATGGCGGCCGGTGTCGACGTTGCCCCATCGGTGAGCGCAGTCGCTCGATTTTCGCCTGGGGTACGGCCGGGCGCCGACATTCGCCG
>DASRIY010000017.1:0-2401 GCA_035649755.1 Candidatus Methylomirabilota bacterium
GAGGATCGTGGTGCACTCCAGTACGCGAAGCGACGGGTCGTCGAGGTGCGACGCGAGCCAGTCCGTCTCCACCAGGTACTGCGTGTTGGTCCACGCCATGGCGCGGAGGGTAGCCCTTCGCGTACGGGTGCGTCAAGGCCACCTGTCCTCGATTCGACACACTTGAAGCTTCCACGCCAGTAGGGTAGACGTTGAGCCATGTCGGCGCCCGAGCACCAGCAGCTCATCGCGTTCCTCGGTGAGCGCTTCGAGACCATCGACCGGCGTTTCGACACGATAGACCGGCGCTTCAACGCGTTCGACCGCCGCTTCGAAGCGTTCGACCGCCGCATCGACGCGCTCCGCGGCGAGATCTTCGGCCACTTCGACGAGCTCTGGCCCCGAGCGGCTGGAACAGGAATACCAGGCCATAACCCAGACGCTTAGGCGCATCGAGGCCCTGCTGGCCGATCAGCGCGCCCGGCGAGAGATCCTCGAGCGCGACCTCGCGACGCTCAGAGCGAACGTCGCCGTGCTCAACGCCCGGATCGAGGACATCGAGCGGCGGCTACGCTCCTCGTGACCGTGGAAGCGGTCAAGCCTCGAAGCTGTACCCTGCCGGACTTGCTGGACGAGATCGCGGCGCGCGAGCCCGGCCGCGAATTCATCGTCGCCGCCGCGGAGCGCCTGAGCTACGGCGAGACGCGCTCCCGCGCTCGAGAGATCGCCAGGGGGCTCTTAGCCTTCGGGGTGAGGCGCGGCGACAAGGTCGCCCTTCTGATGCCGAACCGGCCGGAGTGGCTCCTGATCGATTTCGCGGCGACGCTCCTGGGTGCCACGCTCGTGCCGATCAGCACGTGGTCGCGGGCCCGCGAGCTCGCCTATACCCTCGACCACTCCGACGCCTCGACGCTGATCACGGTCGAGCGCTTCGGCAGCCAGCACTACGCGGGCATGCTGGCCGAGCTCGGCGGCCCAGGCTCACCACGCCTGCCGAAGCTCCGGCGGCTGGTGGTCCTCGAACGTCCGCACGCGCTGGCCGGCCCGCCCGGCGCCTCCGTCACGCTCGACGACCTCGTGCGGCTAGGATCGGAAGTCGGCGATGGCGAGGTCGACGCCGCCCAGCGCGCCGTCACGCCCGAGGACGTCGCGTACATTCTCTACACCTCCGGGACCACGTCGACGCCGAAGGGCGTTCAGCTGGCGCACGGCGGCCTGGTCGAGAACATGTGGAACATCGGCGAGCGTCAGCATCTGACGCGGGCCGATCGCATGTGGATGGGAATCTCGCTCTTCTGGAGCTTCGGCGGCGCCAACGCGCTGCTCGCCGTCATGACCCACGGCGGCGCGCTCGTGCTGCAAGAGTCGTTCGACGCCGCCGGTGCCCTGGCGCTGATCGAGCGCGAGCGCTGCACCGTGTACTACGGCACCCCGAATATCGCGCTGGCGATCACCGAGCACCCCGACCGTCCGCGGCACGATCTCTCGTCGCTGCGCACGGGAGCCGCGATCGGGCCGCCGCCCGCGATGCAGATGGTGATGGATCTCGGGGCGCGGGAAATCTGCAATGTCTATGGCCTCACCGAGACCTACGGCAACTGCGCCGTGACCGACGCCCACGATTCCGCGGAACGGCGCCTGACGACCGTCGGCCTGCCCCTGCCCGGCATGGAGATCCGCATCGTCGATCGTCAGACGCGCCGCTCGCTGCCGCCGGGCGAGGTCGGCGAGATCCTCGTTCGCGGCCACTTGACTCCCGGCTACTACAAGGACGCCGCCGTCAACGCCGCCGCCTTCGACACCGACGGCTTTCTCATCACCGGCGACCTCGGTCTGGTCGGCGACGACGGCCGGCTGCGGTTCCGCGGCCGCATCAAGGAAATGGTCAAGAGCGGCGGGATCAACGTGGCGCCGCTCGAGGTCGAGGAGGTCTTGCTCGGCCACCCCGCCGTCGAGCAGGCGTACGCGGTCGGACTGCCCGATCCGCGCCGCGAGGAGATTCTGGCCGCCGTGATCGTCCTGCGCGAGGGGCACGACACCGAGGCCGAGGCGCTGCGCGCCTTCTGCAAGGCGGCGCTCGCCGCTTACAAGGTGCCCCAGGAATTCTGTCTCATGCGGCGCGACGAGCTGCCGGTGACGGACACCGGCAAGGTGCAGAAGGTCAGGCTGGCCGCGATGCTCGCGGCGAAGCGCGCCGGCTAGCGGCACCGGCCCGCTCCGCCGCGCTCGGCGCTAGTAGCGCACTTCGAAGCCGGTCAGGGCCGAGATGCGCGCCGACGAGAATCCAAAAACCTCCTCGTACTTCTCGTTGATCACGTTCTGCAGGCGGGTCTTCCAGGTGATTTCCTTGAGCCCGATCACGTTCTTGAACAGGACGATGGCGCATGACAGGTCGAGCTTGTCGTAGCCGGGCAGCGTCTTG
>DASRIY010000018.1:0-15957 GCA_035649755.1 Candidatus Methylomirabilota bacterium
GCCGGTCCTTGACGGCGCCCAGGCCGAGCTCCGGGCAGGAGGGGCTCCGTTCGGGCACAACACCCTATCTCTGAGCCATCCGCCCCGTAAATATCGGCAATCCTGACGGGGCCGAGGGTCTCGGCGGCTGGCACGCTTTGCGCAGTCCGCATGGCGGCGAGGAAATTCCCAGTGAAATCTTCGGCAGGGCAATGACGTTGACGACCCCGGACACCAGAATTCTCGTAATTGACGACAACCAGAGCGTGGTTGACATGGTCAGCTCTTTTCTCCGCGGGGAGGGCTACCGCGTCCTCGGCGCGCTGACGGGCGACGAGGGTTTGAAGCTGGCCATCCTCTCCCGACCCGAGCTGGTCTTGCTCGACATCGGGCTTCCCGAGATGAACGGTCTCGAGCTGCTCACCCGAATCCGTTTGATGAATCCAAACGCCCGAGTGATCATGGTCACCGGAAACACCGATCCGGACCTGGCTCGTGAGGCCTTCAGGCTCGGCGCGCTCGCCTACGTCGACAAACCGTTCGATCTGGGCTACCTGAAGCGCGTCGTCGCGATGGCGTTGGATGAGGGGGTGGATCGATGACACGCTGATCCGTGTGGAGGGATGAGGGATGCAGATTCAAGCCATCGACTACCTCGTGCACTTCTCGAACATCCTGCTGCTCGTCTCGTATTCGGTCCGCGACATCCTGTGGCTGCGGTGGTTTGCCGTGGCGGCCGCGCTCACCAACATGCCGTATTTCCTGCTGCAGCATACCGTGCTCTGGCCGCCGGTCCTGTGGGCGCTGGTGTTCACGGCGATCAACCTCTATCAGATCTCGCGGATCTATCTCGAGCGGCGGCCCGTCGTGCTGTCGGCGGACGAGCAGCGGCTCTACGAGCTCGGTTTCCAGGCGCTGCGTCCGCGAGAATTCGTTTCGCTGACGCTGGCTGGGGAATGGAAGAACGCCGCGCCCGGCGAGCGGATCTTGATCGAGGGCGAGCCGGTTTCCCGCCTGTGCGTGGCGATCACGGGCCGAGCTCACGTCGACAAGCAAGGTCAGCGCATTGGAACGCTCGAGCCTGGACACATCGTGGGCAGCGCGCTGGCGCTGACGGGTCTGCCGTCGCCCGTCGACGTGACTTTCACCGAGCCCGCGCGATACATGAGCTGGCCCCTCTCGAGCCTGCGCGCGTTCGTGGACAAGAGACCGGAGATGCGCGTCACGCTGCAGGGGCTGGTCAGTCGTGACCTCGCCGGCAAGCTGGAACGGCTGCTGTCATGAGTGCCCGCCCGGGGTATCATCCCAGTACGGGAGGAAGGCCATGAGCACAGCCCTCAATGGAATCCGCATTCTCGACCTCACCCAGTTCGAGGCGGGCACGTCGTGCACCCAGATGCTCGCGTGGCTCGGCGCCGAGGTCATCAAGGTGGAAGAGCCCGGCAAGGGAGAGCCCGGGCGCTATGGGCGCGCCGAGAAGCCGGGCGTCGACTCGAGCTACTTTCTCCTGCTCAACTCCAACAAGAAGAGCGTCACGCTCAACCTCAAGCACCCCACGGGCAAGGCCATGTTTCTCGACATGGTCAAGAAGGCCGACGTGGTGGCCGAGAACCAGGCGCCCGGCGGGATGGAAAAGATGGGCCTCGGCTTCGACACGCTGTCAGCCCTGAACCCACGGCTGGTCTACCTCTCGGTGAAGGGCTTCGGCAACTACGGACCCTACAGCGAGTACAAGAGCTTCGACATGATCGCGCAGGCCACGGGCGGCGCGATGGCGCTGACCGGCTTCCCGGGCGGGCCGCCGCTCAAGCCCGGTCCCACCATTGGTGACTCCGGCACCGGTATGCACGCGGCGCTCGGCGTGATGGCTGCGCTCTGGCAGCGGCAGACGACGGGGCAGGGCCAGAAGGTCGAGTGCTCGATGCAGGATGCGGTCGTCAATCTCTCCCGCATCGCCATGCGGCTCGCCTACGCGGGCGGCGACTTCGAGCCCCGGCGCGGCAACGAGATCGCGAACACGTCGCCCTCGGGCATCTATCGCTGCAAGCCGGGTGGGCGCGACGACTACGCGTACATCTACTGCCAGCCCGTGCGGCCGCACATGTGGGAAGCGCTGCTCAAGACGATCGGCCGAGCGGACCTGATCGGCCATCCGGAGTGGTCCGATCCCAAGTGGCGCGGCGCCCACAAGGACCAGGTCAACGCCATGGTCGAGGCGTGGACCATGACGCGCACGAAGCACGAGGTCATGGCCGACCTCGGCAAGGCCGGCGTGCCCACGGGCGCCGTGCTGGTGCCGCAGGAGATCTTGAGCGACCCGCACCTGATCGAGCGCGGCATGGTCACCACCATCGAGCATCCGGGCTGGGGCCCGTTCACCATGCCGGCGAATCCGGTGCAGCTCTCCAAGTCGCCGACGAAGGTGCGGCCCGCGCCGCTGCTCGGTCAGCACAACGCAGAAGTCTACAAGGACTTGCTCTCGCTCGGTGCGGCCGACCTGGAGCGCTTGAAGGCCGACAAAGCGATCTGATCGTCGTCGCGCTCGCGCTTGTTCGGGCGAAGCCACGGCGACATCGTCCTGCTCGGCGTCACGCTGGTCGAGCTGGTCCTCCTTTTCCAGCTGACGCCGAGCTTCACGGTTACCGACTGGATCTACGTCCTGCAGCATGTCCTCGTTCTGGGAGTCGCCCTCACCAGACGCGCGCCTGAGCGGCAAGACCGCTCGCTCCTTTCCAATGCCAGCATCGTCGTGGTGTACGCGTATCCGTATGGCCAGCTCATCTACCTGCGATGGGTGCCCGGCGACGCCCCGTGGCCCGAAGGAGGGGTCTACATCGTCGCGGCCGGGGCGTGTCTGAGCCTGGCGACCCTCCTCAGCCTGGGAAGGCTATTCGGCGTGCGGCCGGCTCTGCGAGGTCTTGCGACGAAGGGTCCGTATCGGCTGATCCGCCATCCGATGTATCTGGCCTACATGATCGCGGACTTCGGCTACAACCTGCAGGAATGGAACCAGGGCACCGCGCTGATGGTGCTGGTGGGGTGGGTCGCGCTCGTCTACCGCATCTACGCGGAGGAGCGAATCCTCGCCAGCGATCCGGGATGGGCGGCCTACGCCGCCCGCGTGAAGAGCCGCCTCATCCCGTGGCTCTGGTAGTCGGCGGTTTCGGGGGTTAGCGCGCCTGGCTTCCGAACGGCGCGCCGTCGAAGCGCTCGCGCGTGGCGAATTCGGCGACGGGCTTGCGCTTGAGCCGGGCCAGCATGCGTACCGGCCGGCCGAGCGGCATGACCGCGCAGACGGCGATGTGCGGGGGAATGCCGAGCAGCTTCTTGATCTCCGGCTCCTTCGCGGTGGCCAGGGTGGTGATGGTGCCGCCGAAGCCTTCGTGCCGCGCCGCGAGAAGAATGTTCCACGCGAAGGGGTAGATCGACGCCCCACTGATGATCCCGACCCGCTTCAGGTCCTGATCGATCGAGGCCACGACCTTCAGGTCGACGCAGACGACCAGCACCACCGGCGCCGTCGCGATCGCCTCGGTGAGGCGCGCCGGCACCTGCGTGCGCTCGATGGTGGCGGCATCGACGCGCGGCGGATCGATCGTGTTCCACGGGCTCTCGCCGTTCGCCGCCTGCGCGGCGTAGCGCCGCCCGGCGAAGGCGCTCAGATCGCCGAGTGCGCGCTTCGTCGCGGGCTCGCGAACCACGATGACGCACCAGCCCTGACGGTTGCCGCCGCTCGGCGCGAATCGGGCCTGGTCCAGGATCTTCGCCAGCACGGCGTCCGGCAGGGGATCGGCCGTGAACTCCCGGGCGGCGAAGGTCGAGCGCATTGCCTCGTACAGTTCCATCGGTTAGCCCCTTTCTGCTTGCATAACGCCCCGGACCGATCTATCTCGTTGGCAATGTGTCATGGTGCAGGCCGGCGGATCGCCCCCAGGCAAAGGAGAGCCCGATGACCACCGCAGCCGATGCTGTCACGAACCGGGGCTATCATGCGCATATCTACTACGATCCGGGGAAAACGCGCCAGACGGCCGAGCGGGTGTGCGCCGTGGCCCAGGAGAAGTTCCAGGTGCAGCTCGGCGGCTTGCGCGACGAGCCGGTGGGGCCGCATCCGGTCGCCAATGCACAGCTCATCTTCAAGCCGGACCAGTTTCAGCCCGTGGTCGAGTGGCTGATGCTGCACCGCGATGGGCTCGACGTGCTGATCCACCCGCTCACCGACGACTCGGTCGACGACCATAGCATCTACGCGATGTGGCTTGGATCGCCGGTGCCGCTCAAGCTGCACGTCCTGCGGCGCAATTACCGCGCCGAGCTGCTTCCGAGCGCGTGAGCAGTCGCCCCGACGCTCTTCGACCTGGGTCGGTGACCGGCGTCCAGGACAATGGCCCTGGCGCGATGGAAGCGGAGCCCAGCGCCCACGAGAAGCGGGCGATGCTCCACCTGAGCAACGTCTCGCACGCCGTCAACCACTTCCAGAACCAGATGATGACGATGCTGTACCCGTACATCATGGCCGACCTCGGCATGAGCTACACCGCCGTGGGTATCCTGTCGGCTATCTGCTCGGTGCTCAACAGCGTCTGTCAGGGCGCCTACGGCTTCTTGACGCCCTTCTTCTCCCGCTGCAAGCTCCTGGGTTTCGGCAATCTCGGCATCGCGCTCGGCACGCTGATGAGCGGGCTGGCGCCGTCCTACCCCGCGATGATCGTGGCCCGCGGCGTCGCGTCGGTCGGGTCGAGCGCCCAGCACCCGGTCGGCTACAGCATCCTCGCGAGCTACTTCCCGAAGAATCGTGGCGCGGTGATGGCGCTGAACACCAGCATCTCCAACGTGGGAACCCTGGTGGCGACACCGCTGGCGACCGTGCTCCTGCTCATCATGGGCTGGCGGCAGATCTTCTTCGTCGTCACGATCGCCAGCGTCGTCATGGGCCTGGTCTATTTTCTCTTCCGCGACTACGGCGTGCCGAATCGATCCGGCTCCGGACGGGCAAGACTCGTCCAGGGCCTGGGCAGCTACCGGCGCATGCTGAAGAACCGCAACATGATGGTCATCGCCTGCGTGTTCATGGTCGGCGGCGCCGGCCGCGACGGCGGGGTGAACCAGATCTACTTCGCGCCGCATCTCGCCAACGACTTCGGCTATTCGAAGCTGACCGTCGGCGTCCTGATCACCGCGATCAGCGCCGGCGGCATCTTGGGGCCGATCTTCTTCGGCTGGCTCTCCGACCGGTTCAGCCGCGTTCGCATGCTGCAGGTCTCGCTGGGCCTGTCCTGCGTGGGCACCCTGTGGGTCGCTCACCTCGGGCCCGGCGTCGCGCTGCTCTTCACCAGCCTCCTGCTCTACAGCGCATTTACCTCCTCGCGCGGGACGCAGACGCAGGCCATCGTCGCCGACGCCGCCTCGAACGAAGACCGGGACGCGGCGTTCAGCCTGTACTTCCTGCTCGGCTTCCTCTCCCAGCCGTTCTGGGTGCTGGTCACGGGCTACCTCATGGACCACGCAGGATTCGCGACCGCATTGACGGTGTTGAGCGGGACGTACATCGTCGGGATCTTCCTGCTGTTCCTGATGAAGGAAGAGCGCTATCCGGACGTGGTCGAGCGGACCGATGGGACAACGCAAGGCGGCGCGCGCCACTCGTAACAAGCTCCAGCTCGGGCTCTTCGGCGCCAACTGCTCGAGCGGGCGAACCTACGCCACACTGCCCGAGCGCTGGGAGGCCAGCTGGGAGAACAACCTCCGGCTGGCGCAAATGGCCGATGCGATCGGGATCGAGTGCATGGTGCCCATCGCGCGCTGGAAGGGCTACGGGGGCGACTCCAACCCCAACGGATCGAGCTTCGAGTCGATCGCGTGGGCGTGTGGTCTGCTGGCGGCCACCCGGCGCTTGCACGTGTTCTGCACGGTGCACGTTCCGCTGCATCATCCGCTGGTCGCAGCCAAGCAGATGGCCACCGGCGATCACATCGGCCGGGGCCGGCTCGGCGTGAACATCGTCTGCGGCTGGAACGAGGACGAGTTCAACATGTTCGGTGTGACCAAGAAGGAGCACGACGCCCGCTACGCCCAGGGCGAAGAGTGGTGGACCATCGTCAAGCGCATCTGGGCTGGCGAAGCCCGCTTCGACTACGAGGGGACCTACTATCGTCTCCACGCCGTGGAAGGGGCGCCGCGTCCCTTTGGCGACGGGGATCCGCTCATGATGAACGCCGGCAGCTCCGAGACGGGACGCCGGTTCGCCATCCGCCACTCAGACATGCACTTCGACGCGGTGGAAACGCCCGAAGCCAGCACTCCGCGCGTCGCCGAGACCAAGCACCTGGCCCTCGAGCGCGGCCGCGACATCCAGGTGTGGACGCCGGTGGGAATCATCTGTCGCCCCACGCAGAAGGAAGCCGACGACTATCTCCAGTACGTCGTCGATCGCGCCGACTGGGGCGCGATCGGACATCTGGCCGACATGCACGCGAAGGAGGGGCGGGGGCGGTCCGATCCCCAGCGTCTGGTGCACAGCGGGCACAATCCGCTCGCGCGCCGGGCCCTCGCGCGCGGGTCGTACTGTGTCGTCGGCGATCCCGACGCGCTCGCGCGCGAATTCTGTCGGCTCTCGGCCGCGGGTCTCGACGGCCTGGCCGTCAACTTCGTCGACTATCTCAAGGAGCTGCCCTACTTCGCGGCCGAAGTGCTGCCGCGGCTCGAGAAGCTCGGCCTGAGAGCGGCGGATCGAGCGGAGACCTAGAGAAGCAGGGAGGTCCCAGCCCATGGATATCAGCCGGCGCGATGTGCTGAAGCTCGCCGGGACCGCGCTCGCCGCGGGTGCCGGTGGAGTGTCCGTCGACGTCGCGAGACCGGAGCCCGCGCTCGCCCAGACGCCGAAGCGCGGAGGAGTCTTCCGGCTCTGCTCCGGGCTCGATCCGGTCGGCTTCGATCCACACCAGACGCTCGCGTTCTCGACGATGACGATGCTCTCGTTCACGCACAGCCGGCTCCTCAAGGTCAAGGCGGGGCCCTCGGTGCGGCCGGGCACCTATCCGGTCGAAGCGGACGTCGCCGAATCGTGGACGCGGCCGAGCGACACGACGTACGTGTTCAAGCTGCGGCGCGGCGTGCGCTGGCATCCCAAGCCGCCGGTCAACGGGCGCGAGCTGACGGCCGACGACGTGAAGTACACGTACGAGCGGTTCCTCGGCATCAAGGGCAACGGCAATCGGCAAACGCTCGAGGACGTGGACAAGATCGAGGCGCTCGATCGCTACACGGTCAAGTTCACGCTGAAGGAGCCGTTCGCCTGGTTCCTCGACGCGCTCGCCTCGACCTCGGCATGGCTGGTCGCCCGAGAAGCGGTCGAGAAGTTCGGAGACCTGAAGCGGCCCGAGGCCGTCATCGGCACCGGGCCGTGGATGCTCGAGCGCTACGAGCCCAACGTGAGGCTCACGTTCGCGCGAAACCCGAATTACTTCGTGCCGGGATTACCGTACGCCGACGGCGTCGAGGTGACGATCGACACCGACCCGTCCTCACGGTTCGCCTCCTGGGTCGCGGGAAAGTACGACTTCGGACCGGAGTACCAGCAGGTGGTGCGTCGCCTCGATCTCGACACCGCCAAAGCGCGAAAGCCGGGCCTCCAGACCGCGGAGTACATCTGGTTCACCGGCGGCTACACGTCCTGCAAGCTGGACCAGGAGCCCTTCAGGGACGTCCGGGTGCGCCGCGCTCTGGGCCGCGCCAGCAACTGGCGGGAATTTCTCGAGGCCAGCCCGTTCTCGCTGGGCCACGGCGCTCCGAATGCGACGGTGCCGGCCGCCGCGGGTGAGTGGGCGATTCCCATCGATCAGCTTACCCGCGAGGGGCGCGAGCTCTACGAGCAAGACGTGCCGGCGGCCAGGAAGCTGCTCGCCGAGGCCGGCTATCCCAATGGCTTCAAGGTGCCGGTCGAGACGACGGCCGGCTATGGCCCCGACTTCATGGACCGCGTGCAGATCGCGCTGAAGAACTGGAAGTCGGCCGGGATCGAGACCGAGCTCAAGCTCAAGGAGTTCGGCGCCTACATCGCGAGCACCGTCTTCGGCAAGTACGACAAGATGACGTTCGGGCTTCGCGGCGCCTGGCTCGACGCCGACAGCTACATTCGGCCGTTCATGCCCGGCCAGCCGCTCAACTCCGGCGGTGTGAACGATCCCAAGCTGAGTGAGATGATCCTGCTCCAGCGCAAGACGTTCGACGTCGCGAAGCGGCGGGAGATCGTCTACGACATCCAGCGCCACATCGCCCACAACGCCTACGCCCTCTACGATGCGTCCCAGAAGGTCGTGTCGGTGTGGGAGCCCTACGTGAAGAACTGGAGCCCCAACAACGGCTTCGACTATGGCGGCCGGCTGATGGCCGCCTGGCTCGACCGCTAAGATGATCCAGCACCGGACGATCGAGGCCAACGGCATCCGAATGCATCTCGCCGAGGAGGGCTCGGGCCCCCTCGTCGTCCTCTGTCACGGGTTTCCCGAGTCCTGGTACTCGTGGCGGCACCAGCTCCCGGCCCTGGCGGCCGCCGGCTTTCACGCCGTGGCTCCGGACATGCGAGGCTACGGAGCGACCGACGCGCCGGACGCGATCGACCGCTACACGCTGCTGCACCTCGTGGGTGACGTGATCGGTATCCTCGACGCGCTGGGCGCGGAGATGGCAGTCGTCGTCGGGCACGACTGGGGCGCACCCGTCGCCTGGCACGCCGCGCTGCTGCGACCGGACCGCGTCCGAGGCGTCGTCGGCCTCAGCGTGCCGTACCGGCCGCGCGGCACGGCGCCGCCGACCAGCGTGATGCCGCAGACCGACGATGCGATGTTCTACCAGCTCTACTTCCAGACGCCCGGCGTCGCGGAGGCCGAGCTCGAGCGCGATGTCCGTGGAACCCTCCGCCGGCTTCTCTATTCCTTTTCGGGAGAAGGGTTCCCGAGCATCTCGGTCCGGAGCCCGTTTGGCGGGGCGATGGTGGCGAAGAAGGGCGGCGTGCTCGACGGCACCGTGGCGCCCGAGATGCTTCCCGGCTGGATCTCGGACGCCGACATCGACGTGTTCGCGGGCGAGTTTTCCCACGCGGGCTTCCACGGCGGCCTCAACTGGTATCGAAATATCGATCGCAACTGGGAGCTGCTTGCTCCGCACGCCGGCGCGCGCGTGATGGTACCGGCCCTCTACGTCGCGGGCGATCGCGACCTCGTCGTCGCCTTTCCGGGGATGGATCAGCTCATCGCCAACCTGTCGCGGTTCGTGCCCGAGCTCCGAGGCACGTCGATCCTGCCGGGCTGCGGTCACTGGACGCAGCAGGAGCGCCCCACCGAAGTGAGCGACGCCATCCTGAGCTTCTTGAAGAAACTCTAGCGTCGCGCCGGAGCTGAGCGCATGCAGAAGAACCGGCTCGAGGCGTTCTGGTATCCGCTATGTGGCTCGTCCCTGATCGCCGCCTCGAGCGAGCCTTGCAAGAACACGGTCCGTGAGCCGAATGGCTCCGATACACTCCAGGCCGCGGCAGGGATTGGCGGAGGAGACGGCACATGAGTAGCGAGATCCCGGTGATCGCGCGACGGGAATTTCTGGCCGGCATGGCGGCGTTCGGAGCGGGCGCGCTCGTGTCGCGCCGCGAGGCGGAGGCCCAGATGGCGACAGCCAAACCTCATCGGATCGACGTGCACCATCACCACACGCCGCCGCCCTACGCGGCCGCGATCACGGCGAAGAACATCCCGGGGCCGGTGCGGGACTGGACGCCCGAGAAGTCACTGGCCGACATGGACAAGGCCGGCGTGGCGACGGCGCTCACGTCCATCACGACACCGGCCATGCGCTTTCTGGACGACGCGGGCGCCCGCAAGCTGGCGCGCGAGTGCAACGACTACACGGCGAAGCTGGTCGCCGATTCCAAAGGCCGCTTCGGCATGTTCGCGGTGATGCCGATGCCGTACGTCGAGGGCACGCTGCAGGAGATCGGGTACGCCCTCGACACGCTGAAGGCCGACGGCATCGCCTTGCTCACGAGCTACGGCGACAAGTGGCTCGGCGATCCCGCGTTCACGCCGGTGATGGAGGAGCTGAATCGGCGCCGGGCGGTCGTCTACACGCATCCGACCACCGCCAATTGCTGCGGCAACCTCATCCCGGACGTGCCGGACTCGATCATCGAGTGGGGGACCGACACCACGCGCACCATCGCCAGCCTGGTGTTCAGTGGCGCCGCCGCACGGTTCCACGACATGAGGATCATCTTTTCCCACGGCGGCGGGACGCTCCCGTTCCTGACCGAGCGCTTCCTGCGCCTGCCGATGGCCAACAAGAACCTGGCCTCGCGTGTGCCGAACGGCGTGGAGGCCGAGCTGAAGCGGTTCTACTACGACACCGCGCAGGCGGCGCATCCCTACGCGCTGGCGTCGCTCACCCGGCTGATCCCGGTCTCACAGATCGTCTTCGGCACGGACTTTCCGTACCGCACGGCGATCGATCACGTGAAAGGGCTGACGGACTACGGCTTCAGCGCGAATGATCTTCAATCGATCGATCGGGATAACGCGCTGCGCCTGCTGCCGCAGCTACGCGCGTAGCCCCGGCGTCGCCAGGTACGCCAGGAGCTTGTCGGGGAAGTTCACCGTCATGCCGTCGGCGCCGGCCGTCATGACCTGGCGCATCAGGTCCTCCGTGGCCACGCCCCAGGCGCGGACGACGAGGCCTTCCGCGTGCAGACGGCTCACCAACTCGGGCGTGACGGCGCCAGCGCGCGGGCAGAGCTGGGTCAGCCCCATGGCGCGTGTCTGCGCGACGACCGCATCGCTGACCTCGCCGACGAGCCACCCGGTCGGCAGCTCGGGGGCATAGGCGCGCGTCTCCTCGAGCTTCGCTTTCTGGAAAGATGTGATGGTGACATTCGTCGCGATCCCGCTTGACCGGATCATATCCACGGCTCGCTGCGCGAGGCCGGCAGAGTGGCCCTTGAGCTCGACATGGAGGTGGGCCCCCCAGTAACGCTCGAGGACGGCGCCCAACGTCGGAATGCGCTCGCCCTTGAAGCGCGGGTCGAACCAGGCGCCGGCATCGAGCGCCGTCAGCGCGGCCAACGAACGGCTCGTCACCGGGCCGGAGCCGTCGGTCGTGCGGTCGACGGTGTCGTCGTGGATGACGACGAGGTGTCCGTCGCTGCTGAAGTGAACGTCGAGCTCGAGATGGCGTGCGCCCATCTCGATCGCCAGGTCGAAGGCGGCGAAGGTGTTCTCGGGCGCGTACGACGACGCGCCGCGGTGCGCGATGGCCATGAACCCGGTGGGCGTCATCGGGCTCTCAGGGCCAGCGCACGCCGCGGCGCCGGGCGTGCCTCAGGCGGTGACGAACGCGGCGTAGTGGTCGCCCTTGGAGATGGGCGCCAGGCCGCTGACCACTTCGCTCCAGCGCTCGCCGCCGTCGTCGCTGCACCAGACCTCTCCGGTCGCGGTCGCGGCGAACAGCGAGAAGGAATCGCCCCAGTCCTCGAGAGCCATCGCCTCGAACGCGGGCCGGAGACGGTCCGGCAGCCCCTGTCGCAGGATCTGCCATGTCTTGCCCCCGTCGGTGCTCTTGGAAACGCGCGAGCCCGCGAAATGGCTCTTGCGCCACGACCCCGGGCCCTTCTCGGCCGAGGCCACGAACATGAGCTCCGGCTGGCGAGGGTGCAGCACGAGCAGATCGGGATAGCCGCCGATCTCGTGCTGCAGATCGGTCCACTGCTCCCACGTCGCTCCGCCATCGCTGCTCACGTACATGCCGATGCCCGTCGTGATGTAGATCCGGTCGGGATTCAGCGGGTTGATCACCGTGCGGTGGACGTCGTCGTCCATGCCCGGGATGACGCGAAACGTCTTGCCGGCGTCGGTGCTCTTCAGGAGGCCGCCCTGCTCGACGCCGATGAAGAGCGTGTTGTCATCGTGCGGATGGAAGTTGATGTGCTTGGTGTGGGCGATGTTCGGCGGCGCCGGGAAGCTCCAGCGCGACGTGTCGACCGAGCGCAGTGCCGGCAGCTCGGTCCAGCTGCGGCCGAGGTCGTCGCTGCAGAACAGGTGGGCAGGCTCCGTGCCCGCATAGACGCGCACGCGATCGCCCATCCGCGCGCTGGCGAGGCTGTACACGTTCTGCTCCTTGAGTCCGCTGTCGCGGCGCTCCCAGGAGCTTCCGCCGTCAGTGCTGGCGAAGAGCGAACCGTGCTTCATGCCCGCGAAGATCGTGCCGCTCATCCGCTCGATCAGCAGGGCATGGACGTGCTTGTCGGTCAGCGTCCGGTCGGCGACGTGCCATCCCCGGCCGGCGGAATCACGCTCGAGGGTGACGACGCCCTCGATGGTGCCGACCAGGACTTGGCGGGACGGAGCAACCGAACGGTACATGGTGGGGCCGCCGTGCGAAAGCGCGATGGTCATGAGCGCCTCCTTCGGGTCTCGCGACCGTAGATCTAGCGACAGGACCGCTTCGTGTATGGTCCGCCCAGCAAGGGCAAGACCTTCGCCACCTCGGACTTCTTGTTCTTCACCTCGACGATGAAGCTGCCCCGGTCGGCATCGCCCTTCTCGTCGACGTACGTTTCCATCAGGAGCCCGGGCTCATCGGCCATCGTGAAGAAGTTGCCGTGCAGGCAGTCCCGCACCTTGGCCTGATCGAACGCGCCGACGCGATCGACCGCGGCCTTCAGCAGATGGACGCCGATGTAGCCCTTGAAGCCGTTGTGATCGGGCACGCGCCCGAAGCGCTCCTGGAACCGCTTACCCATCTCGAGCATGCTCGGCACCGGAGAAAGCGCCGTCATCGGCACGTGGCAGCGCGCTCCGTTCATGGCATCGCCGCCCGCGTCGATGGTGGTCTGCGCGCACAGGTTGTCGCCGACCGGCTCGACGTTGAGCCCAAGCTTGCGCATCTGGATCATGATGCGCGCGTTCTCTTCCTCGTGGCTGTAGATCATCAGATGGGTGGCGCCGGAGGCGCGCACCTGGGTCAATTCCGCGGTGAAGTCGGCCTGCTGGGGCTCGGTGGAAATGTCGGCCACCACCACCTTGCCCCGGTCCTTGAGGAACTTGACGAACATCTCGCGGCCGCCGCGGCCGAAGGCGTTGTTCACGTAGATCAGCGCGATCTTGTTCGCCTTGAGATCCTCCACGAGCCATTTGACGAGCTTGGCGAACCCGACCTGCTGGCTGAAAGACGTCAAGAAGATGTTGGGGTTGCCCTTCTGGACGACCAGCACCGACTCGGAGCCGCTGATCTGCGGGATCCCCGCCTCGCGGGCGATCTCCATGTTGGCCACCGTGCTCGAGCTGTACACCGTGCCGAGGATCGCGAACGGGCGGTCGTTGATCGCGCGCCGGATGACCGCGACCGAGGTCGGCGGATCGGTCTGGGTGTCCATCACGAAGGACTCCAGACGACGGCCCTGAATGCCGCCCTTCTTGTTGAGCTCCTCGACCGCCAGGAGGACGCCGTCGCGCCACATGTTGCCGGACGGCGCACCGCCGCCGGTGATCTCGGCGACGATCGCGAGCTTGACGGTGTTCTGGGCCGACGCCGACAGCGCGGTCGCCATCGCGATCACGAGCAAGCCGAGGGCGATCACGATTCGGGACCGTCGCATCGGTATCCTCCGGGCCTTGGCGCTCAGACGCCCTCGAGCTGCAGGATGTTGAGGCCCGCGTTGGAGTCGGTGAGGTACATGAGCCCGTTCGGGTCGACGTAGCAGTCGGCCGACTGGATCACCTGCGGTCGGCCCGGGCGCGGATCGATCATGCGCTCGGGATTGGCCGGCACGTAGTACGCGACCTCGCGCGGCTGGAACGGGTTCGCGATGTCGAACACGCGCACGCCGGCGTTGTAGTAGGTGGCGAAGATCAGGCGCGAGCTCTGGAGCGAGCCGGGTCGATTCTCGTGGAGATTGTGCGGCCCGAAGTTGCCGCCCTTGGCGCAGTAGTCCGCCTCCGACGGCTGCGGACACGTGGCGATGCTCACGGGATTGCTCGGCTCGCGAACGTCGAACACCCACACGTAGCGGAAGCCCTGGCTACAGTTCGCGCTCGTGGCCTCGTCGGCGACGACGAGGAGGTTGCGATCGGGCAACGGGAGCGGGGAATGGGTGCCGCCGCCGAATGGCGGATCCCAGTTATGATGCGCGAGCAGCCGCGGCTTCGTCGGATCGGCCACGTCGAGCACGGTGAGGCCGCCGTCGCGCCAGGCGCCATACGCGAGCGTACCGGCCACCAGCGCGTGATGGAGCGCGTAGCGCCGGCCGCTGCGCCAGGTCGGCGTCTCGGCCCCGGCGCGCCACATGCCCGGGATCCACCAGCGGCCGACGATCTCGGGCTTCGCCGGATCGGCGACATCGACCACCGCGAAGATGTGATCGGTGAACTCGGCGAAGTGGATGGAGGTGTACGCGTAGCGCCCGCCCGTGTACCAGATCCGGTGAGGTCCGATGCCGTCGACCGGGAGGAATCCGATCTCGCGCGGCCGGTCGCCGCGGGAGATGTCGAACGTGCGAATCCCGGCGGTGAAGCTGCCGGCCGCCCGGCCCTTCAGCTTGTCGGCGGGCGACGCGCCGAAGTAGTCCTGCTGGTTCTGGAACTCCTGCATGGTCCAGACGCTCGGCATGTTGGTCGCCAGCAGAACGTCGTCATGGACCTGCAGGTGAACCGTACGGGTGTTGGGCGGGCAGGCGATGAAGTCGACGAACTTCGGGTGACGCGCGTCGCGCACGTCCAGGATCGTGAAGCCGTTACTGAAGGTCTGGCCGATGTAGGCGTAGCCTCGGTGCACGATGACCTGGACGCCGTCGCTGCGGCCGCCCTGGTCCGACTGGCTCACGAGCTTGATGTTGCGCGATGCGACGGCCGTCATCGCGCCCGAGGATCAGCCCAAAGCCCTCCGGCGTCAAGGCCTCGCGGCCGTCACCACTTTCCGGTGACGCCGCTCTCGTCGGAGCTCGAGTCACTGCCGCCGCCTCGGGCGTAGGCGATGGCCCGGGCCAGGACGATCCCGCCGACGAGGCCGGCGATGGCCCACGCCCAGCTCTTGCGGCCACTCTTGGCGACCGAGACGATACCGACGACCAGGATCACGCCGCCGGCCGCGGCCACGAGAATGAGGAACCAGGGTCGCGGCGGCGACGGGATCGCGAGGCCGCGCGCCATGGCGTCGAACCCGCGCACGCCGTCCAGAATGCCCTGGGAGAGATCGCCCTTCCGGAACGCCGGGAGGATCAGCGAGTCCATGACCTCCTGCGCGCGGCCGTCGTGGGTGCTGCCCCACGCCGGCCCGAGCTGGATGCGCGCCCGGCGGTCTTCCTCGGAGACGAGGAGCAGCATGCCGTGGCTGCGGTGAGCCGGCTCCGGCTTCCACGCATCCACCAGTTCCTTGGCGTACCGCTCGATCGTGTAGCCGCCGGCGCGCTGCGCCGCGAGCGACTTGATAGTCACGACGGCGAGCGGGAAGCCCGTCTCCTTGAAGAGAGCGTTGCCGATGCGCTCGATCTCCTGGCGCTGCTCGACTTTGATGAGGCCGATCTCGTCGCTGATGATGACGCCGCCCGAAGGCCCTCGGGTTGGAAAGGATGCTTGAGCCCAGCCGGTCGAGGCGAGCGGCCCGGCGATCAGCAGCAGAGCGAGCAGTACCCGCATCTCTCTCTCCTTGGAAGCAAAGTGGGGTAGCAAAGACCGCACTAAGCATCATAGGTGGTCGGCAACGGCTGGCCCAAGAAACGCGGAGGCCCGCGCCGTAGAGGTCGTCTCGGCGATCCCCACGACGTGTAGGGCCATCCTGGCCGCCGGCTCGGCGCCCCATCGACAGGTAATCAGCCGGCTTCGCCGAGGCCGCGTGATACAACTTAAAAAGGTGATTGATCTCCACACCTTTTCGATCGCGGCGCGAGACCGGGAGACGGGCGCGTTCGGGGTCGCCGTCGCGACGGCCCGGCCCAACGTGGGA
>DASRIY010000019.1:0-3971 GCA_035649755.1 Candidatus Methylomirabilota bacterium
GTGGGGCTCCTGATCGGGCCCGCCGTCTTCGGGCTCTTGCTCGAGCACTGGGACTCGTATGCCGTGCCCTGGGTGGTCTTCGCGGCGCTGGCCACCCTGGTGACGACCGCCACGCTCCTGGCGGGGCCGGCGATCGATCGCCAGCGGCGCTAGGCGGGCGAGACTCAGCCGAGGTGGCGCCGCGCGAGACCTTCCGCGTACGACGTGAGGAGCCGGTGCATCTCGCGCATCGCGTCCTCGGCGGCAAAGCGATCGTCCGGCGTGACGAGGTGTTTGAGGATCGTCTTCTTCGTCTCGCCCGACTCCTCCTGCTCGACCGCCTCGTGGACGGCGTAGTTCTGGCCGCCCCACTCCGGCCGCACGCCGTAGTGCTCGACGAGGGCGCGGCCCACCGTGCGCGCGATCTCGACCACCTCTTCCTCCAGGAGCGCCGTCGCGCAGAGCGCCGCGCTCCACGGCCGCGCGTGGGCCAGGTCTTCGAAGAAGGAGACGATTGCCGCCATCTCCGGGACTGGCACGATGCGGTCGTACGCGTCGCGCGCGTAGCCCAGGTCGTCGCCGATGCGGCGGAAGAGCTCGTCGTGATCGGGCGTGGCGCCCACGCGGCCGTTCAGGAAGCCGAGATCCTCGACCAGCAGGTGGCGGGCGCAGTCCTTTCGCACCTCGAAGTCGTCGCAGCGCGTGTGAATGCCGCTGAAGATCCGCGGAAACCAGGCGATGAGGAGATAGTGCTGGGCGATGTGCGCCCACACCTGCTCGCGAGTGAGGGTGCCGGCGGCGAAGCGCTTGAAGTACTCCGAGGTCCGGAACGGGTTTCGTGCCAGAAGCTCGCCGGTCAGCGTGTCGAACCACTCCTCGGTCGTCATGGCACGGGAGTATAGCAATCGGGCGTATGATCCGGCCATGGACACCCGAATTCGTGTCGGCACGAGCGAAGGGCTCTGGGAGATCGAAGGAGACCGGGTGGCCGCCGTCGCGGCGCTCGCCGGCCGGCCGCTCACCGCGGTCGCCGAGGATGCCGGATGGAGCTGGGCCATCGTCGATGGTCGAACCCTCTGGCGGGAATCGGAGCGCGGCTGGGAGGAACGCGCCGCGATCGAAGGGCTGCCGGCGACGTGCCTGGCGCCGACGTCGGCCGGGCTCCTGGTCGGCACCGAGCAGGCTCACCTTCTGAAGCTCGCAGGCAACGCGCTCGAGCCGGTCTCGGCCTTCGATGTCACCGAGGGCCGGGACACGTGGTACACGCCGTGGGGGGATCCCGCCGACGTTCGCTCGATCGCGAGCGCGGTCGACGGCACCATCCACGTGAACGTCCACGTCGGCGGCGTCGCGCGCTCGCGCGATCGCGGGCGATCCTGGGCGCCGACCCTCGACATCGAGGAGGACGTGCACCAGGTGCTGGCCCATCCCACGCGCGGCGACGTCGTGCTGGTCGCCGCGGCCGAAGGGTTCGGTGTGAGCCGGGACGGCGGGAACACCTGGCAGATCGTCGCCGAGGGTCTTCACGCTCACTACCTGCGTGCCGTCGCGGTCTCCGACGACACCGTGCTCGTATCGGCCTCGACGGGACCAGGCGGTCGCCGCTCGGCGCTCTACCGCAAGCGGCTGAACGGTGACGAGGCGTTCGAGCGCTGCCGCGACGGGCTCCCGACCTGGTTCGACGCGAACATCGACACGGCCTGCCTGGCCGCCGCGGGGTCCGTCGTCGTCTTCGGCACCGAGGACGGCCGCGTCTTCCAGTCGCTCGACGGCGGAGCGCGATGGGAGATGCGCGCCAAGGGATTGCCGTCCGTCACGAGCGTCACGGTGAGGTGATTGGCATGCGACGCATCGTCTTTGCGCTCACGCTCGCCCTCGTGCTCACCGGCTGGGTCGCGGCCTCGGCGCAGCTCTACGCTCCCGAGACTCTCGAGCGCTATTTCCGGCTCGAGTGGGAGGTCGCGCGGGCGCGCAACGGTCCCAGGATCGAGGGATACGTCTACAACCTGAACGGCGCGCAGAACGCGGAGCATCTGCGGCTTCAGATCCAGCGGCTCGACAACGCCGGCGGCATCGTTGGCACCTCGACCGTGTGGGTGCTCGGCGAGGTCCCCAAGAACAACCGGGCGTACTTCGGCACGTCGGTCGGCGAAGCGGCGAGCTACCGCGTGCAGGTGCTGTCGTTCGACTGGGCGTGCAACGGCGGCAGCGGCGGCATGTAAGCCGCCGTCAATCGGCGGGCTCGACAGCCACGCCTCCTCGCATCTGATCGCGCGCTCTCGCCGTCCCCCCGAGGGCAATCAGTAGGGCGCCCGCGGCGCCCGCCACGTCGATGGCGACGTCTTGCAGGCTGCCGCTCCGGGTGGGGACGATCACCTGGTGAGTCTCGTCGGCCACCGCGCACGCCAGACACACCATAAGCGCGATCCACACGGCGCGCACCGGGCGTCCCGTATGCACGACGATCGCCCAGAACCAGAGCAGCGCGAGCACCGCGTACTCCGCCATGTGCGTGAGCTTGCGCAGAACCAAGTGAATCGCGTGGAATTGCGCGTTCGACCCACCCGGCGCCAGCTTCTTGAGCAGTGGAAGGATGAACGGCGCGGTGTTGGTGGCCGCGAAGTACGCTGTGCCCAGAAAGACGACGACCCCGAGCCAGATCGACGCGAGGGCGTAGCGGGTCGGGGTCATCAGAAGCCAGCATACCCCCGCGCGACAGGAGCGCGCACGCGGAGACCGCCGGCTCCGGGCGAAATTTCCGGACGATGCAGTTAGCCGGTCGCCGAGTCTCCCGCCGCCTTGGCAGCTTTCTGGAAATCGCTCTCGGTGAACCCGTAGAGATGCGCCCCGCCCATGAAGATCTGGGCCGCGACTTCCCGCGGCACGTTCTTCAGGAGATTGGTCGAGACGTACGGGAAGTTGGAGTCGAAGTGCGGATAGTCGGTCGAGATGCACATCCGGTCGGCGCCGAGCAGACCGGCCGTCGCCTCGATCTCCGGCTCGCTCCCCTCGACCGCCGCCCAGCAGTTGCGCCGGAAATACTCCCGGGGCGTGAGCGAGAGGTACGGGGCGTGCGAGTCGCGGTACTGCGGATAATCCCACTCGATGCGGGACAGGAGACCGGGCGCCCAGGAATTCTGAGCCTCCAGGAAGCCGACCCGGAGCTTGGGATGGAACTCGAACACGCCGCCGATGATCATCGCGATCAGCGCCTGCTGCATCTCGATCCAGTGGCTCGCGACGTGCCGGTAGAAGCGGTTCTCACCGTACAGGGTGTTGAAGTACGAGTACCAGGCGCCGGTGCCCTCGTGGAATCCCCAGGTGACGTTGAGCTCTTCGTGCAGGGTGTAGAGCGGATCCCAGTAGTTCGAGTGCCAGTAGTGCCCGTTGACTAGATTGGGCCGGATGAACGAGCCGACCGCGCCCAGCTCTCGCACGCAGCGGACAAGCTCGCGCGAGGCCAGGTGTACGTCGTGGACCGGCAGCATCGCCACGAACTTCAGCCGCTCCGGGCTGAACTGGCAGAACTCGTGGATCCAGTTGTTGTAGGCCTGACACAGGCCGAGCGAGAGCTGGGGATCGAGGTTGTCGCGGGCGATCAGAGAGAGGCCGGTCGTCGGGTAAAGCACCGCAATGTCGACCCCCTCCATCTTCATGCCGATCACCTGGGCCTCGGCGTTGTACTTGCGCTCGATCGCGAAGTCGAGGCGGCCGGTATCGGCCAGACGCGAACCGGACAGGGGCTGGGTGCTGTGCGTGGCGCCCGGGCGGCCGCGTTTCCGGTATTGCTGCATCTCGGCGTCCATCGTGGTGGGCAGACCGTCGATGACGATCGTGCCCCGCCGGGGCTTGCCGTCAGGCCCGACCACGCTGGTGACGCGGTCCTTGAACCGCTTGTCCAGATAGCGGTCGAACAGATCGACCGGCTCCATGATGTGCATGTCGCAGTCAACGAAGCGCAGCCCGTCTTTCATGACGTCCTCCCCGGCGTG
>DASRIY010000020.1:0-3127 GCA_035649755.1 Candidatus Methylomirabilota bacterium
GTACCTGACGCTCTACCCCGGGGACGTCCTGTGGATGGGCACCGACGGCGCCACCGAGAACATGAAGGACGGCGACGTCGTCGAGGTGGAGGTGCCGGAGATCGGCATCCTGCGCAACCCGGTCGTTCGCGAGCGCTAGACCCGCCGCGATGGACCTGGGGCTGAAGGGCAGGCTCGCGCTAGTCACCGGCGCGAGCGAAGGCATCGGCAGCGCCATCGCGCGCAAGCTGGCCGAGGAAGGCGCACGCGTCGCCATCTGCGCCCGCACCGAATCGACGCTGAAGGACACGGCCGCGGCGATAACCCGGACCACCGGTCAGGAGATCGTGTCGATTCCGGCCGATCTGCGGAGTCTCGACGGTTGCCGGGCCGTCGTCCAGCAGGCGGCCGAGAACCTGGGCGGTCTCGACATCCTCGTCAACAACGCGGGGGCTTCCGCCTTCGGGCCGTTCGTCGACCTGCCGGACGAGGCCTTCGTCGACGCGATCAACGGCAAGCTGCTCGGCTACATCCGCTGTGCGAAGGCGGCGGTCCCGCACATGCGACGCCGCGGGGGCGGCGTCATCGTCAACATCACCGGCACGACCCAGCAGGCGATTCCGCTGCACACACCGGGCAGCGCGTGCAACGCCGCGATCCGCATGTTCAGCAAGGAGCTCTCGATGGAGCTCGGCCCGCTGAACATTCGCGTGAACAGCGTGGCGCCCGGCCGCATCCAGACCGCCCGGGCCGAGCGCCTCCTGGAGGCGACGGCAGCGGCCCAGGGCACCACGCCGGAGACCGTGCTGAGCCAGCTCGTCAAGACGATTCCGTCCGGCCGGCTCGGCACGACCGACGACATCGCCGACGCCGTGTGCTTTCTGGTCTCCGAACGCGCCACCTACATCAACGGCGCCGCCCTGGTGGTCGACGGAAGCAAGTCGGTCGTGACCTGATGGCCCGCGCGTTCCCGATCGTCCGGCGCCCGGCGCCGACGACGCGCACGCCGATCCTCGTCAGCGTACCGCACTACGGCACCGAGCCCCTGCCCCACATCACTCGCGACGACTATTCCGAGCCCTGGTTCGCGACCTTCCCTTACGGCTTCGCCGACACGTTCGTGGGCGATCTCTACGGCGACCTCGATGCCCACGGCGCCACGGTCCTGGCGACGCCGTTCTCGCGCATTTTCGTCGACGTCAATCGTCGGCGCGACGACTTCGAGCATCGCGACGGCGAGGTCCGCTCCCGGCGCGGCGTGGTACGGACGCACACCATGCGCGAGGTGCCTATCTTCCGGCAACCACTGGCGCTCACCGACCTCGAGGACCGCCTGCAGGCGCTCTATGATCCCTACTACTCCACGCTCGAGCGCTTGCTGGATGAGATCCGCGGGGTGTACGGCTACGCGCTGCTGCTCGACGGTCACACCGGTAGCCCGCGCCGCATGAAAGACCACCAGGTCATCATCGGCACGCGCCACGAGACAACGTGCGCTCCCGAGATCGTCGCGACGGTGGCCTCGATCTTCGCGCGCGGCGGCTTCGAGGTGCACCAGAACGTCAGCGGCTACGCCGGCGGCAACATCGTGACGACCTACGGCCAGCCCCAGAGGGAGCGGGTGCACGCGCTCCAGCTCGAGATCAACGCGTCGCTCCTGATGACGACCAGCCGCGAGGAGTTCATCGCCCAGGTCTCGCGCGGCGGCATCCCCGAGAAGGCCGAGGAGAACGTCGCGCGGATTCGCCGGTGCATCCAGGAGGTGGTCGCGGCGTTGCCGGCGGTCCTCGCGACCGTGCACGAGCCACGGACACTCCAGTGAGCCGGCTCTTCCTGATTCGTCACGGTGAGACCGAGGGCAACGCCCTGCGCATCGTCCAGCGTCCGGACATCCCCCTGTCTCCGCGCGGTGTCATGCAGGCGGAGCGGCTGGCGCACCGCCTCGCGTCCGAAGGTATCGTGCGGATCGTGTCCAGCGACTACGCGCGGGCCGCGGCCACCGCGGAGCACCTGCGCCGCGCGACGAGCGCGCCGCTCTCCTTCGAGCCCTTGCTGCAGGAGCGGAACTTCGGCGACCTGCGTGGCCGGCCGTACTCGGAGCTCGGGTTCGACATGTTCGAGCCGGACTACGCCCCGCCGAACGGCGAGACGTGGCCGGTCTTCCACGAACGCGTCGATCGGGCATGGGCCCGGGTGCAGGCGCTGGCCGCCGAGAGCGGCGGGAACCTCGCGGTGGTGACACACGGCCTCGTCTGCCGTTCCCTCGCCGCTCGTCACCTGATCCTCGGCGAAGGCGAATCGGCGCCCGAGCGCTGGGAGAACACGTCCCTGACGATCGTCGACTGGCCGGCGCCGTGGCGCGTGCGCCTGCTGAACTGCGCGGCTCACCTCGAGGGGATGGAGGCCGCCACGCGCGCCGACTCCGGCGCCGCCTGACGGTTGGCGTCTCTACGCGGCCGGCACCTGGACGGTCGTCGGCGCGTCGCCGGCGACCGTGGTGCGGCGCATGTCGCGCGGCTGGCTCTCGTCGTAGCGGCGCACGCGGTGCATGACCTGGCGGTTGTCCCACATGACGAGATCCCACGTGCGCCAGGTGTGCGCGTAGACGAACTTCGGCTGGGTCGCGTGCTCGTTCAGCTCCCGGAGCAAAATGCGCGCCTCGGGCGTCGGCGCGCCGACGATCGCACCGGCGTGCGACGAGAGGTACAAGGACTTACGCCCGGTCACCGGATGCGTGCGCACGAGACGCTGGCGCACCGGCCGGAACATCTGGCGCTCCTCGTCCGAGTAATCGAGCATGCCGAGCGAGCCGCGTGAGTACATGAGCGAGTGCTCGCACACCAGGTTTTCGATCTGCGCCCGCGTGGCCGCATCGAGCGTGTCGTACGCCGCGCGCATGTCCGCGAACTCCGTGTTGCCGCCGACCGGATTCACGACGCGCGCCGATAGCAGTGAATATTTCGCCGGAATGGCCCGGAACGAGCTGTCGGAGTGCCAGAGCATGTTACCGAGGTTGAACAGGCGCACGCGCGACTCGCGCGAGAGCGGCTGGCCGTCGCGGCCCAGGTTGGAGACGTCGTTCATACCGACCTGGAGACGCTTGTCCTCGGGCTTGGTGATGTTGCCCCCGCGCGCGTCCTCGAGGGAG
>DASRIY010000021.1:0-13753 GCA_035649755.1 Candidatus Methylomirabilota bacterium
GGAGGTCAGGCGGTCCAGCGCTCCGACGACGTGGCCGTGGTGAAGAACGCTCCGATCGTCTTCGCGTGCGACAAGAAGGCGCGCGCCACGCTGATCGCCTCGTGGTACCGGCAGATGGGATTTCGCGACGTCTTCGCCGTCGACGGCGGCATCACCGCGTGGTCGGCGAGCGGCGGCGCGCTGGAAAAGGGCCTGCCGGACGAAACACCCGCCGGATTGCAGGAGGCGCGCGGCGCGGCCAGATCCGTCTCGCCGCGAGATCTTCAGACGGCGGCGCCGGGCGCGATCATCTTCGTCGACACGAGCCAGGAATTCGCGCGCGGCCACGTACCGGGCTCGCGCTGGGTTCCCAGGGGCTGGCTCGAGCTCTGGATCGGCGACGTCGTGCCTTCGAAGACGACCACGGTCACGGTGACCGGCGTCGACGGCGTGGGGGCGTCGCTCGCGGCCGCGACACTCAAGGAGCTCGGTTACCAGAACCTCTCGGTCCTCGACGGAGGAATGGCCGCGTGGCAGAAGGCGGGGCTGCCCGTCGAGCGCGGTCTTTCCGGCGTGATGACGCCGCCGACCGACGTCGTCCCGGCCGGGCCCGATCGCAACTTCGCTGACATGCAGAACTACCTTCGCTGGGAAGAGGCGCTCGGCTACAAGTACGCCCCGGGGAGGTAGCGATGGCTGTCGAGTTCGGCGTACTGATTCCCACGCGCGAGGCCGTCATGTCCAACCGCCCGGAGGCGGCGCCGCTTCTGGCCATGGCCGAGCGCGCGGAGGCCGCGGGCTTCGACTCCGTCTGGATCGGTGACTCCCTGACCGCGCGCCCGCGCCACGAGCCGCTCACGCTCATGGCCGCCATCGCCGGCCGCACGCGCCGGGTGAAGCTCGGTACGGGCGTGCTCCTGCCCGCCCTGCGCAATCCCGTCGTGCTCGCGCACATCGTCGGCACGCTCGATCGCGCCGCCGAAGGGCGCGTCATCCTCGGCATGGGCTTCGCCGCGGACAATCCGCCGATCCGCAAGGAATTCGCAGCCGCCGGCGTGCCGTTCGATCGGCGCGTGGGGCGATTCCTCGAGACGATCGAGATCTGCCAGGCCCTCTGGCGCCGCGATCACGTCAGCTTCGCCGGCAAGCACTTCACGCTCGACGACGTCACGATGGAGCCCAAGCCCCATCGTCCGGGCGGCCCGCCGATCTGGATCGGCGGCAGCGGACCCACGGCGCTCAGAATCGCCTCGCGCTTCGACGCATGGTTTCCGACGGGGCCCAGCGTCGAGTTCTTCTCGCAGCACTTCCCCGGCATCCAGGCCGCTGCGCGTGCGGCCGGGCGACCGGCCGGCGCGGTGGCGGGCACGGCTTACGTCACGCTGGCGCTCGACGCGAACCGCGCCGCCGCCGAGCAGCGCCTCGCGGGCTTTCTCGAGACGTACTACGCCGCGCCGGCGAAGACCATCATGGCGCGCCAGGCGACGTACGCCGGGCCGATCGAAGGGTGCGTCGAGTGGCTCCAGCGCTGGATCGACGCCGGCGCGGTCCACTTCGCCCTTCGCTTCGCCGGCGGCGATCAGCTCGCGCAAGTCGACGAGGCGGCGTCGAAGCTCTTGCCGAAGCTCCGGCGGGGGTGAGGTCGAGCATAGCGCCTTCACCGCTTGCGAGACGCCGTTCCGGCTGGAACGTCTCAGGCGAGCAGGAGGCGGGCGGGTTGGATCGTCCGGCTGAACGGATTGAGCACGAAGCCGAGCACTTCCAGAGTGACGACGCCCAGAAGCGCTTCATCGCCCCGCTCACCAAGAATCACCGGAGTGTGCCCGTCCCCTTGCGGTAGCGCGATGTGGCACTCGGAAACGTTGCGATCGATCAGGGTGCCATCCGCGAGCGCGAAGGTGACGCGTCGCCGACCGGGTTACGCCAGCTCCACCTCGGCGCTCATCGCCACGGTGCCCTCGGGCGTCACGGCCCACAGCTCGCAGCGCCCGTTGCCGGCGGGACGGCCGCGAAGCTCGAACGGCGCATTGTCGAAGAGCGGGGCGCGCGCCTGGGTCGTGTAACCGACGATGCGGCGTCCGGGGTTCTGGTCGCGGGCGAAATCGATCAGGAGCGTGGTGGTGAGGGGGCCGTGTACGACGAGGCCGGGATAGCCCTCGACCTCCATCGCCCAGGCGCGGTCGTAGTGGATGCGATGGCTGTTGAAGGTGAGGGCCGAGTACCGGAAGAGCATGACCGGCTCGGGCGTGACGCGTCGGCGCCACGGGACGTCCGTGGGCGCCGGCTCGCGTCGCGGCGCCTGGTTGCGCTCGCCGGTTTTCACCTCGTCGCGGAACACGGTGCGGCGCTCTTCCTCGAGGGCGAGGCCGGCGGCGTTGAACACCGAGGTGGTCAGCGTGGCGAACACGAGCGTGCCCGTGCCGCCGCGCTTGAGCGTGATGTCGGCCAGCCGCGTCTCGCGGCGAACGGGCTCTCCGAGGCGCAGCTGGCCGTGGAACCGCACGCGCTCGCCGGCGAACATGCGACGCGGCAGCGGAACCGGCGGCACTACCCCCGTATCTTGGGGACTTCCGTCCGGCCGCAACGCGTCGGCCGCGACGCGGGGCAGGAAGTAGAGCGCGAGCCACGCGGGCGGCAGCGAATCGCCCTCCCGGTACTCCGGCTCGGCGCGTCCGAGCGTCAGCCGCAGGGCGTTGGCGGGACCGGGATGGAGTACATCGGTCGCCGTCTGCGCGCGGCCGATGTGCGACCGAAGGTCGTCGAGATCCAGCGCTACCGCGGCGTGCGCGCTCAGCCCTTGTTCTCCTTGTGCTCCTGTAGACACTGGAGCGCGAGCCCGCCGTGGCTCCATGCGGCGCCGGCGGCCATGGCCATCGCGACGAACGTCGTCTCGGCGATCTCGGCGTCCGACGAGCCGGCCATCGCCGCCTTCTTCGTGTGAGCGTCGATGCACCAGGGGCACTGCGTGATCTGGGCGATGCCGAGGGCGATGAGCTCCTTCGTCTTGGCCGGAATGGCGCCGTCCTTGAAGGCCTTCTGGTCGAACTCGAGGAAGGCCCGGTACGCCTCCGGGACGAGATCCCGCATCTTCTTGAATTGCGTCCTTCCGTCGACGTCGTGAAACTGCATGCTCACTCTCCTCGGGGGATGGCCTACTTCAGGCCGTAGAATCCCATGGCGCCGCCCGCCAGGATCTGGCGCTTCGTCGCGGCGGACAGCTCCGGCCGATCGGCGATGAGCTTCGGCGCGCCGGGGAAGAAACCGTCGGGATGCGGATAGTCGGTGGCCCACAGGATCTTGTGCGGGCCGATGTAGTCGGCGAGCACGGACAGGCTGCCTTCGACGGGCTCGAACGAGATCCAGCAGTTGCGCTGGAACAGTTCGCTCGGGCGCATCGTGAGCCCGGAGTCGTTGAAGCCCTGGTCGTCGTAGTGGCGGTCCATCCGGTCGAGCCACGGCGCGATCCACCCGCCGCCCGACTCGAGGAAGCCGATGCGCACCTTGGGGTGCCGATCGCAGACGCCTTCCCAGATCACGCTCATCGCCACCAGCATCATCTCCATCGTGTGCGAGATGATGTGACGCGCCCCGCGGTTCTTGAAGCGGTCGACGCCGACCTGGGGCATGCCGCCGCTGGCGCCCTCGTGGAACCCGATGGAGAAGTCGAGCTCCTCCACCTCGTTCCAGAAGGGCTCGTAGTCCGGGTGGTGCACCATGCGGTTGTTGTACGGATTGGGCCGGAGGAATCCGCCGCGCATGCCGAGCTCCTTACGGGCGAAGCGCATCTCCTCGATGGCCAGCGGGATCGATTGCATCGGCAGCATCGCCACGCCGAAGAGGCGGTCGGGGTAGGGACGGCAATAATCGGCGAGCCAGCGGTTGTAAGCCCGGCACATGGCTGCCGCGAGCCCCGGATCGTCGACCGCGCCGCTGAAGAGACCGATGCTCGGATAGAGGAACGCGGCATCGATGCCGTCGAGGTCCATGTCCGGAATTCGCGCGTGGGGATCGAAGCCACCCTTCCGGCCCTCGACGTACTTCATGGTGACGTCGTCCACCGTGCCCTGACGGGCGCCGATCCCGCCGATGAGGCCAAGGCCCTTGGGGCTCCCCAGAATCTTGCCCTCGACGAGCAGCCGCTCCTTGCCGTCGGTGTCGACGATCATCTTCGGCTGGCGCTCGCGGTACTTGGGATCGATGTACTTGTCCCAGATGTCGACCGGCTCGAGGATATGTCCGTCCGCGTCGATGACGTTGTAGGTTCGCGCCATGGTCGGGCCCCCCTTGGGCACAGAGGATTGCGCGGCTCGGTCGCCGAGTCAAGGATGCCGCGGCCGCGCCGGGCGAAGTCGAGAGGCGATGGCGGCCGCGGTCAGCGGCACGACCGTGAAGCTGCCGAAGAGCCAGGCGCCGGCGAGCGCCGCCGTCTCCGGCGAGGCGTCGCGGGCGAGGCCAGCCTGGTTGGCGATGATGCCGGACAGCGCGGATCCGAGCGCGACGGCGAAGAGCTGGGTCGTGGGGATCATCGATGCCGTCACCGTGCCCTCGTCCGGTCGGCCGGACGACAGGATGACGGCGCCGAGGTGCGTCCAGGCGGTCCCGATGCCGAGCCCCACCAGCAGCAGGCCTCCCGCGATCGCGGCGACCGGCCCCGAAGCGATCGTGAAAAACAGCGCGACGAATCCCGAGGCCATGAGCAGCGGACCCAGCACGATCGGCCGATGCGCGCGCTCGTGCGCGATTCTGGCGCTCACGAACGTCCCGGCGGTCCAGGAGAGCGACTGCACCGCGTAGAGGTAGCCGGCCGACGCGGGGGAGACGTCGTGGAGCATCTGCACCAGGAGCGGAACGTAGACACCGCCGGGCGTCGTCGACATGCCGAGCAGGAAGACCATCCAGTAGCCCTTGCCGAGCCGCTTGTCGAGCGCGAGCATGCCGGACGGCAAGAGCCGCACGCGTGCCTCCCGTTCGAGCCGAAGCGCCAACAGGAGCGAGGCGACTGCGACGACGAGCAGCAACGAGCGGACGGCCACGCCGCGCGTGTTCGCGATCGAGGCGATGCAGAGGACGCTGGCGCAGATGAGAGAGAGGCGACCGAACGGCACCCGCGCCTGGCGTCCCTCGCGCCTGTCGCTCGCACCCAAGAGACGCCACGTGAGGGCGGCCGCGATCATCGTGACCGGCACCATGGCCCAGAAGGCCACGCGCCACAGCCCCTGTGCGGCCAGCGCCCCGCCGAGGGCGGGCCCGCCCAGAGCGGCGGTGCCCCAGGCCGCCGAGATGGCGGCGAGCATGTGCGGCCAGAGACCCTCGGGAAACATCTCGCGCACCATTGCGTGGGCGGCGGCGATGAGCATGCCGCCGCCGAGCCCCTGAACGGCGCGGCCGGCGACCACCATCTTCATGGTGGGGGCCGAGCCGCACACGACGGCGCCCACGATGAACGCGCCGGTGGCGAGAAGGAACGCGCGCCGCATCCCCGCGCGACGCACCACGACCGAGCTCCCGGCGCTCCCGAGGATCGAGCCGACCGCGTAGGCCGTGGAGGCCCACGCGTAGAGTTCGAGGCCTCCGATCTCGACGATGGCCGAAGGCAGGACCGTGGCGGTGATGAACGCCGCGAACGCGGGCGCCAGGATGCCCAGGACGACGACGACAGCCGAAAGGCGGTGCGGTCGCTCGAGCAGCGCCGACCAGGAGCCGGGTTGCACGGCCCGAGGCATACGCCCGCGAGCGGCGGGCTGTCAACGCCGGGCTACTGGAACAGGCCCCTGATCCAGCGGCCGAGGTCTCTGGCGATCGGGACCTCGGCGAACCGTTCGCATTGCTGCGGCTCGCTGCCCGCCCGGAACGCCTCGCGAACGGCCGAGTCGCCGTCGCACACGCGGCGGCCGGTGTCCCAGTCGACTGGGGCCATGACGATCCCCGGCGGCGCCGTGAACGCCGACGTGGGCGTGGGCGAATGTCGGAGGGCGGTCTGCATCACGTCGGCCCAGATCGGCAGCGCGATGTCGGCACCAGTGAGGGCGATCGGACGCGCGTCGTCGGCCCCGACCCAGACACCGACCACCAGGTCGGGCGTGTAGCCGATGAACCACGCGTCCCGAAGGCCGTCCGTCGTCCCGGTCTTTCCGGCGGTGACCTCCTGCAGATCCCACCGGGCGCTCGCGCTGGCGGTGCCCCGACTCATCACTCCCCGCAGCACGTGGGTGACGATGAACGCTGACTCCGCCGAGACCACGCGGGACGGCGCAGGGAGGGGTTGCAGCGCAAGCGCCCCTGAATCGGCGACCGTCGTCGGCCACACCCGCAGGCCGCCGTTGGCGATGGTTGCGAAGGCCGTCGTCATCTCGAGCAGCGTCACCTCGGACGTCCCGAGCGACAGCGACGGCACGGTGGCGAGGGGACTGTCGATTCCAGCGGCGCGGGCGATCCGCGCGACCTGCGTCGTACCGACGTCCTGCGCGACGAGCGCGGCCGGAACGTTCAGTGACTCTTCGAGCGCGCGCCGGACCGTCACGAGCCCGTGGAATCGCCCGTCGATGTTGTGGGGCGTCCAGTCTCCGCCTACCGCCGAGATGACGACAGGCTCGTCAGCCACGATCGTGGCCGGCGTGATCTTTTGCCCGCGCATTTCGAAGGCCGTCAGGTAGACGAACGGCTTGAAGAGCGAGCCTGGCTGACGCCGGGCACGGGTGGCCCGGTTGAACTCGCTGTCGGCGAAGCGACGACCGCCCACGAGCGCGCGAATCTGGCCCGAGCTCGGCTCCATCGCGACCACGGCGGCCTGAAGCGATCCGGAAGCCAGACGGCGCGAGCGCTCGACCCGGGCCAGCCGCTCGCTCACCGACTTCTCCGCCGCTTCCTGCAGACGGCGATCGAGGCTCGTGACGACGGTGCTACCTTCGGTCTGGCGCTCCCCGCGGCGCCCCACCTCGTCCCGGGCGAGCTCCATGAACCACGGTGCGCTCGAGGCAACGGCGCGCGTCGGACGTACCGGGCGCGCCTTGGCCGCCCGCGTCTCGGCGTCGCCGGCGGCGCCGTCGCGGTTCATCGCTTCGAGCACCCGATCGCGGCGACTGCGCACCAGCTCGGGCGAGTCGGTGAAGACTCGGTTTGGCGCCCGGATGGCGGCGGCGAGCATGGCGATTTCGTCAAGGCCGAGCGCATCGAGCCGCTTGCCGAAGAAATGGCGGGCGCCGGCCGCGACGCCGAGGACCGCCGAGTCGCGCGCCTGGCCGAGGTACACGGTGTTCAGGTACGCCTCGAGGATCTGCCGCTTCGAGTAACGGGCCTCGAGCACGAGGGCGATGCCGACCTCGCGCAGCTTCCGCCACCACGTGCGCTCCCGGCTCAGAAAGAGCCCGCGCGCGAGCTGCTGCGTGATGGTGCTCGCCCCGCGGATCACCGTGGCTTCGCGCGCGTTGACCAGCGCGGCCCGGCCCACCGCGAGCGGATCGACCCCGACGTGGCTCATGAACCTCCGGTCCTCGGCCGCGAGGACGGCCGCGACCACCGCCGGAGGAATCCGGTCCAGCGGCGTCCAGATCTGCAGGCGTCCGTTCTGGCCCAGTAGCGACGCGATCTCCTGGTGATCACGATCGAGGTACGTGATCGTCGACGGCGCGCCGTGCGGCAGCGAGAGCGTCCACCAGCCCCAGGCCAGGGTCGCCAGGCCGAGGCCGACCACAGCGAGCAGGCAGAGGGTCGCAACCCGGAATTTCATGCGCCAAGCCCCGGGCGCGTCGCGGGCCGCCGATCCGCCCGCGGCGCGAGAAGCCGTGGAAGGATGATCTGCGCCAGGCTCAGCCCGATCGCGAAGAGCGTCTTCGCTCCGAAGATCGAGGGCTGCTGCGGCGGCGGCGCGAGACGGTCGGGATCGTGCGCGACGCGCCCGAGCGCGTGGCCCAGGCGGCTGGCCTTGTCGCCGAGCCTTGCGGCTTTCCGCGACCATGTGCCCTGTCGCCTCCGCGTACGCGCCAGCACCACGGGCCCGACCGCCAGCGCCGCGACGATCAGGACGCCGACGGCGGCCATGGTGCGCGCGTGGCGGCGCACGAGGCGCCTCACGTCCGTCACCCGGTGGCGTCGGCGGTCCAGCTCGACCACGAGCGCGTCGAGCCGGCCTCGAGCCTGCGTGATCTCTTCGTCCAGCTCGCGCACGCGTGTTCCAGACCCGTTGGCGCCTACTACGCGAGTCGTTCCTTCGCCCATTGCATGTCTTCCTTCACGGTTTTTCGGGTGACGGCCAGCGGTGAGCTTACCCGGCGGGCCCAGCCGATCAGGCCGAGGCCGACCGCGATCGCGAGGACCACGCCGCCAAGGGCCAGAGCGACCAGCCAGCCGGGAAGCCAGTGGGTGAGCGCGAACACCGCCGAGACGAGCAGCAGATTCATGCCGAGCACCGCGGCGACGGTCGCGGCGATCATAAGCTTCAGCACCCCGAGCTCCGCCTGGAGATCGGCTTTGAGTTCGGCGCGCGCCAGCTCGACCTCCTTTGCGATCAGCAGCGAGCCGGCCTTGACGAGACGGCTCACCAGCTCAACGGTCGAGAGCGATCGCGCCTCGTGATCGAGCACCGAGTGGGTCATGGGCGATGACGTCATGGATGTCTCCTTTGGAACCGTCCGCTCGAGGAGCTGCTGGCGTCCGGTGAGGGCTCGACCGAGCTGGAGCAGCTGCCGATAGATCACCTGCCACTCCTCGAACGGAAGGGGATCCCCAGCCAGCTCGAGCGTCATCTCGTCGAGGCGCGAGAGGAGTACCGGCGCGTTCTCGTGCGAGTCCGGGTCGATCCGGTAAGCCGCCCAGACTCGCTGGATCTGGCGCTCGATCTCTTGAGCCTTCGACGAAGTCGTCTGGAACATGTCAGCGTGGCCACTGACCGCCTCGATGACGAGACTGTGGGCGCGAGAGACCTCGCCGGGCGCCCCGCGCAGCAGGAGCGCATTCGGGTAGAGCGTCACCTCGAGATCGCGCCCCCGGAAGTAGGCGACGTCATCGGCCACGTAACCGGCGAACGCGCCCCGCCCGACCCAGCGCAGGATGCGAGTCGGCAGCGCCGACCACCACGGCGGCTCTGCCTTCGCGATCTGCAGATCGTGCCGGCCAAGGGTGTCGGCCACGACATCGGCCGCGACGTGATAGGAGCTCGCCGTGGTCACCAGCGGAACGTAGGTGTCCTGGTGCCCGCGCAGCACGGAGACGACGCGAAGCACGGGGACCGTCACCAGCAAGATCACGAACGCGGCGGCGAGGCCGAGGGTGATCGGGAAGCCCCGGACGATGCTTGACAGCATTCCCCTGCTGCGGCCGGGCGGTGCCTGCAGCGCTAGCGTCGCGCCCACTGCCATCGGCACCAGGACGGCCAGCACGATCCAGATCGTCCGCATCACGCCCGGGGCGATCGAGCCCGACATCGGCACGAACGCGAGCACGAAGACCGCGGCCTTCGGCCAGACCACCCCGAAGAGGAGAACGGGCCACGCCGCCGCGGCGGCCATCAGGCCGAGGAACAGGTACTTTCGCTGGCCCTCGACGCGCCCGAAGAGCGCGATGACGGCCCAGTCGAGGAGCGCCGAGAGGATCCGCCCGACGGTGCGGCCGATGAAGGCGATGATCGCGTTGACGATCGCCACAGGTCACCCGCGTCGCCGCCGGCGCGACCGCTTCCGGGCGGGCCGGATCTTCTTGAGCTCGGGAAGAATCTCCTGCTCGTAGAACTCGAAAAACCCCTTCTGGTCCTTGCCGACCTGGTGCACGCAGACGTGGTCGTAGCCGGCCTCGGCGTACTTCCGGATCGCAGCCAGGTGCTTGGCCGGATCGGGCCCGCACGTGATGGATTCCGCGACCTGGTCTTCGGTGACGAGCTCGGCGACCGCCTCGAAATGGGCGGGCAGCGGCAGCTCCCACGAGAGGCTGCTCTCCATCGCCGAGGTCGGCCACTGCTCGCGCGCGATCCGGCGTCCGGTCGCCTCGTCCTTGGCCCAGCAGACGGTGAGCTCGCCGTACCGAGGCTTGCCGGCCCCTCCAGCCTCGTCGAACGCGGTCAGGAGTGAACGCTCGGGCTCGGTACCGATCATCCCGTCGCCCAGCCGTCCGGCTTGCGCGGCGCCCTTCGACCCACCGATCGCGACGACCAGCGGGGGCGGCACGTCGGGCAGGGTGTAGAGCCGCGCGTTCTCCACCGTGAAATAGCGGCCGTGATGGCTCTGATTGCCGCCTCGCCAGAGGAGCCGGATCACCTCGATCGCTTCCTCGAGCCGCTGCTGGCGGACTTCCGTTTCCGGCCAGCCAGAGCCGACGATGTGCTCGTTGAGGTTCTCGCCCGTTCCGACGCCGAGGAAGAAGCGCCCGGGCATCAGTGCCGCGCTGGTCGCCGCGGCCTGGGCGACGATGGCCGGATGGATCCGCATCGTCGGACAGGTGACTGCGGTGCCGATCTCGAGACGGCGCGTGGCCTGGCCGATCGCACCGATCACCGACCAGACGAAGGGGCTCTGACCCTGCCGGTCCGTCCATGGATGGAAGTGATCCGAGATCAGCGCGAAGGCGAAGCCACAGTCCTCGGCCATCTGCGCGTAGCGGACCAGATCGGTCGGAGATTGCTCCTCGCTCGAGAGCTTGTAGCCGAGCGACAGCGTCATCGCAGATCCCCGATCGCCGGCTCGAGCTCGCCCCAGCCGGCCTCGGATGTGTTCTCGACCGGGCCGCATCGAGCGCTCAGCGCGGTAAGGCGCAGCACCGCGCTCCGTGCGTCGGCTAATGATGTGACGACCTCGTCCACCCCGACCAGGTCGAACTGGGCGCGGGTCTGGGAGTTGCCCCGGTGGCCCCAGCACCCGACGACGATCGGCGTGTCCGGACAGACCGTGCGCAGTCGCTTGGCGAGGTGACGCGCGCGGCCGTTGCCCTCGAGTGAGCCGAGGCAGACCAGGCTAGGCCGTACCGACCGGATCCGTGCCAGCATCTCGGACACGAGGCCGCCGGCGGGCGCGATGCGAAGGGCGTGCCCGGCCGGCTCGAGCAGGCGACCCAGCATCTCGAGCACGACCCGGTCGGCCTCGTCCCGGGCCGGGCAGCCGACGACCACGATGGACGCTGCCGCGGGCGCCTCGGTGGGCGCCGCAGGTGCGCTGTCGGGCGCGCCCCGGCCGGTGCGGTCGAGCACTTCGCGCGTCGCGCCGATGACGCGGGTGTATTCGTCGGACGTGAGTTGCCCGGCCTCGCGGTCGTGACGGGCGCGGACGAGGGCCGGCACGAGGACGGAATCGTAGGCGCCCTCGCTGGAAGTGGCCTTCGCGGCCTCGGCGACCAGCGCGGCCGCGTCCTGGGTGTCGCCGGCGAGGACACGCTGGTAGTAGATGGCGTGCTGCGGCAGCCCCGGCTCGTCGGCCACCAGGATCTCGAGGAACTCGAGGCCTTCCACGGTGCGCGAGAAGACCACCAGGCACACGGTCAGCGGGATCGCGAGGGCGAGCCCGATCGGTCCCCAGAGCCACGCCCAGAAGGCGGCGGCGATCAGCAGGGCGATCGACGAGACGCCAGCGCTCCGGCTGGAGAAGAGTGGCTCGAGCACGAAGGCGGTGGTGACCTCGGTGACGATGAACAGCACGGCGATGAGCAGTGGCGTCACCCAGCCATCCATGACCGCCAGGCTCATGAAGATCGGCAGGAGCGCCGCCACCCAGGCGCCGACGTATGGAATGAAGCGCAGGAGCGCCGTCAGGAAGCCCCAGACGAGCGCGAACGGCATGCCGAGGAAGAAGAGGCCCGTGGCGATCGCCACGCCGACGAACGTGTTGAGCCCGGTCTGCGTGAGTAGATAGCGGCTGATCCGTTCGCCGGCCTCGTCGAAGACGCGCGTGGTCTCGGCCAGGCGATCCTCCCCAAAGAGCCTGATCACCCGGGCTCTCAGGTCGCGCTGCTGCGCGAGCATGAAGATCAGGAGCACGAGCACGAGGACGGCGCTGCCGAGCGGCTCGATGACTCGGGGGATCTGCCACAAGGGATGCGGCGAGGACACGGTGACGGGAAGCGGCTTCTGCTGCCGCGGACCGGTCTTCTCGATCTGCTCGAGCACGTCCTTGGCGGTGTCCTCGACCTTCTCGATCGCGCCGCCCCGGCCGACCTTCTGGACCTCGGCGATCTTCCGGATGAGCGTGGCACGATAGCGCGGCAGATCGTCCGCGAGCGCGTTGAACTGCGTGAAGAGCGCCCATCCGAATCCTCCGGCGAGCAGGCAGGCCAGCACGACGACGACGAGGACGGCCACGACCTGCGGCAGTCCGGTGCGGCGCACCAGAGCCACCGCGGGGCTCAGCAGGAACGCGAAGAGCATGGCCAGCGCGATCGGGATGAAGACGAGGCGCGCCCAGTAAAGGCACGCGACGGCCAGCACGAGGCCGGCCAGAACGATCGGCTGGGGCCAGGGACGGCGCGCCGTGGAATCGCGGTCAATCACGCGGGCTCGATCCTCCTGGCGCTGCTAAGTGGCAATCCTTGTGCCAGCGAGAAAAAACGTGGTGCGGCGGGACCCATCGCGGAAAATCGCGCTGCCGCAGCAATCTCTACCAAGTAACTTTTTCTTCGCGCAGCGGAGAACGAGGAGAGGACGGGGGAAGGTGGGACTCAGCGGCGCCCGGCGGGCGCCGCCGTGTCGCCAGGCGATCGTCTACTTGCCCTTCTCGTGCCCCTTCGCTTTATGCCGCTTCATCACGGTCCGCGCCGCGACTTCCTTGGCGCGCCGGCCGTAGCGGCCCGAACTTTTCGCAGACGCCTTGATGTGCTCGTACTGGCGCTGCTCCTTCGCGCTGACTCCTCGCATGTGCTTGCCTCGCGGCATGAGCGATTCTCCCTTCGATGCTCGGCGTGTGCGCGCTCGATGCTCAGCGTGTGCGGGTCGGGCTCGGCCTGATCGCTTCCTGTCCCGACTGCAGCACCGAGCTAACTTGCTCCTTCGCCATGTCCAGCACGTTGCCGGCCTTGTTCTCGACCGATTGCAGCGTGTCGGCGGCCCCTTTCCGAACGTCCTTCGTCTTGCTCGCGGCGAGCTCTCGGAGCTGATCGCCCCAGTACAAGACCGCAAATCCGCCGGCGATCACCCCCAGAATGAATCTGACCATCCCGTGCCTCCTTTCGTCGGCATCGCGTGCCGACCCTCACTGGCTACGAGCACGCAAGAGGAGTGCCAGCAAATTTGCGCCGTAACGGCCAGGCGCACCCCCGCGAACTCGGCATTCCTACCGGGTAAGTCTTGCTCGCCGGGTCAGCCTTTGAGTCGGGCGGCCCGCGCAGCCTCGAGGTCGAATCCCGGGAGGATCGCCTTGAAGAAGGCGTTCTGGACCAGGCGAGTGACCATGTCGATCGTGCTGACGTTCGGGTTGTCGGTGCGCCCGGAGATTTCCGCCTTCGTCGCGATCTGGTCGCGGGGATGATTCTGGAGTAGCTTGGCGACGCCGGCCACCACGCCCTCGTACATCTTGCGCAGGGCGGGCTTACCCTCCTCCTGCTCCGCGGAGTAGATCTTCAGGTCCTTGAACAGAGGCTTGACGTAGCCGGTGATCTGGCCGTCCTTGGCCGATAGCTCGGAGTAGAAGTAGAAGCGCCCCGCGGTCGCGTCGAAGCGGCCGTACGCTCGCAGGAGATCGTTGAGCTTCGGCACGCTCACCTCCTCGATGCGCACGGCGACGTTCAAGGCCGGCCCGCTCTTCTCGGCCTGAAACTTCGCGTCGGCGGCGGCGCTGCCGGTTCCCATGAACTTGCCGGTGACCTT
>DASRIY010000022.1:0-16200 GCA_035649755.1 Candidatus Methylomirabilota bacterium
ATCGCCATGCGCGAGAAGCCGTGGTTCCAGTCGATCGGCTCGGGGCGCGCCGGCGATCACATCACCACGCTCGGGCTGATCCGCGAGGCCGAGATCACCAACGCGCTCGCCCGGGTCATCCCCAACGTGCGCGGCGTGCACGTGCCCCTCTCCGGGACCTCGTCATTCACCGCCTACGTGTCGATCGCCCAGGGCCGGCCGGGCGAGGCCAAGCACGTCATTCCGGTCGTTCTCGGCGTCGACCACTACCTGAAGCTGGTGGTCGTGGTCGACGACGACATCGACGTCTTCGACGAGTCGGAGGTGCTCTGGGCGATCGCAACCCGGATGCAGGCCGACCGTGACCTCGTGGTCATCTCGGGCAGCCTCGGCGCGATGCTCGACCCGAGCGCCGACGAGCGAGGCGTCACCGCCAAGCTCGGTATCGACGCGACACGCCCGTTCGGCGAGCCCTTCGCCGAGAAGCTCGTGATGCCGCCCGCGAAGATGGGCTGGGCGCGCGAGCTGGTCGACCGGCTCAGCCGGTCATAGGAGACCCGCGGCATGAAGCGCTACATCGATCTCTCGGTCACCGTGGACAACGCGACCATGTCGCCGCCCTCCACCAACATGAAGCTCGACATCACGCCGCACCGGCGCGGCCCCGGCTTCTGGCAGGTCTCGAGCGTTCACCAGAGCCTTCACACGGGCGCCCACATCGACTCGCCGCTGCACGTCTTCCGCGACGGCATCACCACGGCCGAGATCTCGCTCGACCAGGTGATGGGCGAGGCGCTGGTGGTCGATCTCTCGTTCGCCGGCGCCAACCACGCGATCACGATCGACGATCTCAAGCGCGGCGGCGCCGACGACGTCAAGAAGGGCGACATCGTGCTCCTGCGCACGGACTGGACGGACAAGATGTACGGCACGTGGCCCGACTACTTCACCCAGTCGCCCTATTTCCCGCCCGAGACGGCCGAGTGGCTGGTGGCCAAAGGCCCGAAGAACATCGGCTTCGATTTCTTCGAGGAGTTCTGCGCGCGGCTGCCGGACTTCTCGTCCGAGGATTTCCCGATGCACCGGGTGATCCTCGGGGCCGGCGTCGTCATCATGGAAGGGTTGACGAGCCTGGGCGCTCTGCCCCGTCGTCGCGTCGACTTCGCTGCTCCGTTCTACAAGATCGCTGGGACCGAAGGCGCGCCCGCTCGCTTCTTCGCTACCGTCTAGCTTCGTTGCTCGCCTCCCGCCGGAGGCGCGGATGGGCGACGGCGAGGGTGTGCGGGAGGGGTCGCCGGACCACGCGGCGCGCGTGCGCGCCGGAGCGCCGTCGCCGCGAACACGTTGCGGGGGGCGAAGGAGGGCGCGGGGCGCCGCGCCGAACCGCGGCGCCCCGGGTTTTTTGCTTTGTCAGGCTTTGAGGTTTTTGGAGAAGAAGTCGGTGCAGCGCTTCCAGGCGTCGGTGGCGGCGGCGGCATTGTAGGACGGGCGGTAGTCGGCGTAGAAGCCGTGGCCCGCGCCGGGATACACGACCACCTCGACGTTCTTGTTGTGCTGCTTCAAGAGCTCACCGAAGCGTTTGGCGTCCTCGGGCTTCGGATTCTGATCGGTCTCGCCGTAGAGCCCGAGGAACGGGATGTGGATGTCCTTGGCCAGGTCGAAGCCCGTCACCGCGCCCGCGGCGCCCTGGTACGGACGCGCAGGCGGCCCGTACCAGGCCACCGCGCCCTTCATGTCCTTGTTGGTGGCCGCCACCTGGTACACGGTCGATCCGCCCCAGCACCAGCCGGTGACGCCCACGGCGGTCGGCTTCACGTTGGGCCGCGTCTTGGCCCAGTCGACGGCCGCCTTGCAGTCGCCCAGCGTCTGCTCGCGCTTCTGCGCGAGCACGATCTTCAGGATGTCCTGGACGTTCGGGATCTGCGCCACGCCGCCCTCACGCTTGAACAGCTCGGGCGCGACCGCATAGTAGCCTGCCTTCGCGAACCGCCGGGTGCAGTCGCGGATGTACTCGTGCACGCCCCAGATCTCGGAGATGACCAGCACGATTGCGTGGTCCTTGCCGGTCGCCGGCCGGGCCTCGTAGACCGGCATCTCGTAGTCGCCGATCTTGACGACTTGATCGCCCGCGACGATCCCGTCGGTATCGGTCTTGATCGCCTGGGCCAGCACCTTGTCGACGGCGATCGCGTACCCGGCAAACGTGGACGTGGTAGCGATCATCTGGCGGCGGGTCAGCATCGGTAACCTCCTTGATTTATAGGCGCGTCTTGGTCGGCGGGGGCCCCAGCCCCGCGACGGCCTGCGGCGCGCACGGCGGTGATTGTGCGTCTGGGCGGAGCCCCGTGGATGATACTATTTAACTCGCACCACTTCGGTGCGGTTTCAGCGCTCTGTCCCGTCTCTGGGGGATTATGGACCTCCTCGAAGTCAAGAGCCGCATCGCCGAGGCCCTCGTGGAATCCATCTTCCGCCGGGCCCGGTACCAGATCCGGCCCTTCCGTAACCCGACGTCGCCGCTGAGGTTCGGGCGGGAGGACTTCTCCCCCGACTTCCGCGTCACGGCCGAGGCCGAGTCCGCGGACGAGGCCGAATTCCTGATCGAGGTGAAGTACCGGCCGTCGGCCTTCCAGTTCGTCTCCGTCGAGAACCAGCGGGGCGAGCGCTCCATCTTCTACATGGCGCGGCGGCAGTGGCCGAACCTCTACTTCATTCTGGTCACCGACCGGCCGGAGTCCGGCCGCTCGTGCTTCCAGGCGATCGCCTTCGGCTCGATGCGCGCCGGGGAGCCGTTCCGCACGGTCGATCTCGTCGAGCTGAAGGAGCTTCGCATCTTCCAGCAGAACATCGAAGATCACGAGGAGCTCATCCGCCGGATCTTCTCGCTCTTGACCGGCGCCCAGACCTGAGGCCGCCTCAGAGCGCCCGCACCACCAGCCAGATCCCGAGGATCGCCAGGAACGCCAGCACCGCCCGGTTGAACGCCCGCTGATCGAGCTTATCTTGCAATTGCGCACCGAGCCAGAAGCCGCCGAGGCTCACCACGGTCAGCCCGAGCGTCGCGGGCACGAGGTGCCAGCCGAAGAGGCCGTACCAGGCGAGCGTGAGAAGCTGGACGCCCTTGACCACCAGGAAGGTCAGCGCGATCGAGCGCACGAACTCGCGCTTGTCCATTCCGAGGGCCACGAAGTAGAGCGCGAGCGCGGTCCCCGGCGCGTTGGTGATGCCGCCCATGATGCCCGCGAGGAGCCCGACCGGCGGCGCGATTCGCCGCTCCCAGCCCAGGGGAATGCGCGGCGTCACGCGCACGAGGTCGAGGAGGACATAGCCCAGCACGAACACGCCGAGGGTGAGCGCGGCCGCGCGCGGCGAGAGCATCACCAGGAGCTTCGTGCCGATGATCGTCCCCACGATCGTGAACACCAGCAGCGGAAGCAGCCGGCGTGGCGCGTCGCCGACCGGGCCCTGCCGCCGAAACTGGAAGCCGTCCATCACGAGGTTGGGGACGACGAGGAGCGGCACGGCGGTCTTCACGTCGACGACGAGCGCCAGGAGCGGCGTACCCACGGTGGGGAACCCGAAGCCGATCGCCCCTTTCACGAAGGCGGCGACGAAGACGGCGGCGGCCGCAGCCAGCTCTAGCGCGAGAGGGCCTCGCGCAGGACCTCCGCCGGGTGCTTGGCCCGGCGACCGGCCAGGTGCTGAATCTGCTGACGGCAGGAGATGCCGGGCGCGACGATCTCCGTCTCGGCCGTCGCGGCCTTCACGGCCGGGGCCAGGCGCCGATTGCCGAGCGAGACCGAGATGTCGTAGTGCTCCTTCTCGAAGCCGAACGAGCCCGCCATGCCGCAGCAGCCGGAGTCGACCTCCTGGACCTCGAAACCCGCCCAGCGGAGCGCCCCGACCGTCGGCGCGGTCCCGACCAGCGCTTTCTGATGGCAGTGCCCGTGGAGCAGCGCCTTCTTGCCGTTGCTCCCGAATGGGAGCGCGAGGCCCTTGCCGCGCTCGCGCAGCAAGAACTCCTCGAAGAGCAGCGACTGCTTGGCGACCGCCCGCGCGTCGTCGCTGCGCACGAGGTCGACCGTCTCGTCGCGCAGGGTGAGCAGACACGAGGGCTCGAGCCCGACGATGGCCACGCCGCGCCGGGCGTAGGGCGCCAGCCGCGCGACGTTCCATGCCGCGTGCTCGCGCGCCTCGGCGAGCATGCCCTTGGAGATGAGCGGCCGGCCGCAGCACTTGCGGTCGACCAGCACGACACGATAGCCGCCCGCCTCCAGCACTTCCACGGCGGCCCGCGCGATGTCCGGCACGTTGTAGGTCGTGAACGTGTCGTTGAACAGCACCACCTCGCCCCGCGGCGCCGCGGCCGGCGGCGTGCGCTTGGCGAACCAATCGGTGAACGACTCCGGCGCCAGCGACGGCAGCGGGCGGCGGCGATCGATACCCGCCACCTTCTCGAGGGCCCAGCGGCTCACGGAGAGCCCCGACAGCCAGTTGAAGAGGGCCGGCGCGCGCGACGCCAGACGATTCATCCGCGCGACGCGCCCGAACATGCGATTGCGCAGCGGCAGCCCGTTGGCCTGGTAGTAGTGGTGCAGGAACTCATACTTCAGCTTCGCCATGTCGACGTTCGCCGGGCACTCCGCCTTGCACCCCTTGCATTCGAGGCACAGGTCCATGACCTGGTAGAGCCGCTTGCCGGTGAACTCCGCCGGCGGCACGCGCCCCGAGAGCACGGCGCGCAGCGCATTGGCGCGGCCGCGCGTCGAGTGCTCCTCGTCTTTCGTGGCCATGTACGACGGGCACATGGTGCCCTCGAGCGTCTTGCGGCAGGCGCCGACGCCGTTGCACATCTCGATCGACGCCGCGAACCCGCCCTGCTCGGAGAAGTCCAGGAGCGTCTTCGGCTCCCAGGTCGTGTACTGGGCGCCGTAGCGCTGGTGCTCGGTCACCGCGGCCGGCGCGACGATGTTGCCGGGGTTCATGCGGTTGTCTGGATCGAAGGCGTGCTTGAGCTCCCGGAACGCCTGCATGATCCGGGGGCCGTACATCCGCTCCAGGAACGGGCTGCGCGCGCGCCCGTCGCCGTGCTCGCTCGAGATGGTCCCGCGGAACTTCACCACCAGGTCGGTGATCTCGTCGGCGATGGCGCGCACCTGCTCGAGGCCGCGCGGCGTCTTGAGGTCGATGACCGGGCGGATGTGCAGGCAGCCGACCGAGCAGTGGCCGTAGTAGGCGCCGACCGTGTCGTGCTTGGCGAAGATCTCCCGGAAGCGCGCGACGAACTCCGCGAGGTGCCGCGGCTCGACCGCGGTGTCCTCGACGAACGCGATCGGCTTCTTGTCGCCCTTCATGCCCAGGAGCAGGCCAAGCCCCGCCTTGCGCAGGTTCCAGATCGAATTCACCTCGGCCGGCTCGAGGGCGGTGTGCGCGGCGTAGCCGAACCGTTCGCGCTGCCGGCGCGCCTCGAGCGCCTCGACCTTCGCGCGAACCTCGCCCTCCGACTCCCCCGCGTACTCGACGATCATGATCGCCTCGGGGTCGCCCTGGACGAAGCCCATACGCTTTGACTGCTCGATGTTGCGGCGCGCGAGGTCGAGGATCATCTTGTCGGTCAGCTCGACCGCGTACGGGCCCGTCTCGAGGATAGCCTGTGAGGACTCGAGCGCTTCCTGGACGTCGCGGTAATGGATGACGTCGAGGGCCGTGCGCTTGGGCCGCCGGATCAGGCGCATCTTCGCCTCGACGACCGCCACGAACGTGCCTTCAGAGCCGACGATGAGCCGGGCGACGTTCAGGGGCTCGCCGGCGGCGCGCGGCGGTCTGAGCCCGACGCCCACCAGCTCGTTCAGGTTGTAGCCCGAGACGCGCCGCCAGTGGGCGGGATAGCGCGTGCGGATCTCCTCGCCGTAGGTCTCGCGGATCCGCGCGATCTCGCGGTAGATCTGCCCCTCGAGCCCCGGGGCCCGGCACTTGGCCTCGAATTGCTCGGGCGTCACTTCGCCGAACACGCACCGCGAGCCGTCGGCCAGAATGGTCGTCAGCTCGATCACGTGGTCGACGGTGAGACCGTAGGCGATCGAGTGTGAGCCGCCCGAGTTGTTGCCGAGCATGCCGCCGAGCGTCGCGCGGTTCGACGTGGACGTGTCCGGACCGAAGCCGAGGCCCATCGGGCGGACGTGGTGATTCAGGTTGTCCTGCACGAGCCCGGGCTGAACGCGAGCCCAGAGCTCCTCGGTGTTCACCTCGAGGACGCGGTCCATGTAGCGCGAGCAATCGAGCACGAGCGCGTGATTGACCGTCTGGCCCGTGAGCGACGTCCCCCCGCCGCGCGGCAGGATCGCGACACCGAGCTTGCCGGCGATCTCGACGGCCGCCTGGACGTCGTCGGCGTCGCGCGGAATGACGACGCCCACGGGCTCTACCTGGTACATGGAGGCGTCGGTCGAGTAGAGGAGGCGGGATCCCTGATCGAACCGGACGTCTCCGCGGATTCTCCCGCGGAGCTCACGCTCGAGGTCGTTCACGGCGCCATTATACTCGGTGGTCAGGGACCGCGGGCTACGCGTACTATAGTGGGGTGGCCGGCCGCCTGCTCTCCCTCGCGCTGCTCCTCCTGCTGGCGGTCCGCGCCGAAGGCGCGCCGGCGGCGCCGGGCTTCAAAGTGACTCTCCTCGACGGCACGACCACGATCGACTCGCACGACCTGGTCGGCAAGAAGATCCTGGTGCTGCGTTTCCAGGCGTCCTACTGCAAGCCGTGCGCGAAGGAATCTCCCGCGCTCGGCCGGGTCTTCGACCGTTACCGGCCGCGCGGCGTCGAAGTGCTGGCGATACACGTCCAGGACACCGCGGCCGACACGCGCGCCTTCGTGCGGAAGTACAAGCCTACCTATCCGATCGCGCTCGATCCAAAGCTGACGATCGGCAACGGCTTCGGCTTCAAGGGCACGCCGTATACGGTCGTGATCGACCAGAAGGGCGAGATGGTGTCGCGCCTCCACGGCGAGGCGGCGGTCGCCAAGCTGCCGCGCATTCTCGACGAGCTTCTGAAAAAGGGTCCCGAGCCCACACCGCCCCCCGCGTAGGTCAGGGCTTCAGCATCACCTTGATCGCCTGGTCTTCCTTGCGATCGAAGATGGCGTAGCCCTTCGGCGCGTCGCCGAGCGCCATCGTGTGGGTGATGATGCGCGCCGGACGGAGCTTGCCGCCCTGCACCAGCGGCAACAGCGGCGCCATGTAGTTGCGCGCGTTGCAGATGCCCATCTTCAGCGAGAGATCCTTGAAGAACGCCTCGCGCGCCGGGAAGCCCATGCTCGCCTCCACGTAGACCCCGACCGAAGAGACGGCCCCACCCGCACGCACGGCCTGGATCGCCTGGGTAAACGGCGTCTCATGGCCCACGCACTCGAGCACCACGTCGGGCCCGCGGCCGCCCGTCCGCGCCCGGAGCTGCTCGGCTGGGTCGCCGCGCTCGAGGCTCACCGGCTCGGCGCCGAACTCTTCGGCGAGCTTGAGCCGGTAGCCGACCCGGTCGACGGCGAAGAGCCTTGCCGGCCCGAAGAGCTGCGCCGCCTGCATCGCCAGCAAGCCGACGGGCCCCGCGCCGAAGACAGCAACGCTGTCGCCCGGGCGAATGCCGCCGTTCTCGGCGCAGCAGTACCCGGTGGAGAGGATGTCACCGAGGAAGATCGCGTCGTTGTCGGACAGCTCGGCCGGCACTTTCTCGCAGAGATGCTCCGCGAACGGCACGCGCACCCATTCCGCCTGCCCGCCGCCCCAGACGTGACCGAATCGGCCGCCGAAGACGGCGCGGCCGGTAGTGGCGCATTGGGTCGGCAGCCGGCGCCGGCACCACTCGCAGGCGCCGCACGACACGGAGAACGGCACGATCACCCGATCACCCCGCCGGAGCTGCCGGACGCCCGCGCCCACGTCCTCCACGGTGCCCATGAACTCGTGGCCCATGATGGCGCCGGTCTGCACGAGCGCGCCGCCGCGGCCGTGATACTGGTGCAGATCCGAGCCGCACACCGCGCTGGTCGTGATGCGGAGCACGACGTCGCTCGGATCGACGATCTTGGGATCGGCGACGTCCTTCGCCCGCACGTCGCCCACGCCCTGGAAGGTGATGGCTTTCATAGCGATGTCCTTTCCGCGTACAGCGCGAGTGCCGCGGCGCCGCGCACACCCAGCCGCTTGTCCCCCGGAACGATGGTGATGCGTGTGGCGGCGAGCGCCCGCGTCAGCGTGTACTCGGCCGCCGCGCCGAGAATCTTCGGCTCGAGCGAAAGAAGCGACTGGGCGACTCCGCCGGTGATGACGATGACCTTGGGATTCAGGCCGTTCACGATGATCCCGAGCATCGCGCCCATGGCCTGGCACGCCTCGTCGACGATCGAGGCGGCCACGACGTCGCCCTCAGCCGCGGCGCGGAAGACGAGGGGCGCCGTGATGCCCTGCGGATCATCGGCTGCCGCCCTCACCAGCGCTGCGTGCGGATTGCCGGCGACGCGCGCCCGAGCCGCGTCGGCGATCCCTCGCCCGCTCGCGTAGACCGACACACAGCCGCGCCCCCCGCAGAAGCACCGCGGGCCGTCGAACTTGACAGGCACGTGCCCCAGCTCGCCGCCGAAGCCCGCCACGCCGCGGACCACGCGACCGCCGATGACGATGCCGGCGCCGATGCCCGTCCCGACCGCGAGAACGACGAGGGAATGGCTGCCCTTACCGGCCCCGAACATCCATTCGCCGAGCGCGAGGGCATTGACATCGTTGTCCACGAACACCGGCAGGCGCAGGCGCTCGCGGAGCTCGGGGCCGAGAGGCCGGCCGGCGAGCGCAGGCACGTGGGTGACCGGCTCGCCGATGCGACCGTGCGCGGCGTCGACCGGTCCGGGCACGCCGACTCCGACGGCCTCGATAGTGTCAGCTCGGTAACCGACGGCCTTGCGCACGCCCGCGATCAGCGCGGTCATCATCGCCACCGGATCGGTCGCGCCGCGAGTCGGCGCGCTTTGCCAGCCGATCACATCACCATCAGACGTCATTGCTCCTGCGGCGGTGCTGGTGCCACCGACATCGACTCCGAGGATCAACCGACTCATGAAGTGTTGCTCTCCAACTACTTGCGCCTAAAGGTCGCCGAAGTGGCAGAGCTGGATGCCGAGGCTTGCCGCCGCCGCGCGCGCCGCGGGGGTGCCGAGGCCGACCATCTCGGTCTCGCGCTGCCGCCCGTAGCGGCTGTAGGAAAGCGTATCGTCGAGCCACCCGGGATGCGTCATGAACTCCGAGACGCCCGACGGGAGCTCTCTGAGGTGAGCCAGCGTTCGCGAGAGCGACCAGTACGCTCCGGGCCCGGATTCGCCGAAGAAGTGATCCGGCGTTCGCAGCCCCGCCGACCGCGCCCGGGTGCGGGCCTCGGAGTTCTGGCTCCGCACGGGCACGCCGAGACGCCGAGCGGCATCGATCACTACCTCGGCGACCGGCACCAGGAGCCCGACGTGGTGGTGGGTGTCGAGGTGCGTGGGCGGCCGCTTCGCGATCGACTCGAACTTCTCGATCTGCGCCGCCACCTCGCGCTCGACGTCGACGGCGTTCGCCCGCGCCGCCGCGTGGCGCGCGTCGCGCACGAAGCGGCCGTCACCGTCGACGAGGGACCGCCCGCCCGAGAGCGGACGGCCGAGCGTGAGGTTCACGTGGAGCCCGACGCCGAGGCCGCTGTCGAGCAGCGCGCCCACCGACTCGGCGTCGATGGCCACGGTGGCCAGGAGGGTCGTGCTGCTGACGATCCCGTGGCGGTGTGCGGCCAGGATCCCGGTGCTGACGCCCGGCGCCAGGCCGAAATCGTCCGCGTTCACGATGAGTCGGCGAGTCATCGATCGATCATCGCGGGAGCACCCCCTGAATGACCAGTCGGTCGATAGTCTCAGGCTGGCCGGCCGAAACGGAATCTTCGTTGTCGAGGGCACGGATATGCTCCAGACGCTCGTATCCGATCCGGGGAAACGACTGGACCTCGCGGGCCACGATCGATGGCGTGAGCCCCACCGCCTCGAGCTTCGCGAAGGCGGCCTTCTGGCCCAGGAACGCGAAGATCGTGAAGACGAGCCGGCCGGCCGGCCGCAGATGCCGGCAGGCCCCCTCGATCACGCGGTCTAGCATCTCCCAGCCGTCGACGCCGCCGTTGTCGGCGAGCGCCGCCGCGTCGCGCCGGGCGCGATTCGCGGGGGTAGGCATCTGGGGAGCGTTCGTGCAGACGAGATCGAAGCGCTCGCCCGCGACGGGCGCGTAGCAATCGCCGATCCGTGCGTCCACGACGACGCCGTTGAGGCTCGCGTTGGCCCGCATGACCTCGACCGCCTCCGGAAGGACGTCGGTGGCGACGACCGTCGCTCCCGCCTTCGCCGCCAGGACGGCGGCCAGGCCGAGCCCGGCGCCGATCTCGAGGACGCGTTCTCCGGGACGGACGGCGAGGTTACGGCAGAAGAGGAGCGAGCCGGCCTTGGGGGGCTGCACCGCGTCGGGAACGCGAAAAACGCAGCCGCGCCAGGTGAAGAGGTGGACGCCCGCGTCGCTACTTGCCAAGGACGCGACGGAAGTAGAGCCGGAGCGCTTCCTTGAGCTGAGCGCGCGCGCCCGCGGAGGTCTTCGCGTCCTCGAGCTGGTCGATGTCGAGCTGGAGGGGAACCCCCTCGCGCTTCACACCGTCGAGCTCGGCCGTCAGGCCGCAGCGCTCGTCAGATTCGGTGAAGACCAGCTTCGCACGCTTGAAGGCGCCGTCGTCCGTCGCGAGCTGCTGCACGGTCTCGACCAGGACCCGCTTGATCTCCTCGGCCTCGGCCGCCGGCACGGTCGAGAACGCCGCGGTCAGGCTGACGTCGGCCATCAGGGCACCAGGTACTGCGTGATGTCGACCAGCGTGGAGTCCTTGAAGTACAGGTTCCAGCCGTCGGGATACACCCACGCCTCGGTGGCGTTGCCCTTGATGTACGGCCAGTACCGGCGCGCGAGCTTCTCCATCTCCGCCTCGTCCGTGGTCCGCGCCATGGGCGGGCCGAGGAGGATCAGGACCTGCTCGTTGGTCTGCCCGACCGACGCCTGCTTCAAGAACCGGAACGTGCTCACGTCGGTCGAGCTGGCGGCGTCCGGGTGGGCGTGCAAGTACTGCGAGATCCGCAGGTCGAGTTGGTTATCCCAGTGACGGCGCTCGTCGAAGTTCGGCTCCCGGCCGTTGGCTATGTAGACCATCGTCACGAACAGATCCTCGGCCATCGGCCCCTGCGAGGTGCGCTGCTCCTTGATGCGAAGCGCCCCGCATCCGACCAGGACCGTCAGGATCGCAACGAGCGCGAGGCCCCTCACGCCTCGAATCATATCAGGGCCGACTCCAGAACGATGCCACGATCGATCGCGCGCGCGACGTGGGCCAGGAGCCGGCTCGTCTCGGCGGGCACCTCCTCGCTGTCGGCCAGCTGGCGGAGCACGTCGATCAGTCTCCGCATGGCGCGGATCAGGTCGCCTTCGTGGCCCCCGAACGACTCCTCGACGATCCCGCTCCAGTCGTCCTCCCCGGCCGCCCAGCGGAAGACCGAGGGCATGAATCCGGCGTGCACCGCGACGGGCATGCGCAGGTGTCGCGCCCGCTGCGCTTCCTGCACGGTGTCGGAGATGCGCGTGAGCTGGTCGAGCTTGCGCTTGAGCTTGGGTCGCTTGCGCAGAAACAGACGCGCGGCCGCCGGGTCGCCCGAGCGCGCCTCCTCGATCAGCGCCGAGCAGATCGCCGCCGCTTCCGGCCCGGTCGCGTCGTTGAAGACCCCGTGCGACACGATCTCGGCGACGAGCAGCTCGTTGTCGTGCCGCAAACCGGCGATGAGCCGCCCCTTCGACTCGAGCTTCTGGTCGCGCACCGCGCCGAACTGCTCCAGCACCTCGACCACCCGCAGGAACTCTTGCCAGTACGCCGAGCGCAGCGCCTCGAGCTGCCGCCGGCGGATACCCAGCCGCTCAGTGGCGGTTTCCAGCTCGCGCCACTCGCGGTCGCAGCGGGCGGTGGCCCCCCAGGGGCAGCGATGACATTCGATCGCGGCCAGCGTGGCCTCCGGACCCTGCGCGCGCTCGCGCTCGACCAGCTCGGCCACCGAGAGACGTCCAAGCTCGGCGGCCAGGTGGCGGAGCCCGCGCCCGTCGCTTGCCCCGCGCTCAGACCGGCCCCGATCGCGCGGCACGTGGAGCGGCGGCGTGGCCCAGAAGATCCGCTTGATCACGCCGCTCTTCACCCGCACCGTGGCGCCGTGCGGCAGGAGCGCGTCGATGAGCACACGATGCCCGCGAATGGCGTGGATCCCGAGCACCATCGCGAGCGTCGGCGCGCCTCCGCGGCGAACGAGCACCAGGCGGCCGGGCTCCGCCTCCACGACCGGGCGCTCCCCGCGGCCTCCCGGCCCCCGGCCGAGCGCCCGGCGGCGAACCTCGATCTCGTTGCGCGCGCGCCGATAGCGGCCGATGCGCTGGAAGTCGCCGCACGGCGCGGCATAGCCGCGCAGCGTTTCCACCGAGCGCTCGAGCGTCTGGACGTCGTTCTCGACCTCGCGAATGCGCTTGAGGTTCTGGTACTGCCCGAACGACGACTCGATGCGCCGCCGCAGCACCTCCGGCGCCGCGCCGGTCGAGAGCAGGAGCGCCACCGAGCCGTAGCCGAGCTTGAACTGGCTCTCGATGGGCTCCGGCGAGCCGTCGACCACGCGCAGGATGTCATCGAGCCCGTCGCGGGCGTCGAGCGCGACCACGCAGGTGCCCTCGGGATCGATCCCGCGGCGTCCGGCGCGGCCCGCCATCTGCGTCAGCTCGTTGTGCGAGAGCGCGCGGAAGCCGCGGTCGGTCCGCTTGGTAATCCCCTGGAGCACCACCGACCGCGCCGGCATGTGGATGCCGAGCGCCATCGTCTCGGTCGCGAACACGACCTTGCAGAGGCCCCGCTCGAAGAGCACCTCGATGAGCCGCTTGAGGCTCGGCAGGATCCCCGCGTGATGGAGCCCGATCCCCATCCGCAGCGCCTCGAACACGCTCTGGTTCAGCGTCGACTCGGCGACGGTGGGACTCTCCCGGATCAGCTCGCCGATCGCGGTGTCGACCTCGCGCTGCTGCGCCGGCGCCAGCAGGCCCTTGCCCTCCGTGAGGACGTCCTGCATGGCGCGCTCGCAGCCGGCACGGCTGAAGATGAAGTAGATCGCGGGCAGCCAGCTCCGCGCCTCGAGCGCCTCGATGAGGACGGTCGGATGCACGACGCGCCGCGTGTACCAGCGGCCGCGGTCGTCGGGTCCGCGCGGCTCGTCGCCGATGACCCGCGCGCGCCCGGCGCGGACCGCCGCCAGCTCGTGGATCTCGCCGGCCAGGTCGGCGATGACGTACGCGAGCGGCACCGGCCGGTGCGGATGGTAGATCGGCACGATCGGCCGGTGAACGATCGAGATCCAGTCGGCAATCTCCTTGACGTTGGCGACAGTGGCCGAGAGGCCGACCAGCACCACGTCGTCCGGCGCGGCGACGATGATCTCTTCCCAGACCGTGCCGCGCCCCTCGTCGCCCATGTAATGGCATTCGTCGAGCACGATGTAGCGGAGCCCGTCGAGGCCGCTCCCGTAGAGCGCGTTGCGCAGAATCTCGGTTGTCATGACGAGGATCGGCGCATGCGGGTTCACTTTGACGTCGCCAGTGAGAATTCCCACCGAGTCGGAACCGAACGCGCGGGTAAAATCGGCAAACTTCTGGTTCGACAGCGCCTTGAGCGGAGTCGTGTAGGCTAGGCGGCGACCGGCGGCGAGCGCGGCATGAATCGCGAACTCGGCCACGAGCGTCTTGCCCGCTCCGGTCGGCGCCGAGACGATGACCGACTGCCCGGCTTCGATGGCGCGAATGGCTTGAATCTGGAAGTCGTCGAGCGGGAACGGATAGCCCGAGCGGAATCGCTCGAAAAGATCCATCTGATGCACAGTAACATGGGGGGACACACGTGATCGTCTTTCACATCGCCATCACCGCCGCCGCGGACTATCTCACCCGACGCGAGGGACATCGGCGCGAGCACATCGAGCGGCTCCAAGGTCTGCGCGCCAACGGCATTCTCATCGGGGGCGGCCCCTCGACCGATGGCGCCACCGCCGACCTTTTCTATCGCCTGCAGCAGCCGGCGCAGCTCAAGTACGCGATCGAGGAAGATCCGTACTGGACGGGCGGCGTGTGGACCCGCTACGAGCCCCGGAGCTACGCGCAGTTCGTCGAGCCGTGGGAGCTGCCGCCGGTGGTGCTCGACGGCTCACGCCGGGCCACGCTCGTGGAAGGGCCGGTCGCCGAGCCCGACATGGCGCAGTTCGCGCTCATCGAGATGCGAGGCGCCGGTCGCGTGGCGTTCGGCGGGTTCTTCGAGGGCGGCAACACCCTGGCGGTCGTGAAGACAACCGACCAGGCCGAGGCGATTCGCTGGTTCTCGGAGTCCGGCTTCTGGAAGCCCGACGCATTGACCGCGCGTCCGTGGATTCACGTCCTGTAGGCGGGAAGTGGACTCCTAGTCGATGACGTGGTCGGCGCGCAGGAGCACGGCCGGCGGGATCGTGAGCCCGAGCGCTCCGGCGGTCTTTCGATTCACGACCAGCTCGAACACCGTGGGCTGCTCCACGGGTAGCTCGGCCGGGTTGGCGCCCTTGAGGATCCGATCGATGAAGACCGCGACGCGGGCCTCGAGCTCCGCGACCTTGGCACCGTACGACAAGAGACCGCCAGCCTCGGCGTGTGTTCGCCACTCCCAGATCGCGGGGAGCCGGTACCGGGCCGCGAGCGCGATGAGCTCGCGCCGATCCTGGTTGTGGATCGGGCTCGATCCGGCGTAGAAAGCATCGGCCTGCTTGGCCTTCAGGTCGGCGAACGCCTGAGCATACTGCCCGCGGCGCGCGTCGACCGTGACGAGCTGAACATCGAGTCTTCGCGCGACCGTCTCGGCTTCCCTGAGAACGAGCCTGAACTGATCGGACCCGTCATCTGGTATGCCGATCCGCCGGGCTGCTGGAGCTACAAGGGTGAGCAGCTCCAGGCGCTTGGGAATGAGCGTCCCCTCGGCCGCATAGGCAACGCCGGTGACGTTGCCGCCGGGGCGCGACAGGCTCATCACATACCCTCGTTCAACCGGGGCCGCGCCGTACGCCATGACGATCGGAATCGTGGACGTGGCGCCCTTGGCCGCGATGATGGCGTCTCCGCCGGTCGCGACGATCAGGTCGACCCTGGCACGCACGAGCTCGCTCGCCAGGGCGGCCAGCCGCTCGGGTTGGCCGCCGGCGTCGCGGCGCTCGATCACCAGGTTGCGCCCCTGGACATACCCGAGCTTGCCCAGCTCACCTTCCCACCCGCGGACAGTGTCACGGCGTGCCGGATGCAGGTCACCAATTCGGAAGGTCCTCGAGCTCGCCTGCGCCACGGCATCGGTCGGCCGCGACGAGAGGCACAGCAAGAGACCGCTCAGGAAGTCGCGCCGCTCGATCCTCCCGTTCAAGTCCAGACGGCTTGTCTAGTCGACGCCGGCGAGCACGAGAACACGCCGCATGCGCTCGGTGGCGAGCTCCGGGTCGCGCAGCAGTCCGGCGCGGTCCATCAGGACGAACTGCTCGGCCAGGTGCGCGATCGAGCGCGCGCTCTCCATGCCGCCGACCATCCGGAAGTGAGACTGATGGCCGTTCAGGTAGGCGGCGAACACGACGCCCGTCTTGTAGAAGCGCGTGGGCGCCCCGAAGACGTGGCGCGCCAGCGGGAGGGTCGGGCCCAGAATCGCCTCGTAGCGGACGAGATCGCCCGCGTCGAGCGCCTTCAGCGCGGCGGAGGCCGCCGGAGCGATGACGTCGAAGATGCCGAGCAGCGCGTCGCTGACGCGCTCGCCGTCGCCGCGGATGGTCGTCGGATAATCGAAATCGTCGCCGGTGTACATGCGCACGCCGCGCGGGAAGCGCCGGCGCATCGCGATCTCGCGCCGCTGCTCGAGCAGCGAGATCTTCACGCCGTCGATCTTCGCCGCGTGCTCGCTCACGATCGCCAGCAGCGTCTCGGTCGCGCGGTCGAGATCGGGTGAGCCCCAGTAGCCTGCCAGCGCCGGGTCGAACATCTCGCCGAGCCAGTGGATGATGACCGGCTCGCGCACCTGGCTGAGGATACGCCCGTAGACCTTCAGGTAGTCGTC
>DASRIY010000023.1:0-3341 GCA_035649755.1 Candidatus Methylomirabilota bacterium
GAACTTCAGCCCCTCGCGCAGCTTGAACTCGTAGGCGCGCTGATCGGCGCTCACTGTCCAGGACTCGGCGAGGCTCGGCGTCATCTGGTTGCCGGGCATCGGCTTCACCAGCGCGTCGTGGAGAGCGTAGAGCACCCAGAAGGGCGTGATCTGGCCGACGACTTCGCCCGGATCGAACCACACCGGGGAGAGGGTGACGTAGAGCGCCCAGCGCATTTCACCTTCAGGCTTCACCTGCGCGGCGGCCTCGCCGGCGAAGCCGGCCGCGAACAGGACGTATCCGAGCATCAGACAGCCGATCGCGAAACGACGTGTGATGGTCATGGCTCTTTTTCTACCACGGCGGCGTCTCTCTTTTCGACTCCCGCCGCCTCGCGTATACTTCGGCACCATCATGAGTGACCCCATCGTCGTCGAAAAATTCGCTATCGGGCAGTCGGTGCGCCGCGTGGAGGACCCGCGCCTCGTCCAGGGGTACGGCCGCTACTCGGACGACGTGAACCTGGCGAACCAGGCGTACGCGTTCATCGTCCGGTCCCCCCACGCGCACGCCGCCATTCGGTCGATCGACACCTCGGCGGCGCGGCGGGCCAGCGGCGTGCTCGGCGTGTTCACGGGCGAGGACCTCGCGGCCGACAAGCTCGGCGATCTACCCACCGACAAGACGCGAAAGCGCCGTGACGGAACGCCGGCATTCGCCACGTCGCGGCCGGCGCTGGTCCGGGGTCGCGCCCGTCACGTCGGCGACCCGGTGGCGCTCGTCGTGGCCCAGACGATCGAGCAGGCGATCGACGCGGCCGAGCTGGTCGCCGTCGACTACGAGCCTCTGCCCGCCGTCGCCGTGACGGCTGATGCTATGCGGGCGGGCGCCCCGGCGGTCTGGAACGAGGTGCCGGACAACGTCGCGTTCGTCTGGGAAGCCGGTAGCAAGGACGCCGTCGCGCGGGGCATCGCGGGCGCCGCCCATGTCACGCGGCTCGACTTCGTCGTGACGCGCGTGGCGGCCGCGCCCATGGAGCCGCGCGGGGCGGTCGGGGAATGGGACCGCCGCACCGGCCGCTACACGCTGCACACCGGGATCCAGCACCCGCACGCGCTTCGCACGCTGCTCGCCGAGCAGGTCTTCAAGGTTCCGCAGAGCAACATGCACGTGATCACCGGCGAGGTCGGTGGCAGCTTCGGCATGAAGAGCGGCGCCTATCCGGAGCCCGTGCTGGTGCTGTGGGCCGCGAAGCGGCTGGGACGGCCGGTGAAGTGGACGTCAGACCGGCGCGAGGGGTTCGTGACCGACGAGCACGGCCGCGACAACGTCTCGACCGCCGAGCTGGCGCTCGACGCCAACGGGAAGTTCCTGGCCCTCCGCGTCGCCATCAATCTCAACATCGGCGCCTATCTCACGCCGCGCAGCGCCGGCCCGGGCACCAACAACGTGGGCGGCATCGCCGGGGTGTACACGACGCCGGCCATCCACGTGCAGACGACCGGCCTGTTCTCGAACACGACGCCGACGGGTCCCTACCGCGGCGCAGGCCGCCCGGAGGCCACGTACGCCATCGAGCGCGTCATCGACGTGGCCGCGCGCGAGCTCAAGATCGATCCGATCGAGCTGCGCCGGCGAAACCTCATCCCGGCCTCCGCGATGCCGTTCAAGACCGGGCTCGTCTTCACGTATGACTGCGGCGAGTTCGGGCGCGGCATGGACATGGCGCTCGGGCTTGCGGACTGGGTAGGCTTCGAGAAGCGTCGCGCCGAAGCGCGGCAGCGAGGCAAGCTGCGCGGCTTCGGCATCGCCAACCCCATCGAGGTGGCCGGCGGGCCCTACACGGCGATGAACCCGGACACGGCCGAGCTGCGCATCAACGCTGACGGCTCCGTGTCGCTGTTCGCGGGCTCGACGTCGATGGGTCAGGGAAACGAGACGGCCTTCACCCAGATCGTGGCCGACCGCCTCGGCGTGCCGCCCGAGCGCATCCAGGTGTTCTGGGGCGACAGCGACCTGCTGGGCGCCGGGCGCGGCAACGGCGGGTCGGGCGCGCTCACGGTCGGCGGCTCGGCGGTGACGCGCGCGACCGAGAAAGTCATCGAGCGGGGCCGGCGCATCGCCGCGCGCCTCCTGGAGGCCGCGCCGGAGGACGTCGTCCACAAGGACGGGAAGTTCACGGTGACAGGCACCGATCGCGGCGTGACGTTCGCCAACGTCGCGCGCGCCGCGTACGTGCCGCGCCAGCTGCCGCAAGGGATGGAGCCGGGCTTCAGCGAGGAAGCGTCGTTCACGCCGTCGGCCGTCACGTTCCCGAACGGCTCGCAGATCTGCGAGGTCGAGGTCGACGAGGAGACCGGCGCGGTCAGCGTCCTCCGCCACACCGTCGTCGACGACGTCGGCCGCATGGTGAATCCCATGCTCGTGAAGGGGCAGATTCACGGCGGCATCGTCCAGGGCCTGGGGCAGGGCCTCTACGAGGATCTGACCTACGAGCCGACGACGGGCCAGCTGCTGGCCGGGTCGTTCATGGACTACGCGATGCCGCGCGCCGACGACATGCCCGCCTTCGACGTCGACTCGCACGAGGTGCCGACCGCGGTGAATCCGCTCGGCGCCAAGGGGGTGGGCGAGGCCGGCACGGTGGGCGCGCTGCCGGCGCTGCTCAACGCCGTCAACGACGCGCTGGCGCCGCTCGGCGTGCGTCATCTCGACATGCCAGTGACCGCCGAGCGCGTGTGGCGCGCGATCCAGGACGCCAAGGCCAGGCGCTGAGCGGCTGAGGAAGCTCATGGCGACGATCATCCGCGGCGGGCGTGTCCTCGACGCGCGAGGCCATCGAGCGGACCCCGCTGACATCCTGATCACCGGCGACACCATCACCGAGATCGGCGCGCCCGGCCTGGCCGCCCCGGCGGACGCGAGCGTCGTGGACGCGCGCGACAAGCTCCTCCACGCCGGACTGATCAATGCGCACACACATGCCCACGGCAACCTCGCCAAGGGCATGGGCGATCGCTGGACACTCGAGCTCCTGCTGACGGCCGCGTCGTGGATCGGCGGCAACCGATCGCTCGAGGACAAGCGCCTGAGCGCGAAGCTCGGCGCGGTCGAGATGGTGCTGAAGGGCTGCACTGCCTGCTACGACCTCGCGTTCGAGTGGCCGGCCCCGACGCTCGAGGGGTTGCAGGCGGTCGGCGGGGCCTACGCGGAGGTCGGCATGCGTGCGGTCGTCGCGCCGATGGTCGCCGATCGCACCTTCTTCGACGCCATTCCGGGCCTCAAGCCGACGCTCCCGCCGGCCCTGCAGCAGAGTGTCGAGAAGCTCCAGCCGGCGCCGTGGAAGACCAGCGTCGAGAAC
>DASRIY010000024.1:0-2305 GCA_035649755.1 Candidatus Methylomirabilota bacterium
GTGTGGTCGAAGCGCGCGTGATGCTGGCGCAGGAGGTCCCGCCCGTAGTCGTTGCCGTTCGGAGTCCGGACCACCGTGTGGATGTGATGACGCGAGGGCGCGTCGTTGTCGAAGGCGATCCCACGCTGGTGGTCGAACTCGATCAGGATGACCGGGCTGTGAATGCGGTAGTAGAAGACGCTCTCCTCGTCGGCGCCGCCCATCCACGCGAAGTGGGTCTCCGCGAAGTGCTGCTTCACCTCGTCGAGCCGGACCGCGGCGTGGCGCGGCCGGATGCGGCCGATGTAGGTCTCGAGCACGTCGAGTAGCAACCGCTGCTGGCCGCTCGACAAGACGTCGCCGCGGATGCCCTCGTACTTCAGCTCGAGGTTGTCGCGAAACGCCGCCGTGAACAGCTCGCCCGGCAGCTCGGCCCCGATCGTCGCCCGGCGGCGCTGCTCAGGCGTCAGCGCGCGCATGATCGCCAGGCCGCCCTGTTCCTCGGCCTGGAACACCCGCGTGCCGGCGTACGGGCCCTCGTCCGCCGCCACCGGCTCGGAGCCCAGGAACATCGGCGTCATCACGATCTGATCGCCCAGGACGAAGCAGTTGACGATGAGGTGGTGTCCGTCGATCTGCCAGCCCCAGGGCCCGTCAGCCGACGGCGTGCCCATGACACTCATCCAGTAGAGCCATTCGCCGTACTCAGCGTGGCTGCCGGTGATGGCCAGGACGAGCTCGTTCAGGCGCATGACGTCGCGCGCCGTCTGGAAGCCCTGAGCGCTCAAGCTTTCGCGAACCAGCGCGAGCGCGGCCTCGCGCTGCGCCGGGCTCATCTCGTCCAGGCTGACGCCGTGGCGCATCAGGAAAGGATGGATGTTGCTCCAGCGCCGCCAGGCGTCGCTCTCGAGTGGGAAGAGCGCGCGTGCCCGCTGCCCGTCGCTCAGCGAGGTCAGGAACGCCCGGGCGGCGTCGGTGATGGGCGTCGTGGCGATCCCGGTCTTCTGGACGGGGAAGAGGTCGGGCAGGAGGGTGCCGTCGAGCGTGAGTCCCTTGAACGGCTCGGCAACCAGCGACTCGCCGGTCTCCACGTACTTCACGAGCTGCGGCGGCAGCTCGGCTTGCCGGGCGCGCGCCGACACCGGCGTGCGCTTTCGTATGTTGAGACCGCGCGGAGGACTGGCTGCCATCGCGGGGGCTCCTTGTCTGTCTTCGTTATTTTTGCGCGGCAAGGGCGGCGCGTACCGGCGGCAGCACCTCGCGCGCGACCCGGGCCATGAAGCCGCGTTCCGGGTCGTCGGGGGCCGTCGGGTTGGGGATCGGGTGCAGGCACACGTAGTCGAATCTCGCCGGGGCCGAGCGCAGCACGTCGAGCAGCTGCGCGACGATCTCCGACGCGCCGCCGCGCAGGCAGAACGCGTCAGCCGCGGCCTCGGGCAGGAAATCGACCACGCGTCCGCTGGCCTCCAGATCGGTCGCGTGATGGAAGTCGGGGAAGACGTTGCGCTCCCGCTTGAGCTTCTCGGGATCCGGCCCTGGCCAGGTCAGGCGCGGCGGGTCGAAGAGCATCGGCGAGTACTCGTAGTAGCCGGCCGCCATCGACTTGCCCATCGTGAGCGCGCGCTTCTGATCCTCGACGAGGACGGTATGGAACACGGCGCCCAGCCCGACCTTGGCCGGGTCGCGACCGGCGGCCATCGCGCCGGCCCGGATCTCCTCGATCGACTTCGTGATGTTCGCCCGGTGTGTGCCGACGCGGATGAACACGCCGTCGGCGACCCCGCCGGCCATGCGCAGCGTCCGCGGGCCGCCGGCCGCGATCCAGATGGGCACGGGGCGGTGGTGCGGCAAGCGCGCCGGCTCACGAGCGCCCACTTCCACAGCCTGGCCGTCGAGCAGCGCGCGCATCAGGCGCGTGCTCGCCTCCAGCTCGGCGACGCGCGCCGGCTTGAGCCCGGCCAGGCGCACCGCGGTGTCGCCCACGCCCCAGCCGAGGAGCGTGCGGCCGGGCGCGAGCTCGTCGATCGTGGCGATGGACCCCGCCGTGACGGTCGGATGGCGGTTTACCGGATTCGACAGCAGCGTGGCCAAGAGGATGCGCTCGGTGACACGCGCGGCGGCCGCCATCAGGACGTACGTGTCGCGCCGGCGGAGCTGCGAGTCGGGCTGGAATGCGGCGTCCCACCCCAGCGCCTCCGCGCGCCGCACGTCCGCGGCGAAGGCGTCGACGGAGCGGCCGTCGAAGCGGTTGAGGCCGAAGCGCGGGAGCGCGGTCATCTCGTCTCTCCTGGTCCGATGGGACGGCCCGAATTATAGGGTAGTATCC
>DASRIY010000025.1:0-25815 GCA_035649755.1 Candidatus Methylomirabilota bacterium
TCGTCGATGCGGAGAGCGGTCCCCAGGTCTCGCAGGTCGTCATCGACGCGATCGCGGCGCGCGCGGAGATTGCCCCAGCGGTCGACGGCCGCATCGGGCGAGCGGTGCGCTGACCGTCGATCGGGTCGGCGCGTCGTGGCCCCTCGGTCGTGCTTATCCACTTATCCCCAGGAATCCCCAAAATGAAATTCGCCCGGTGTGATGCGCTCTCGCAACGACGCGTGCTTGTGAATCGTGTGAAACTGCATGCGCGCGCACACGCGACCGCGCGGCGCCGCGCTCCGCGCAGCCACGCGCACGTGTGTCGTGAGAATTCCGCCTTTCGCGCGGCGATGCGCGCGATTGATCCCGGCGAGGCGAACACTGTAGCGTGCCGCCATGCTAAGTGCACCGCGTGTTCTGGTTATCGACGACGAGCGTTATGTCAGAGGTTTGCTATCCGAGCTCTTGACGGTCTGGGGCTACGACACCGACGTGGCCGCGAGCGGCACCGAGGGGCTGACGCTCTTCAAGGAAAAGAGCTACGACCTCGTGCTCACCGACTATCTGATGGCCGGCTGCTCGGGGCTCGAGCTCGTCGAGAACGTCCGCACCCGCGACTCCGACGTGGGCGTGATCATGCTCACGGCATCGGGCGCCGAGATGGACACCCACGTCCGGCGGCTCGGGTTCACGCTGCTCCGGAAGCCATTGCGGATCGATCGGCTCGAGCTGGCGATTCGCCAGGCTCTGAGCGACCGCAAGCCGCAGGTCTAAAGGCCTACTTCCCCAGGACCTTCCGCGGGTCGAGCGCGTCGCGGAGGCCGTCGCCGATGTAATTGATCGACAGGACGGCGAGGAAGATCGCCGTCCCCGGGAAGATGGCCCAGTGGGGCGCGAAGTCGAGGTTGTCCTTCGCGTCATAGAGGATCCGGCCCCACGTGGGAATGTCCGGCGGAAACCCGAGCCCCAGGAACGACAGCGTGGACTCGGCGATGATCGCCGCCGCGACGTCGATCGTGCCGGCCACGATGACCGGACCCATCGAGTTCGGCAGGATGTGACGAACCACCTGGCGGAGCGGCGGGGCCCCGAGACTGCGAGCCGACTCGACGAATTCCTTCTCGCGCAGGGACAGGAACTGAGCGCGCACCAGGCGCGCCACCGGCATCCAGCGTAGCCCCCCGATCACCGCGACGATCAGGATGAACACGCCCACCTCGGGCCCCAGCGCCTTCCGGAGCGCGTCGCGGAACAGATAGACGATCAGCAGCAGGAGCGGGAGGCCGGGCAGCGAGAGGAACATGTCGGTGAGTCGCATCAGCGTATGGTCGAGCGTGCCGCCCACGTACCCGGAGGTCGCGCCGATCGCCGTGCCGATGGAGATCGCGATCAGCATCGCGACGATCCCGACGGCGAGCGAGATCCGGCCGCCGTAGAGCATGCGCGCCAGGATGTCTTGCCCTAAGTCGTCCGTGCCGAGCGGATGGCTCCACGTCGGACCCTTGAGCTTTGCCTTGAAGTCGATCTCGTTGATGGGCTGACGCCAGACGAGCGGCCCCACCAGAACCGCGATCACCATCGCCAGGAGAACGACCGAGCCGACCACCGCGAGCCGGTGGCGGACAAAGCGGCGGCCGGTTTCGCGCCAGAGCGACGAGCGCGGCTCGGAGGCCGCAACCGCCAGGCCGCCGGGGACGGAACGCGACGTGACCCGGGCGGCCATCAGCGGTAGGAGATCCGCGGATCGAGCCACCCGTACAGGAGATCCGCCGCGAGGTTCGACGCCACCACCAGGCACGAGAAGATGAACGTCACCGCCATGACCACCGGCGTGTCGTTGGCCAGGATCGAGGCGATCAGCAGCGAGCCGATCCCCGGCACGCGGAAGATCTGCTCGGTGACGATGGCGCCGCCGAAGATGGTCGGGATCTGCAGGGCGACGAGCGTCACGACCGGAATGAGCGCGTTCCGGACCACGTGCTTGACCAGGGTGACGCCTTCCGACAGCCCCTTCGCGCGCGCCGTATTGACGTACTCGAGCCGGATGACGTCGAGCACGGCGGCGCGCATGAAGCGCGTCATCGACGCCGCCTGGAAGAGCCCGAGCACCGCTACCGGCATGATTGCCTGCCTCACATGCTCCCAGTACCAGCGCCAGCCCGTCGCGCTGATGTCGGCGCGATAGATGAACGGCAGCCAGTCCAGGTGGATGCTGAACAGCAGGATGAAGAGCAGGCCCGTGAAGAAGGTCGGCAGCGAGAAGCCGATGAAGGCCAGCGTCGTCGCCGCCTGGTCGAAGAACGAGTACGGTCGGAGCGCCGAGTAGGTGCCGATTGGAATCGCGATCAGGACTGCCAGGAGCTGCGCCGAGCCCAGGACGATGAGCGTCGCGGGCAGCCGTTGCAAGATGAGCGTGTCCACGTTGACCCGGCTGACGAACGAGAAGCCCCAGTCGCCCCGCATCATCGACACCACCCACCGCGCGTAGCGCAGGGGCAGGGGATCGTCCAGGCCAAACTTGGCCCGGAGGTTCATGCGCACCTCGGCCGGCACGTTGGGATTGGTCGCCAGCTCCTCGAATGGATCGCCCGGCGCCAGCGCGAGGATCGTGAACAGGACGGCGCTGATCCCGATCAGCACCGGGATCGAGATCAGCGTGCGTCGCAGCAGGTACTTCGACATCGTGATGGAGTGGCGGCCGGGCAGGCTCGCCGAGCCCTGCCCAGCCGACGGTCCTGACCTAGGCCTGCTTCGACCAGTAGGCGAGCGCCCAGAAGTCGCCGTCCCAGCCGCTCTGCACCACATCGCGCATCCGGTTCGAGACGGCGGCGACGCGTGGGCGGAACACCACGGGGATGACGACGATATTCTGGATGAGCAGGTCGTTCATCTTGATGAAGTGGGCGGCCCGCTTGACCGGGTCCATCTCGGCCTCGGCGGCCTTCCACGTCCGATCGTACTCCTCGTTGCGCCAGCGGGTGGGATTGCGGCCGGCCCACTTGTTCTCCTTGGACGCGACTTCCCAGCTGACGAACTGGTCCATGAATCGCTGCGGGTCGGGCTGGGTCATGGTCGTGGTGAACATCTGCAGATCGGTGCTGAAGTGCGGGAACGTGTCGAGGTTCGCCGGGTCGGACGAGAAGAACACGTTGGCGGTGACGGACTTCAGCTCGACGTCGATGCCAGCCTTGGTGCACGCCTGCTTGACGATCTGCTGGGTCTTTTGCCGCGGGGCGTTGATGGACGTCTGGTACACGAACTTGAGCTTCTTGCCGTCCTTGGCGCGGATGCCGTCGGCGCCGCGCTTCCAGCCGGCGGCGTCGAGGATCTGGTTGGCCTTGTCGACGTTGAACTCCCACTTCGTGTTCTTGGAGACGTAGCGGGCCGGCGCGTTGACGAAGTTCGCCGTCGCGATGCCGGTGCGCCCGTAGATCTCCTCCTGGATCGAGCCGCGGTCGACCAGGACGTTCAGCGCCTGGCGCACCGCCGGGTCGCTCAGCGTCGGGTGCTTCGTCTTGATGGACGAGCGCTCGCCGTCTACCTCGGTCCACGGGTCAGTGTTGTTGAGCTGGATGTGCTCGATGTTGCCGCCGGACACGATGTCGGCGCGGCCCTTGCCGCCCTGCTCCCAGCGCCGGAGAATCTCGTCCTCGACCTGCATGTTCCAGGCGTAGTCGAACTCACCGGTCTGGAGCACCGCGCGCGCGGCGGATGGCGCGTCGCCGCCGCCCTTCATCTCGATCTGATCGAAGAAGGGCCGGTTCGCCACGTGGTAGGTGGGATGGAGCTCGCCGCGCACGATGTCGCCGGGCTTGAAGTCGACGAACCGATAGGGGCCCGTCCCGACCGGCTTGAGGTTGGTCGGCGCCTCGCGCGACTTGTCGCCCTTGAACGGCTGGAAGAGATGCTTGGGGATGATCATCCCCGTCGGACCGCAGAAGGCCGCCGACCAGAAGGGCGTCGGCGTCTTGAACGAGAGCTTCACGGTGTGGCTATCGAGCTTGTCGATCTTCGCGATGTCGCGATACTGGCCGATCGTCACCGCGGCGGTGCCGGGATCGTTGACGTATTCCCAGTTGAAGACGACGTCGTCGGCCGTGAAGGGCTTGCCGTCGTGCCACGTGACGTTCTTCTTCAGGCGCCAGGTCACCGACAGGCCGTCCTTCGACACGCCGCCGTTCTGGGGGCTCGGGACCTCGGCCGCGAGCACCGGCACGAGGTTGCCGTCGGGATCGTACGACGCGAGCGGCTCGTAGAAGATCCGGGAGGCATCCTGGTCCTTCGTACCATTGGCGAAGTGCGGATTCAGGAGCGTGGGCGCCTGCCACCAGAGCGTCTTGACGAGGCCGCCGCCGCCCCGCTTCGTCGGGTTGAACGTCCACTTCGTCTGCGCCTGAGCCACTCCCGCCGAGGCGAGGATGTGAGCGGCCATGGGCGCCGTCAGCCCAAGCCCGATCATCGTCTGAACGAAGCGGCGCCGGCTCAGGCGGCCGCTCTTGACCTCATCGAGCAACGTCTTCAGCTCGCGCTCGTCCATTGCATCCTCCCACACGAGAGTGGTTAAGTGTCCTGCGTGCGACCTTTGGAGCGATTACTATAGCAGTGTGGAACGGGTGTGAGCGAATGTCGGAGTATACTTTTCCATGGTTTCGGCGTGACGACCACGGCGGTTCGAGAATGCGGATGCGACGCCAGCTCGCGCTGACCGCGGTGGTCGTTGCCGCGGCGGTCATCGCCGGCATCGGCCTCTTCAACATTCTTCGTACGGAGCCGGACGCCCCCGCCGTCGCGGCGACCGAGGCCCCGTCACACACGTCGGCTCCGGCACCGGCGCGGCCCATTCTCGAGGAGGCCGTGCGCGAGCTCGACCTGGTTCGCCCGCCGCGCTTGAAGCGGGCCGAGGATTTCACGGTGTCGCTCCTGCGCGGAGCGCCGCTCAAGCTCAGCGAGCAGCGGGGTAAGCCGATCATGATCAACTTCTGGGCGACGTGGTGCGCACCCTGTCGCGAGGAGATGCCCGCGATGGAGCGTCTCTATCGCCGCCACCACGCGCGCGGCTTCGTGCTGCTCGCCGTGTCGGTCGATACCGACGCCGCGCTCGTCCGGCCGTTCCTCGAGCAGCACAAGCTCACGTTTCCGGTGACGCTCGACGCGAAGATGAGTCTTGCCAACGCCTACGGCGTGCGCGCGCTGCCCTCGAGCTTCCTGATCGACCGCGACGGCAATCTCGCCGCCCTGGCGCTCGGCCCGCGCGCGTGGGACAACCGCGTGGCGCACGCGCTCGTCGAGGGGATGCTCGCGCAATGACCGGCGAGTCGCTGGGCGTCGCGGTGGCGTTCAGCGCAGGGCTCTTCTCGTTCCTGTCACCCTGCGTGCTGCCGCTCTTTCCGTCGTACGTCTCGTTCATCACCGGCATGTCGGTCGCCGATCTCACCACCGATCTCACGCCGACTGCCCGCCGCCGCGTCCTGATCCACGCCGTGTCGTTCGTGCTGGGCTTCTCGCTCGTGTTCGTGGCGCTCGGCGCCTCGTTCAGCGCCGCCGGCCAGTTCCTGCTCGACTACCGCGAATGGATTCGGCGCATCGGCGGGGTGCTCATCGTCATCTTCGGTCTCTACATCATGGGTATCTTGCGGATCGGCTTCTTCGGCCGCACCCAGCAGTGGCAGCTTCGCGAGAAGCCGGCAGGGTATCTGGGCTCGCTGGCAGTGGGTATCACGTTCGCCATCGGCTGGACGCCGTGCGTCGGGCCGATCCTCGGCGCCATCCTTTCGCTCGCCGGCACCGCCGAGACCGTCCAGCGCGGCATCGGCCTGCTCGTCGCTTACTCCGCCGGGCTCGGCCTGCCGTTCCTGATCTCGGCCGCCGCGCTTGGACCGTTCCTGGCCTTCTTCAAGCGGTACCGGCCGTTCATTCCCGTCGTCGAGCGGGCCGCCGGCGTCATCCTCGTCGTGGTCGGTGTTCTCGTCTTCACCAACTACTACGTCGTTCTGAACTCGTGGGCGATCTCGCTCACGCCCGACTGGCTCCTCAAGCGGCTATAGCCGCGTGCGCGCTCACGTCCGCATTCCCGCCACCTCCGCGAACCTCGGTCCGGGCTTCGACGCGCTCGGCCTGGCGCTGGCCCTCTACAACGAGGTCGAGGCCGAGGAGGGGCAGGGGGTCACGGTGCGGATCGAGGGCGAAGGCGCCGATCGTCTCCCGCATGATGGCGGTAACGTCGTCGCCCGCGGCGTCAGGCTCGCGTTCGAGACCGCCGGGCGTCCGTTCAAAGGCTGCGCGCTCACGTGCGTGAACCGTATTCCAGCCGCGCGAGGCCTCGGGTCGAGCGCCGCGGCGTGGGTGGGCGGACTCTTCGCGGGTAACGCACTCGCCGGCGGGCCGCTCTCGAAGGAGACCCTGCTGGTTCTCGCCGCGCGCGCGGAAGGCCACCCGGACAACGTGGCCGCCGCGATCTTCGGCGGCTTGACCGTTTCGTGCGGCACGCCGGAAGGGGTCGTCGCGGTGGCGCTGCCCGTGCCGGTGAATCTTGCGTGGGTCGTGCTGGTGCCCGAGGTCACGAGCTCCACGGCCGAGGCGCGCGCTCTGCTGCCGCCGTCAGTGCCGCGCGCGGACGCCGTCTTCAATGTGCAGCGCGTCGCGCTGCTGCTGGCGAGCCTTCAGATGGGACGCCCGGCTCCGCTCGCGACAGCGCTCGACGACCGGCTGCATCAGCCCTACCGGCTGAAGCTCTTCCCGTGGCTGCCGGCGGTCGCTGCGGCCGCCCGGGAAGCGGGAGCCCTGGGCTGCGTGCTGAGCGGCGCCGGCCCATCGCTTCTCGCGGTGGTCGCCGGTGACGGCGGCGCGGTGGCCAGGGCGATGGAGGCGGCCCTCCGCAAGGCCGGCGTCTCAGGCAGTGCGCGAGCGCTCGCCGTCGACGCCGAGGGCGCGACGAGCCAGACCCGCTAGGTCGTCGAGCCATCCTTCTCTCAGCGCGCGCCACGGTCGTCCTCGTCGTCTGGGTGGCGCTCGCCGTGGGCAACGGCCTCTACTTCACCTTCTCGGTCTTCCTCGTGCCGCTGGTCGAGGAATTTCGCTGGTCGCGCGGGCTCACCGCGGGAGCGCTGTCGCTGTCGACGGTGCTCCAGGGTCTGCTGTCGCCGGTCGCCGGCATCCTGGTCGACCGGTTCGGGCCGCGGCCGGTCATTCTCAGCGGCGCCGTCCTGCTTTCCGCCGCGTCGATCCTGACCGCCACGACCAGGTCGGCGTTCGAGCTCTACCTCTACACAGGTCTGCTCGGTGCCGTCGGCCTCGTCGGGCTCGGTCCGGTCCCGATGGGCGTGCTTCTCTCGCGCTGGTTCTCCGCGCGGCGCGGACGCGCGGTCGGCATCGCGTTCTCCGGTATGGGCTTCGGCGTGTTCGTCATGGGTCCGCTCGCTCAGTGGCTGATCGCTTCCATGGGCTGGCGCGTCGCGAGTGGCGTGCTGGGTCTGGGCTCGCTGTGCGTCCTCTTTCCCATCGCGTGGGTCGGCGCGCGCGACCCCGCCGAAGGGCCGGGGCGACCACGGCAGCAGACGTCTGGACCCAATCCCGACTCGGCGCTGCGGCAGGCGATCAGGACGCGGACCTTCTGGGCGCTCTGGTGCGCCTACCTCTGCACGCCGCTCGCGGTCTTTCCCGTCACGACGCACCAGGTGGCGTTCGCGATCGATCGTGGATTCCAGCCGATCCTCGCCGCGTCCATCTTCGGCGTGATGGGACTCCTGTCGATCGTAGGTCGCGTGAGCTTCGGCTTCGCGGCCGACCGGTTCGGCGGCGCGCTGACGGCGACGGTCTCCTATGCGTGCACCGCGGGCGGGGCGCTCGCGCTGCTCGCTCTCGAGAGCGACGGGCGCGCGGGCTGGCTGGTCGTCTACGCCCTCCTCTTCGGCCTGGGCTTCGGCGCGCGCGGACCCATCATCACCGCGATGGCGTCGGACCTCTTCGGTGGGCGTCGCTTCGGCGTGATCTATGGCGCGCTGAGCGTCGGCAACGGCCTGGGCGGAGCCATCGGCCCGTGGTTCGGCGGCGTCGTGCACGACGTCCTCGGCTCGTACCGCGTGGTGTTCCTCGCCTCGGTGGTCTTCTGCGTCCTGGGATCGGCGTGCTTCTGGCTGGCCAGCCGGCGCGTGCCTTGACGGGCCGGGCACGCGGTGCTAACTGGAACGAGCATGCCTGAGGGCGTTCTCCCGGATCGCGAGCTTCGCGCGGCGGTTCGCGACGGCTGGATCGCCGCGCCGGACGGCATCGACGATCGCCAGTTCCAGCCGGCGAGCCTCGACCTTCGCCTGGGCTCGCAGGCTTACCAGCTCAGAGCGAGCTTCTTGCCGTTTCGCGAGACGGTGCAGGGCCGCCTGGGCGAGCGTGGCCTCGCCGACAGCGATCTCGTCATCGACCAGCTCTCGCTGACCGGCGCCGGCGCGACCTTGCAGCGTGGCTCGGTGTACCTCATCCCGCTGCTCGAGTCGCTGGCGCTGCCCGACGACGTGCGCGGTCGCTCGAATCCCAAATCGACAACCGGCCGGCTCGACATCTTCACGCGCGTCATCACGGACGCCACGCCGCGCTTCGACGAGATCCGCGCCGGCTACCGGGGCTTACTCTACCTCGAGGTCTCGCCGCAGTCGTTTCCCGTGCGCGTGCAAGTGGGCGCCTCGCTCAACCAGGTCCGGCTGCTCTCGGGGCAGACTTCGCTCTCCGATCAGGCGCTCGAGACCCTGTACCGCGCGACGCCCTTGCTCTACGACGACGACGAACGCGCGATTCCAGCGGAGCGCGCGGTCTTCAACGACGGGCTCTGCATGGGAGTCGATCTGTCGGGCCGGCTGACCGACGGGGTCATCGGCTATCGCGCGCACCCGAATCCGCCGGCCGTCGACCTGAGCCGGATCGGGTTCTACGACCCGGCCGAATTCTGGGAGCCGATCAAGCGTCCGTCGCGCGATGCCTACATCCTGGAGGCCAACCGCTTCTACATCCTCCTGTCCAAGGAGCGCATCCGCGTGCCGCCCGAGTTCGCCGCCGAGATGGTCGTCTACGACGCGGGCGCCGGCGAGATCCGGACGCACTACGCTGGATTCTTCGACCCTGGATTCGGCTGGGGTGACGGGAGCATCCTGGGCACCAAGGTCGTCATGGAGGTGAGGGCCCGGGAGGTGCCGTTCATGGTGTACGACGGCCAGACCTCGTTCAAGGTGTGGTTCGAGCGGCTCCGCTCCCGGCCCGAGCGGGTGTACGGCTCGGACCTGGGCTCCTCCTATCAGCGCCAGACACTGACCCTCAGCAAGCACTTCAGGCGCTTGTGAGAGGGGGCGTGCTAAGATTAGCCCAGTAGTGCTCGTTCGGATTTCGCCACCCGGCTCGTTGCCCCATGGAGGGCGAGATGGCAGAACAGAAGAGGAAAGAGACCCGGCCGACCAAGCCCGCTGAAGGCGGTGGCGACGGCGCCGCCGCGAGCCCTGAGCTTGCCAAGAAGGGCAAGAAGATCAAGGAAGACATCGACAAGCTCCTCGACGAGATCGACGACATCCTGGAGGAGAACGCCGAGGAGTTCGTCAAGAGCTACGTGCAGCGAGGCGGCGAATAGTGCCGATCTACGAGTATCGTTGCAAGCAGTGCGATCACGAATTCGAGAAGTACGTCCCCGGCGCCGCGACGGCGGTCGCGTGTCCCTCCTGCGCCAGTGCAGAGGTCATGCGCAAGCTGTCGGTGTTCGGACTGAAGACCGCCGGCGCGGTGCAATCCTCCGCCCCCATATCATCGGGCGGCGGCTGTTGCGGCGGCGGCTGCGCCTGCCACTGAGAGGCCTTTCCGCTCCCGGTTCGTCCTGATGGACCTTCGGCGGCTGGAAATCTTCGCGAAGGTGGCCGAGCTCGGGAGCTTCTCGCGCGCCGCCGAGGCGCTCTTCCTGACCCAGCCGACGATCTCGGAGCACGTCCGCGCTCTCGAGGACGAGCTGGGGGTCCAGCTTCTCGACCGGCTCGGGCGCGGCGCCACGACCACCCGCGCGGGCGAGCTCATGCTGGGCTACGCGCGCCGGATGCTGGCGCTTTCTCGCGAGGCCCGGCAGGCGCTCGATCAGTTCCAGGGACGCCTGAGTGGCCAGCTCGTCGTGGGCGGCTCGACGATCCCCGGCGAGTACCTCTTGCCGACGCTGATCGGTCAGTTCAAGACGAAGTATCCAGACATCTCGATCTCGCTCCTGATCGGCGATAGCCGGCAGGTCACCACGTGGATCGAGGACGGTCGCGCGGAGGTTGGGGTGGTCGGCGCGCGGCCCGGGGCCCGCACGCTCGTTTCGCGCGAGCTGATCCCCGACGAGCTCGTCGTGGTGGTGCCGGCCGACCACGCCTTGGCCGGGCGCAAGAGCGTGACGCTGGCCGACCTGCGCAAGGAGCCCATGATCGTCCGGGAGCAGGGGTCGGGCTCGCGCGAAGCGCTCGAGCACGCCCTCGGCGAGGCGAATGCCGATCTCACCGCGTTCCGGATCGTGGGCGAGATGGGCTCGACCCAGGCGATCAAGCAGGCCGTGCGCTCCGGGGTCGGACTCTCGATCATCTCCAGGCGAGCGGTCGAGGACGAGTGCCGGGCCCGGCTCCTGGCGTGCCTGAGGCTGAAGGACCTGAACGTCTCGCGCTTCTTCTACCTGGTGACGCACCGGGATCGCAGCCGCTCACCCCTGGCTCAGGCATTCGTCGACTACGTCGAATCGCAGCTTCCGGAACGCGCGTCCCAAGAGAAGCCATGACCGAGCACACTCACACCGAAGTCCGGCTGACGTCATACGCCTCCTGCGCCGGCTGAGCTTCCAAGATGGCTCCTGGAGATCTCCAGGAGGTGCTTGGGGTGCTCAAGCCCGCCGGCACGCCGCCCGCCGACCTGCTCGTCGGTCTCGGCGCGGCGGATGACGCCGCGGTATACCGTCTCGCGCCCGATCTGGCGATCGTCGAGACCGTGGACTTCTTTCCGCCGGTCGTCGACGACCCATGGACCTGGGGCGCCGTCGCCGCCGTCAATGCGATGTCGGACGTCTACGCGATGGGCGGCGAGGTGATGTTCGCGTTGGCCGTGGCCGGATTCCCGCGCGAGATGTCGAAGACGATCATCTCCGAGGTGTTCCGCGGTGGCCGGGACAAGGTCGCTGAGGCCGGTGGCGTGATCGCCGGCGGTCACACGGTCGTCGACGCCGAGCCGAAGTACGGCCTGTGTGTGACCGGCCGGGTCCACCCGGACCAGGTGCTCCTCAAGGGCGGCCTGCGATCGGGCGACCGCGTGTTCTTGTCCAAGCCGCTCGGTACCGGCGTCATCACGACCGCGGCGAAGAACAGCGTGGCCAAGCCGGACGTGCTCGCGGGCGCCGTGAAGAGCATGCTCAGGCTCAACCGTGTGGCCGCGCGCGTCGCGCGCGAGAGTGGGGCAAAGGGCGCTACCGACATCACCGGCTTCGGCTTTCTGGGCCACGCCGGCGAGATGGTGAGGGCATCGCGCGCCGGTTTGGCGCTCGACGCCGCGCGGCTTCCCGTTCTTCCGGGAACGCGCGAGCTGGCCGAGGCCGGCCAGTTCAGCGGCGGAATGAAGCGCAACCGCCGCCACGTCGACGCGACCTTCGGCGCCGACCTGACGATTGACGCATCGGTTCCTGGATATCTCGGGTCGCTTCTCACGGAGTCCGAGACGTCGGGCGGCCTCTTGTTTTCCGTCGCGCCGGATCGGGCCGGGACCGTGCTCGACGCCTTCAAGCGGCTCGGCGAGGAGTGCTGGGAGATCGGCTCGGTGCTCGCCGAGCCCGTGATTCGCATCAGCGCCTGATCGTCGGCTCTCCTCAATCCATAGGCGCGCCTCGGCCGGCGGGGCCCCAGCCCCGCGACGGCCTGCAGCGCGCAAATCCGCGGCGCCGATATCGGCGCTCTCCATCGCGCGGCAATCTCGCATCGAATCTGCCAATTTGCCTTTTCGGCGAATCCCGATAGGCTGATCGCCCGTCACAAACGATCGGATAGGCAGGGAGGCGTTCATGGATCGGCGCACGTTCCTGAAGACCGCGGTCGCGGCACCGGCAGCTCTCCGCATGACAGGCTTCGCATCGGAAGCCTTCGCCCAGCAGAAGGAATTCGCGCCGCGTCCGGGCACCTGGCGCACCTTCGAGATCACGACGCGAATCGAGGTGCTCGAGCCGGCGGGCGTGATCCGGGCCTGGCTGCCGATGCCGTCGGTCAAGTCGGAGTATCAGAAGCCGATGGGCGATCAGTGGTCGGGTAACGTGAAGGTGTTGAAGCCTCTGACCGACGGCGCCTACGGGGCTGGCATTCTCTATGCGGAATTCGCCGCAGGCGAGAGCGCTCCGGTGGTCGAGCTGACGAGCCGCGTTCAGACGCAAGACCGCGCCCTCGACTGGTCGAAGAAGATCGCGGCGCAGGAGGATCCCGCGGTCCTGCGCACGTGGACGAAGGCCACCGAGCTCATGCCCACCGACGGCATCGTCCGCGAGACGGCGGTGGAGATCACCAAGGGCAAGACCACCGACGTCGAGAAGGTGAAGGCGGTGTACGACTGGATTCTCGCCAACACCTACCGGGAGCCGAAGGTTCGAGGCTGCGGAGTCGGCGACATCAAGACCATGCTCGAGACCAAGAATTTCGGCGGTAAGTGCGGCGACATCAATGCGCTCTTCGTGGGCCTGGTGCGATCGGTCGGCGTGCCAGCGCGCGACATCTACGGCATCCGCGTGGGCCCGTCGGCGTTCGGCTACAAGGCCCTCGGAGCGGGCAGCGCCAACATCAGCAAGGCCCAGCACTGCCGCGCCGAGGTCTTCCTGTCCGACTACGGCTGGGTCGCGATGGACCCGGCCGATGTCACCAAGGTGGCGCGCGAGGAGACGAGCGAGTGGCTGAAGGTCGAGCACCCGCTGGTGGAAGCGGTGCGCCCGAAGCTCTTCGGCGGATGGGAGGGCAACTGGCTCGCCTTCAACACGGCCCACGACGTGGCGTTGCCCAACGCGACCCAGGGCGGCAAGCTCGCGTTCTTCATGTACCCGCAGTCGGAGACGGCGCAAGGCCGGCGCGACAGCCTCGATCCGGACACCTTCAAGTACACGATCACCACTCGCGAGATCAAAGCGTGAGCCGGCGGCGGGCGCCGTGAACGTCACGGTGCCCGCCGCGCTCGCGGCTCTCGTCGTCGGATTTGCTTTAGCCGGGTCAGCATGGCTGCGCGGCGACGCGCGCGCGGACGTCGCACGCTTCATTGTCTGGAGCGGGTCCGAAACTCCGTCGCTGGCGCTCAACGATCTTCCCGGGCGAGCCCACGCGATCGCCGACTATCGGGGCCGGGTCGTCCTCGTGAACTTCTGGGCGACCTGGTGTGAGCCGTGCCGTGCCGAGATGGCCTCGATGCAGCGGCTACAAGAGCGCCTCGCCGGACGGCCGTTCACCGTGCTCCTCGTGAACTACGGTGAAGCGCGGATGCGCGTCGGTGAATTCGTCAAGCGCGAGGCGCTCGGTTTCTCCGTCCTGCTCGATCCCAATCAGGACGCGTCGCGGGCGTGGCGCGTGCGCGTGCTACCGTCGAGCTTCCTGGTCGATGCGGAGGGCCGCGTCCGCTACACGGTCGTCGGCGAGATGGACTGGGCGAGCCAGGAATCCGTCGATACCGTCCAGACGCTCTTGCGCTAGCTGCGGGGCTGTCTTGAGGCCTGCGGATTTCTCAGGACGGCCAGGAGACGCTGCTTCAGCTCGCGGGGGATCTCGATTTCCTTCAGCTTGGTGGCAGCGTTGACGGCACCGCGGTAGGTGTTGAGGAACGCTACGCACGGGCCGCATCCCTCGATGTGCCACTCGAGCAGTTCCCGCGTGTGTTTCGGGAGACTTCCCTCGAGATAGTCACTGAGGAGGTCGGCGATCTGCCGACACTCGATTGTCGTGGGGCCAGGGGCTACTGGTTCTGACATCGCCGTACATTATAAGTTGACGCTCGGGCGCGTGCGAGAGATTCAGCCCTGGGCCCCCTTCGTTTCTTTACGCGCCGCGTCGGCGCCGGTATGCTCCGGCCGATGCCCCCCCGCGTGGCAATCCTGACCCCGTACGGCCCGCCTTCCCCACGCGGCAACGCCGTGACGGTCGCGCGCATCGCTCGGGCGCTCGAACGCAGCGGAGTCGAGCTCTCGGTATGGGATGTCTCTGCCCAGGACGAGGCCTCGATCGAGGCCGGTATCGCGGCATATGCTCCGGCGCTGATCCACGCGTTCCACGCCTACCGGACGGGTCCGCTCGCCATGCGCCTGGCGCTCCAGAGCCGGGTGCCCCTCGTGGTCACCTGCACGGGCACTGACGCGAATCACGACCTCGACGATCCGTCCCGCGCCGAGGTGGTCCAAAAAGTGCTCAATCGAGCCGGGCGAGTGACCGTCTTCCATTCGTCGATCGCCGACAGGATCCTGACTGTGCTGCCGTCCCTCCGAGAGCGTGTGACGGTTGTTCCCCAGTCTGTCGACCTTCCGACGAGCGAGGCGTTCGATCTCGCCGCGCGCTGGCCATTGCCTCCAGGACGAGTCCTCTTCGTGCTTCCCGCGGGTATTCGCGAGATCAAGAATCCGGCGCTGCCCCTCGCGCCGCTCGGTCGGCTCGTGACGACGCTTCCGGAAATCCGGCTTCTCTACGTCGGCCCGGTGCTCAATCCCGTCGTGGGCCAGACATTGGAGCGCGACCTCGCGGCAATCCCGTGGGCGCGCCACATCGGCGCGGTCCCACACGCGCAGATGGGCTCGCTCCTGTCCCAGGCGGATGTGATCGTGAACTCATCGATTTCGGAGGGCGGGATGGCCAACTCGGTGCTCGAGGCGCTCTGGCTCGGTCGCGCCGTGCTCGCGTCCGACATCGAGGGCAACCGCTCGGTCATCGAGCACGGAAAGACAGGGCTGCTCTTTCGCGACGAGGGCGAGCTCGAGCAGGGTGCGGCCGCGCTCGTCCGCGATCCAGAGCTTCGAGGGCGCCTCGGCCGTGCCGGTCGAGACCTCGTCGCCCGCCAGTATCCTCGCCGACAAGAAGTCGAGGGCTACAAAGAGGTCTATCGAGGGCTGATCGGAGCGCTCGTGTCACGCACTGAGGCTTGAATCTGCTTGGTGCGCCATTTGGCAGCGAACTTGCTGTGGCGATCGAGTAGTATGAAGTCACGTTCAGTCTCAAAGCCGCGCTCCCGAGCGCTTGACGGCTCTCTATAATGACAGCCATGACTGCAAGAAATCGCGGGTCGATCGGAGCGATGCGCAAGAGGAGAGCTCGATGAATCGTGACGCTCGAGTAGAAGCGTTCGTCGCCGCCTTCGAGGCGCTGCGCGCGGAGGTCGAGAAGGTCATCGTCGGCCACCGCGAGGTCATCACGCACGTTCTCACCGGGTTGTTCGCGGGCGGCCACGTTCTTCTCGAGGGCGTCCCGGGTCTGGGCAAGACGCTGCTCATCAAGACCCTCTCCGAGGGGCTCGAGCTGTCGTTCTCACGCATCCAATTCACTCCCGATCTGATGCCGGCGGACATCATCGGCACCAACATCATCGTCGAGGACGCCGACGGCCGGAAGCACTTCCAGTTCCAGCACGGCCCGATCTTCGCCCACATCCTGCTCGCCGACGAAATCAACCGGGCGACGCCGAAGACGCAGTCGGCGCTGCTCGAGGGCATGCAGGAGGGGTCTGTCACGGTCGGCGGCGCCTCGCGCCCGCTGCCCGCGCCCTTCTTCGTGCTCGCCACCCAGAACCCCATCGAGATGGAGGGCACGTACCCCTTGCCCGAGGCCCAGCTCGATCGCTTCCTGTTCAAGCTGCGCGTGCGCTATCCGGCGATCGAGGAGCTGAACGCGATCATCGACCGGACCACGCAGTCGCGCGCGGCCAGCGTCAGCCGGGTCGTCAACGGGCCGGCGGTCATGTCCTTCCGCGAGCTGATTCGCGAGGTGCCGATCGCCTCGCACGTGCGCGACTTCGCGTCGTCGATCGTCATGGCGACGCATCCACAGTGGGAGAAGGCTCCCGAGGCCGCGCGGCGCTTCGTGCGCTACGGCGCGAGCCCCCGGGGCGCCCAGGCGCTGGTGCTCGGCGCCAAGGTGCGGGCCCTCGCGGAGGGGCGCTACAACGTGAGCGTCGAGGACATCAAGGCCATGGCCGCGCCCGCGCTCCGCCATCGGATCATCCTGAACTTCGAAGGCGAGGCCGAGGGCATCGACACCGACAACCTCATCACGCGGATCATGGAGAGCACCGAGACGGCGACCGCCCAGAGCCGGGAACCCTTTCTACGCTGAGCGCGGGAGAATGTGATGACTGAGTCCCCTAGGATCGACGGGCTCCTCCGGCGCGTTCGCGGGGAGATCCGTCGGCGCCGGGCCGAGTACTACGGCATTCGCGGAGCGTTCTGGGGTGCGGTCGCGGCGATCGCCGTCCTGCTGGCCAAGCACGGAATCGGGAGCGCCGCCCCGTGGATCGCCGGTGCGCTCGTGGTCGCGGGCGCCTGCGCGGGCATCACGTACGGGCTGGCTCGCCGCGTCGGGCACGGGGACGCGGCTCGCGTCGCGGATCGCGCGTTCGGTCTCGACGATCGCGTCGCCACCACGCTCGAGTGGGCCCAGCGCGCGGACCGGACGCGGCTGGTCGATTCGCTCGTGGCCGACACCATCGCGCGCGTCGAGTCCCTCGAGATGAAGCGGGTGGTCCGCCGCGTCGTGCCGCGCGAGGGACGGTTCCTGCCGGCACCAATCTTGGTGTGCCTGCTGCTCGCGGTCACCCCGCCGATCCCACTCCCGTCCCCGCGCCTGCCGGACTTCCTGCCGTCGGGCGAGGAGGAGAAGGAAGAGCGCGCGACCTCGTCGATGCTCGAGGAGTCGTCGCGCCCGATCGCCAAGGACCAGACCAAGCGCGCATCCTTCGAGGAGCGTGACTTCGCCCAGCGCGCCGGCGGCACCGGCGCCGCCACGACCGGTGACCTCTCGGCGATCTTCAAGGACACCTCGCTGGCGAGCCAGCGGCCCGACTTCAACAGCTTCATGAAGAAGGGCGACGAGCGCCTCAGGATGCTCGAGCAGGTCGACCGCCTGCCGGACCTCCAGTCCGATTTCACGAACAACCAGTACAAGATGGTGTTCCGCAAGTCGAAGGCGCTGACCAGCGGCCTCAAGCCGGATCAGATCTCGCCGCAGAAGCTGCGCGAGCTGCTCGAGGAGATGGAGCGGCTCGGCCGCAAGGGCGGCAACAACTGGAGCGGCGACGCGATGGAGGGCATGGAGGCGCTCGAGGGGGGGCAGCCCGACCGGGCCCTCGACGCCATGCAGCGGGCCCTCGACAAGATGCGGGCGATGGACGAAGCGCAGCGGTCGGGAAAAGGGCTGCGCGGCGGGCGCGAGAGCGATCGCAGCGGCCGGGGGCGCGACCGGGCCCGCGGCGACGGGATGGGGCCGGAAGACCAGGACTTCGGTGAAGGCGAAGGCCTGATGCCCGGAAAGGGCCGGAGCAACTCGCCGAAGGGCGAGGCGACCCAGCGCCTGCGCTCCACGCCCTACGACGTCGGCGTCGAGGGCGAGTCGCGGCGAGGCCGTAAGGACGGCTACGACACCAACCTGACCGGGCGCGGCGGCAGCATGGGCTCGCGGCTCCAGTACCTGGGGGTCGTCGGCCAGTACCGCAAGCAGATGGAGGACGCGATCACGCGGGAGCAGGTCCCGCGCGATTTCCACGATCAGATCCGGAGCTACTTCCAGTCGCTCGACGAGCGCTAGGAAGGAGCGACGGAATGCCGGCGACGCACCATGCGTTCTTCACGTCGGAGTTTCTGGCGCAGCTCGAGCGCCTGTCGCTGCTCTCGCGCCGCGTGTTCCGCGGCCGCGTGAAGGGCGAGCGGCGAAGCCTTCGCCGCGGGCACAGCGTCGAGTTCTGCGACTATCGGGCCTACGGCGTGGGCGACGACCTCCGCTACGTCGACTGGAACATCTACGGCCGCCTGGATCGCCTGCACGTCAAGCTCTTCGTCGACGAGGAGGACCTGTGCCTCCACCTGATCGTCGACGCCTCCGCGTCGATGAACTTCGGCACACCCACCAAGCTCGACTCCGCGGTGCGAATCGCCGCGGCGCTCGGCTTCGTGGGTCTGGTGAACCTCGAGCGAGTCGGGATCGGCGTGCTTCGCGATCGCGTGGCCGAGGGCTGGCCGCCGACGCGCGGGCGTAACCAGGTGCCGGGCCTCCTCGACTTCCTGGGGCGGGTCGAGCCCAGCGGCTCCACGAGCCTGAACGAGGGCCTGGCGAACTATGCGGCGCGGTCCCGGCAGGCGGGGCTTGCCGTCGTCATCTCCGACCTGCTCGATCCCGCGGGCTACGAGAGCGGGATCCGCGCCCTCCTCGAGCGCCGGTTCGACGTGCACCTGGTGCACGTGCTGTCGCCCGAGGAGATGAATCCCGAGCTGGCGGGCGACCTGCGCCTCGTCGACAGCGAGACGGGCGAGATGCGCGAACTGTCGATGGACGGTGACGCGGTCCGGTCCTATCGCGAGCGTCTCCGGCAGTTCCTGGAGCGCGCCGAGACGTTCTGCCGCACCAAGGAGATCGGCTACCACCGGATCGTCTCCGATGCGCCGATCGAGGAGTTCGTGCTCGCTCAGCTCCGGGGCCGCGTGGTCGCATGAGCTTCCTGACACCGTTCGCGCTGGCGTTCTTCGCGCTGTCGGTGCCGCTGGTCCTGCTCTACTTCTTGAAGGTGCGCCGCCGCGAGCGGACCGTGTCGAGCCTGCTCCTGTGGCACACCTCGGTGCGCGACCGTGAGGCCTCGACCTTCTTCCAGCGGCTCCACCGCGATCCGCTGCTGATCTTACAGTTGCTGGCGCTCCTGGCGCTCGCGCTCGCCCTGGCCCGGCCCGTCGCCACGGTCATGGGGCAGGGGGCCCGCAAGGTCGTCGTCGTCCTGGACACGTCGGCGTCGATGAAGGCGCGCGACATCTCCCCCTCGCGCTTCGAGGCGGCGCGCGCAGGCGCTGCGTCGCTCGTGCGCGGCCTGGGCGAGGGCGCCGAGGTCATGGTGATCGAGGCGGGCGTGCAGCCGAAGGTGACGGCGGCGCTGGCCCGCGATCGCGACCGCGCGCTCGCGGCCATCGGCGCCGCGCAGCCGCGCGACCTCCCAACACGCGTCCAGGAGGCGGTGCGCACGGCGCGCGCACTCGTGGCGGCGGAGCCTCGCGCCGAGATCCACGTCTTCACCGACGGCGCCTTCACGCTGCCCCAGAGCGCGGACATCGCCGATCCCCGCGTGCGGTGGATCGGTGTCGCGCGCGGGGGCCAGAACGTCGCCATCACCAGCCTCTCGATCCGCAAGAACTACTACGGGGCATTCGACTACCAGGCGTTCGTGTCGCTGGTGAACTATTCGGCGGAGCAGCAGACGTTCAGCTTCCGTCTCGAGATCGATGGCAAATCGATCGCCGAGAAGGAGGTGACGCTCGAGCCGAACGTCCGGCGCTCGGTGGTGCTGCCGTTCAGCCACAACGGGGGCGGCACCGTCATCGCGCGGCTCAAGGTCGACGACGACCTCGCGGTCGACAACGTCGCGTACGCGATCCTGCCGCCGCCCCGCAAGATCGCCGTCCTGCTGGTCAGTCCCGGCAACCTGTTCCTCGAGAAGGCCCTGAAGACCGATCCGCAGGTGGCGCTCGAGGTGCGCACCCCCGACCAGTATCAGGGCGGCATGGCCGACGCCGACGTCGTCGTGCTGGACTCGGTGACCCCGCCCCGAGCCGGCGCGGGCCGCTTCATCTTCGTCAACGTGGTACCTCCCGACGTGCCGCTCGAAGTGCTCGGAAGGCTCGAGCGGCCGACCATCATGGACTGGGATCGCTCGCATCCGGTCATGCGTCACGTGGAATTCGCCAAGGTGACCATGGAGGACGCGATGCGCATCCGGCCGCTGGCCGCCGGTCGGCCGGTCGTCGAGGCGGTGGGCGGCCCGCTCATCTACGCGCTCGAGGAGCGGGATCGCAAGGCGCTGTTCGTGGGCTTCGACCTGTTCAAGACCGACTTCCCGCTGCGGATCGCGTTCCCGCTGGTGCTGTCGAACACGCTGCGCTGGCTGCACCCGGCGGGGCTCGACCAGGCGAGCTTCCAGTTCGCGACCGGGCAGCCGATCCTCTTGCCAGCGCCGCACGGCGTGACGACCGTGACGGTGACGACGCCCGGCGGCCGCACCGTCCAGGGCCGCGTGACCCGCGGCATGGTGAGCTTCACCGAGACGGATGAAACCGGCATCTACACGCTCGCGACGTCGCGGGGCGAGACGAAGGTGGCGGTGAACCTGGCCGACGCCGACGAATCGAATCTGGCGCCGCATGCACTGCCGGTGGCGAGTGCGCACGGGCCGGCCGCCGCGCCGGTGCCCGTGCAGCGAGAGCTCTGGCCCTTTTTCGTGATCCTGGCGCTGCTCATCCTCCTCGTCGAAGGCGCGCTCTACTGGCGGCGACAGAGCGCCGGCCGGCTCAAGGCGCCCGCAAGCATCGGCGATCGCTGGGCCCTGGCCCTGCGCGGCGCGCTGATCGTCGTCCTGGCTCTGTCGCTGATCAGGCCGACGCTTCCGCGCTGGGTCGATCGGATGAACGTCGTGTTCCTCCTCGACCTCTCCGACAGCGTCAGCCTGGCCTCACGCGAGCGGGCCTACCGCTTCGTGGCCGATGCCGGCAAGACCATGAAGAGCGGCGACCGCAACAGCGTGATCGCCTTCGGCGAGCAGGCGGTCGTCGACCAGCCGCTCGCCGGCCGCCCGGCCATCGATCGCCCGAAGGCTCAGGTCGACGGGCGCGGCACGAACATCTTCCAGGCGCTCCAGCTGTCACTCGCTATGCTGCCGCCGGGCCAGGCCAATCGGATCGTCATGCTGACCGACGGACGCCAGAATTCCGGTAACGCGCTCGCCGGCGCGCAGGCGGCCAAGGACGCGGGCGCGGACATCTACTACGTGCCGGCGCCCTTGACCTTCACGCAGGAAGTCGTCGCCGAGGCCATGGTGCTGCCGCACGAGGTGAAGTTCGGCGAGCCCTTCCAGGCCAAGGTGGTGGTGTGGAGCCACAAGGACACCGAGGGACGGCTCTCGCTCTTCCGCAACGGCGAGTTCCTCGGCTCCCAGGTCGTGAGGCTCAGCGGCGGCAAGAACGTCTTCAGCTACCGCCAGTCGCTCGACGCCAGCGGCATCCACGTGTACCAGGCGGCCGTGGAAGTCGACGGCGACACGATCGAGGAGAACAACCGGGCCGTTGGGGCCGTCGTCGTGCGCGGTCGTCCCCAGGTGCTGCTGGCCGATAAGGAGCGGGGCCACGCGCAATCGCTGGCCGGCGCCTTGCGATCCCAGAACATCGACGTGACGGTGGTGGAGCCGCCGCAGATCCCGACCGATCTGGCCGGGCTCCAGAAGTACGACGGCGTCGTGCTCTCGAATGTCTCCTCGCTCAAGCTCACGCGCGCGCAGATGGGCTACATCCGCGACTACGTCCGGGACTACGGCGGTGGGCTCGTCATGATCGGCGGCGAGGAAAGCTTCGGGCTCGGCGGCTACTACCGCACGCCCATCGAGGAAGCGCTGCCGGTCACCATGGAAGTGAAGCAGAAGGTCGAGATCCCGAGCCTCGCCGTCGTCCTCTCGATCGACCGCTCCGGATCGATGGCCATGTCGACCGACGAGAAGGTGACCAAGCTCGACCTCGCCAAAGAAGCCTCCCATCTCGTGGTCGACCTGCTCGACGAGCGCAACGAGGTCGGCGTGATGAGCTGGGACACCGAGTTCATCTGGGACGCGTCGGTGCGCCAGGCCAAGGACAAGGCCGCGATCCATCACGCGATTGCGACCATCAAGGCAGGCGGCGGCACCGACGGCTATCCGGCGCTGAAGGAGTCGTATCAGGTGCTGTTCGACCGGCCCGCCCTGCTCAAGCACGTGATCTTCCTGTCCGACGGGCAGATGACGCGCGGCGACTTCCAGGGACTCCTGCGGCGGATGGCCAAGGACAAGATCACCGTCTCCACCGTGGCGATCGGCAAGGACGCGGACGTCCAGCTCATGGTGGACGTCGCCAAGTGGGGCAAGGGCCGTTTCTACTACACCGAGGACTCGCAGACCATCCCGCGCATCTTCACACTCGAGACACAGCTCGCCTCGAAGGCGTCCCTCGTCGAGCAGCCCTTCAAGCCGCAGCTCACGTCGCCCGGCCATGAGGCGATCCAGGAGATCGACTGGAAGAACGTGCCCCCGCTCGGCGGATACGTCGCCAGCTCGCTGAAGTCGACGGCGGACCTGGTCCTGATGAGCCATCAGGAAGACCCGGTCCTCGCGACCTGGCGTTACGGGCTCGGCCGCTCCGTGGCGTTCACGTCGGACGCCAAGGCCAAGTGGGGCGTCCTCTGGCTCCGGTGGAGGGACTTCAACCGGTTCTGGTCCCAGCTGATCCGCTGGACGCTCCGGAGCGGCACGCGCAGCGACACCGTCGCGGTGGTGGAGCGGCGGGAAAACATGGGCGAAATCGTCGTCGATGCCGTCGATCCGAAGGGCGAGTTCATCAACTTCCTCGACTCCCAGGTCGGGGTGGTCTCGCCGAATCGTGAACGGACGGTGATCGACCTCGAGCAGATCGGGCCCGGGCGCTATCGCGGCCGCTTCCCGGCCGGCCAGGAGGGGGTCTACCTGGTCGGGATGTCCCAGCGCCGGAACGAGCGCGTGGTTGGCTCACAGCTGGCCGGACTGGTGGTACCGTATGCTCAGGAACTTCGCGACCTCGGCGTGGACGAGACCCTGCTGCGGGAGCTGGCCGAGCTCACCGGCGGGGGGCCGCTCGAGAAGCCGGCCGACGCCTTCTTGAGGTCGCGGCGGCAGTCACGGATCGCGGTCGACATCTGGCCCTGGCTCGTCGGCCTGGTCGCGGTGCTCTTGGTTCCGGATATCGCCCTGCGGCGCGTCGGCCCGGGCGCGCTCGCGCGGGTGGCGTCGCTCGTCCGTCGAGGCTTTCGGCGGAAGGAGGGCCCGTGATGCGTCGGCTCGACTCGTGGTCGCGCGTGCTCATCGTCGTGGTGGGGTTCCTGGTCGCGCTGTGTCCCGTGGCGGCCCACGCCGATTCGAAGCTCCGCGTCGTGCTGATCGTACCGTTCGACGCAACGCCGCTCGAGCGCGAAGAGCAGTGGATGGGCGAAGGTGTCAGTCAGATTCTCGGCCTCGGCCTGGCCCAGCATCCGGCGTTCGTCCAGATCGAGCGCGCCCGACTGCGCGGGGTGGGACAGCCCGACACCTGGACCGAGACCGCGGCCGCTCAGGCAGCGCGGGCCGTCCGCGCCGACGCCGTCCTGTTCGGGCGCATCGAGCGCCGCACCGGGAACCTCACCGTGCTGCCGCGGCTGCTCGAGGTGAAGGCGAGCGGTACCGACGCGGTCACGAACCTCGAGCCGGTGACGCCTCCGGACGGTGAGATGCTCGGACGGCTCGCCTCGCTGCCCGTCACGTATGCCCGGACCCTCAACGTGACCCTCACGGACACCGAGGTGACGCGGATCGAGAAGGCAGCGCGCCCGACGCGGGTGCCCAGGGCCTTCGAGCTGTTCGCCCGCGGGCAGATCGCGGCGACGCGGGGCGATCAGGAGAGCAACGAGGCGGCGGTCGATTTGCTGTCGCGGGCGATCGAGGCCGATCCGAGCTTCGTCGTCGCGCACTACACGCTCGGGGTCGTCCACTCGGCGCTCGGGAACCGGTGGAAGGCAGCCGCGCAGTTCCGTGCCTCGACGCAGGCCGACGCGTCCTATCCCGAGCCCTACAAGGCGCTCGGCGACCTGTTCCTTTCGCAGCCGCGCCGGCTTTTCGACCAAGCTATCGAGGCGTACAGCAAGGCCATCGAGCTGCGGCCCTTCTTCGCCGAGGCGTACGTGGGACTCGGCGACGCGAAGGCCGCGAAGAGCGACACCGATGGCGCGATCGCCGCGTACCAGAAGGCGCTCGTCTACAACCCCGTCAATCCCAGGGTGCACATGAGCCTGGGGAAGATTTACTACGGCGAGAAAGGGCTCTACTACGAGTCGGTGACCGCGTACAAGCGCGCCATCGAGCTTGACGCCCGCTCGGTGGACGCCCGCATGGGACTCGGTGAGGTGTACGAGGAGAAGGGGCTCTACAAAGAGGCGATCGAGGAATACCGGCGCGTCATCGAGCTCGACGGCAAGCACACCGGCGCCATGTACAACCTCGCGCTCGTCTACGAGAAGGTCGATCCGCGCGCGGCCATGACGCAGTGGGAGAAGTACATCGAGCTCGCGTCGCCGCTGGCTACCGAGAAGGACTGGGTCGACGTCGCGCGCCAGCATCTGAAGAAGCTCAAGTCACAGATCAAGGACTAGCCCCCGCCGCCGCGGGCTCGCGCCGCGGAAGTCGGCGCTTTCGTGCGCGCTGCCTCCGTCCTGAATGTATGCCGGGCCGTGTCGCCGCCACGAGTATCATGACTATGATGCCCTCGAGGCAGGGAGAGAGCCTGTGGACGAATTGAGGAAGGACCCGACGCGGGGGCACTGGATCCTCATTCGGCCCAAGGCCAAGCCGTCGCGCCAGACGGACTGTCCGTACTGCCCGGGCGCCGAGCACCTGACCGAGCCGGAAATCGCCGCCTATCGTCCGGAAGGCTCGACGCCGAACGGCCCGGGATGGACCGTTCGCGTCGTACCGGAGCCGGATGCCTATTTTCGAATCGAGTGGGAGCTGGTACGCGAGGGTGTCGGCATGTTCGACATGATCAATCCGCGCGGCGCCAGCGAGCTGGTGGTTGAGTCACCGCGGCACGACGACACGCTGGCGACGATGGAGCCCTCCGCCATCGAGTCCGTGCTGTGGATGTACCGCGACCGGCTCCTCGACCTCAAGCGCGACGGGCAGATTCGCGACATCCTGGTGTCGCGCCGCCACAAGAAGCCGGGCGTGGCGAGCCATCACCCGTACTCGCGCATGACGGCGATTCCCATCGTCTTCGATGAGACCCGGCGCGAGCTGCGCGAGGCGCGCGAGTATTACCAATACAAGCGGCGCTGCCTCTATTGCGACATCCTGCGCCAGGAGATCGGCGCCGAGGAGCGCGTGGTACGGCTTACGGCCGCCTTCGCCGTGGTCGTTCCCTATGCGCCGCGCGTGCCACTCGAGACGTGGATCGTGCCGCGCCAGCACGGCTGCTCGTTCGAGGAGGCTCTGCGCGCCGAGACGGCGGCGGACCTGGCGCGGCTCCTGTCCGGGTACTTCCGCGCGCTGGGCCGCACGTTCGGCGACCCCGGCTACGAGATGGCGCTCCATACCGCGCCGAATCTACGATCCCGGATACTACAAGGGGACTGGGCCACGATCCGCGACGACTATCACTGGCACATCGAGATCGTGCCCGAGCCGGAGCACGCCAACCGGATGGGCGGCATCTTCGTCAACGAGACCCGCCCCGAGGTCTCGGCCGCCGAGCTCCGCAGCGCCTGGCCCGAGGGCTGAGAGTCAGCCCCCGCCGCAAGTCGGCCTCACGCTTCCTCTGCGGTCTTCGACTCTATCCTGCTGAAATGGTGCAGCTACTCTGCCAGTCGATTCGCGGGCTCCCGGTCCGGCTTGAGCGGGCAGCGCCCACCAGGCCCAAGGGGCTGGCCTGACAGGGGCCCGCAGGCGAGCGGATGTCTCAGTCGGTAGAAGCATTTCCGGTTGACGCGTGGAAGGACCGGTGTGAGAATGCGACTGAAATAGTCGGCGATAGAAAGAGTCGGGAATAGGGGAGTCTGGACGATGCTCCGGTTTACGAAGCGTGCCGATTAC
>DASRIY010000026.1:0-4349 GCA_035649755.1 Candidatus Methylomirabilota bacterium
TGTGGTCGTTCCAGATGGTGACCTTGTGGCCGGCGACCTTGGAGAAGCACGCGAGCGTCCGGATCGTGTCCTGGTAGTCGTCGAGGATCGTGATGTTCATGGCCCGAGAGCCTAGCACGGGTTGCCTTTGCCGCCGCCCACGTGGGACAGTAGCGGCCATGCGCATCGACAGCATCGAAGCGATCCCGATCGAGATCCCGCTCAAGAAGAACTTCGGCGGCAGCACCTACTCCGTCCTCACGCGCTGCACCGTCATCACCCGCATGCGCACCGACGCCGGCCTCGTCAGCGAGGTCTACAACGGCGACAACCGGGCGAGCGGTCGGGAGATCGCGCGGCTGATCCGGGAGACGATCACGCCGCTCGTCCGGGGCATGAACGTCTTCGAGGGCGAGCGCGTCTGGGAGGCGATGTTCGCGCTCACCCACATGAGCCGCGACCGGAAGGTGCTCATGGAGGCCATCGCCTGTGTCGACTGCGCGGTGTGGGATCTTGTCGGCAAGGCCCTGGGCAAGAGCGTCTCTGCGCTGCTCGGCGGCTATCGGAAGCGGCTGCCCATCATCTCGATCGGCGGCTACTACATGGAAGGCAAGACGCTGGCTGACATCGGCCTCGAGATGGAAGCTTACCGGCGGGCCGGGATGGCCGGCTGCAAGTTCAAGGTCGGCGGTCTCACGCCCGAAGAGGACGCCAAGCGCGTCGACGCCGCGCGCAGCGCCGCCGGCGCCGACTTCGTCCTGGCGGTCGACGCCAACCGCGGATGGTCGGCCGATGACGCCGTACGGTTTGCGCGCCTCGTCGAACGCTACGACATCCGGTGGTTCGAGGAGCCCTGCCACTGGTACGACGACGCGGCGCTCATGGCGCGCGTCCGCCAGGCGACGCGGATCCCGGTTACCGCCGGCCAGTCCGAGATCACCAGCCACGGCGTACGGCGGCTGCTCGACGCCGGCGCCGTCGACCTGGTCAACGTCGACGTCTCGGAGTGCGGCGGCGTCACCGAGTGGCGCCGCGCCGCCGCCCTCTGCGCGGTCGCGAGCGTTCACATGGCGCACCACGAGGAATCACAGATCTCGCAGCACCTGCTCGCCGGCGTGCCCCACGGCACCTACGCCGAGTGCTTCGCCGATCCCGAGCGGGACCCGGTCTGGCAGTCGATGTGGGCGAACCGGCCCGCGATCAAGGACGGCATCATGGAGGTCAGCGCCGACCCGGGCTTCGGCCTGATCCTCGACGAAGGCCTGGTCCGCAAGTATCGCGTGGATTAGCGGGCGGCTACGCCGGCGCGGCCGCCTTCACGAGCGCAACGTGCTCGTCGACCGTGTCCTTGGCGGTGATCGAGCGCACGATGATGTGGTCGACCACGCCGCTCCACGGCGCGAGCCCGCGCTGGACGTCGTCGCGATTCTGTGCGGCAATCGCCGTCTCGACCGGCTTCAACCCCATCCGCGTGAAGTTCGCTGCATAGGCCGGGACCCCGGCATACCGGTTCGCCTCCTGCTCGAGCAGGTCGCGCGCCGTCGGGCCCAGCGCCACGCGCAGGTAAGCATAGAGCTTCGGCGGCTGACGCCGCGCCGCGGCGGCGCCCTCGCGTACGCGCTCGGCCGACATCCGAGCGTACTCGGGGGTGAGCCAGTTGAAGAGCACGCCATCGGCGACCTCGCCGGCCAGCCGGCACATCTGAGGGCCGAGCGCCGCGACGATCAGCCGCGTCGAGAGATTGGAGCGCAGCTCGGCGATGCCGGCTCGCACCCGCTTGAGCGAATCAGGGTTCGGGCTGCCGACGCCCAGCAGCAGGCGATCGAGCGGCAGCGCGGTCGTCTTCACGCCGCCCACGATCGACTCCGGCCCGCGCGTGTGCAGCGGGATCACGCCGATGCCGAGCTCGATGCGCCGGGTCTGGCCCGCGGCCTGGGCCAGCGCGGCCAGCCCGTCCGTCGCGCCGGGATGATTGACCCAGAAGGACGCGAAGCCGAGCCGCTCGGCCTCCCGCGCCGCCGCGTGGATATTCTCGGGTTTCGTGCCGGCGAAGACGGCAAAGCCAGTGGCCATGAGAAGTCTCCCCTGGAGGTTCAGTCGATTGATGCGACGCGGCGCAGTATACTCCAGCGCAATGAGCGGACGAACCGACTCGGCCCGGGCGATCACGGTGACCGTGACGTTCTTCGCCGATCTCCGGCGCTTCCTGCCGCGCGGCGCCGATGGTCCGCAGCGTTACACGCTGTCCGGAAATGCCACGATCGCCGATCTGCTGGCGGTGGTCGGCATCAAGCCCGACGCCGACGTCACCGCCGCCGTGGACGGCGACCTCGCGAATCGCGAGACGGCCCTGCACGACGGAGCTGACGTCATGCTGCTGAGCCCGATGGAAGGGGGAGCCGCCGCCGCAGGCGAGGCGACCCTGTCAACGGAAGGTGGAGGAGACGCCATGGAACGCTTCGGTTACTGGAACAAGATCCTGCACGTCAACCTCACCGACCGCAGCACGCGGATCGAGGAGCCCGGCGACGCGTTCTTCCGGCGCTACGCCGGCGGGCGCGGGCTCATCGCGCATTACCTCCTGAAGTACGTGCCCAAGGGGGCCGATCCGCTCGGGCCCGACAACATCCTGGTCATCGCGCCGGGCGTCATCACAGGCGCGCCGGTGCCGGGCGCCGGACGTCACAGCGTCGGCGCCAAGTCGCCCCTCACCGGGGGCTTCGGCGAGTCGGAATCCGGCGGCTACTGGGGTGCGGAGCTCAAGCGCGCGGGCTGGGACGCGATCGTCTTCCACGGTGTCTCGCCCACCCCGGTCTATCTCTGGATCAACGAGGGCCAGGTCGAGTTCCGCGACGCCTCGCATCTCTGGGGCAAGATCACCGGCGAGGTCGAGGAGCTGATTCTCGCCGAGCTCGGCGACAAGCTGATCCGCATCGCCCAGATCGGGCCCGCCGGAGAGAACCTGGTGCGCTACGCCTGCATTGCCAACGAGCTCAACGAGGTCGCCGGCCGCACGGGGATGGGCGCGGTCATGGGTTCGAAGCGGCTCAAGGCCATCGCCGTGCGCGGCAAGACGCCGGTGAAGATCGCCGATCAGCGCGGGCTCCTGGCCATGGCCAAGTGGGTCTCCGGCACCATGGACGAGAAGCACCGGGCGTTTCACGAGTTCGGGACCGGCGCGGCCATGCAGGGCAAGAGCCTCGAGGGCGGCATGCCCGTGCTCAACTATCGCCTGGGCGCCGCCGACACGATCGCCAAGGTCGACGCGATCGCCGTGCGCGATGAGGTGCGCGTGAGGATGGGCGCCTGCTACGCGTGCTCGGTGCGCTGCAAGAAGGTGGTCCACATCGAGGAGCGGGAAGAGGCCGCGCGCGCCGCGGCCGAGAACATCTACAAGGGGCGCGCGAAGGTCGCGTTCGATCCCCTCGGCCGCTACAGCGTCGATCCGCGCTACGGCGGTCCGGAGTACGAGTCGCTCGCGGCGCTCGGCGTCAACCTGGGCCTCGACGACCTCATCGCCATCTGCAAGTCGAACGAGATGTGCAATTACCTGGCGATGGACACCGTGTCGCTCGGCTGCACCCTCGCGTGGGCGATGGAGTGCTTCGAGAAGGGCATTCTCACGCTCGAGGACACGGGCGGCGTGCCGCTCCGCTTCCACGACGCCGACGGCGTCATCAAGCTGGTCGAGATGATCGCCTACCGCCGCGGTATCGGCGATCTGCTGGCCGAGGGCTCGCAGCGGGCGGCGCAGCGGCTCGGCCGCGGCTCAGAGGCTTTCCTGACGACGGTGAAGGGCATGGAGATGGCGATGCACGACCCGCGGCACATGCCGGTCATGCGCGCCTCGTACCTCCTGGCGCCCACGGGTGGCGACCATATGCGCCAGACGAGCAACCGCAACGGTCTGCGCAACCAGATCGGGCTCTGTCACTTCCTGGCGTACGAGGACGACCAGTCGCTGCAGATCCTCAAGACGGTCACCGGCTGGGACATCACGCCGGAGGAAATGGTGACGACGGCCCACCGCGGGCTCACGCTGGCGCGCCTGTTCAACCTGCGTGAGGGCATGAGCCGCGCGGACGACCGGCTGCCGGCTCGGTTCAGCGATCCCCTGCCCAAGCACGCCGGGCTCACCCGCGAGCAGCAGGACAAGATCGTCACCGACTACTACGTCGAGCAAGGGTGGGACGCGAACACGGGTGTGCCGACGGCGGAGACCATTCGCGCCCTCGAGCTCGAGGCCGACGCGGTGCACGCGAGGTAACGCGCGGGCGCGAGTCAGTCAGGACGCGGACCGCCATCGACATCCGCGAGCGCCTGGCGGCGCTCGAGGCTCGGCGCCCGGCCTAGCTCACCATCGCGAACGT
>DASRIY010000027.1:0-9238 GCA_035649755.1 Candidatus Methylomirabilota bacterium
GACTGAGGAATCTCCGGCGGTTCATCGACGCTCCTTTGGCTCTCGGCTCATCGGGCGGCGTCCGCCCCCAGACCGAGCGCCTCGGCGATGATGCGGAACACCTCGGTGTTGTCCAGGAAGCCGCGCACCTGATCGGCGCCCGGCCCCGTCGCCGTCAGCACGACATCCTCGCCGGCGTGCACGCCCTGGGGGGCGGTGCGCGGAAGATTCCCGACGCGCAGGACGGCGCCCGCCGCGTCCTTGTACTTCTCGTTGGCGACGAAGCGCTTGTCGGGTCCGGCCACGGCCGGCACGAACGGACCGTCGAGCTTGGGCTGCATCGTTTCGTAGTAGTCCGGGAATCCCGCGAAGAAGACGGCCAGCCGCCGCGAGACGTCGAGCCGCGGCGGGTAGCCCTCACCGTTGGCCGGCGGGTAGTTCGGGAACCCCGCCTTGTCGTGGATGCCCACCTTGTCTCGCAGCTCCGGACCCGGGGCCGCGTCGTCGATCGTGCCGACGAGCGAAAGCCCGTGCGTGTGGTCGGCCGTGACCAGGATGAGCGTGTCGTCGCGGCCGGCCGCGAAGTCCTTGGCCGCGGCGACGGCGCGGTCGAGCATGATCGTGTCCATCACTGCCCGCTCCCAGTCGAGCGGATGGGAGTACTTGTCGATGAGCCCCGACTCGACCATCAGGACGAAGCCGCTGTCATGGCGACGGAGCACCTCGAGGGCGCTCTTGACCATGTCGACAAGGTCGGGCTGCTCCGGATACTTCGTCACCGTACCCTGCTTGAGGAACTTGCGATCGAGCACGCCGTCCATGTTGGACGGATGGAAGAGACCGAGCAAGCGGCGCGTCCCGGGATCGGCCGCCGCCGATTTCATCTCGCGATCGGTCGATGCGATGACGTATCCCGCGCCGCGGAACTTGGCCAGGTAATCCGTCTCGTCTCCTCGCTTGGAGCCGGCGGCCGATTTGGGCAGGAAGTGCGCGCTGCCGCCGCCCATGAGCACGTCAACGCCGCTCTCGTAGAACATGCTGACGATCGGGTCGTAGTCGGTGCGCCGGCGCGTGTGGGCGACCATGGCGGCGGGGGTCGCGTCTTCGACCTCGGTATTGGTGACCACGCCGACCGCCATGTTGCGGAGCCGCTTGGCCAGGCTCGTGATCGTCTCGACCCGGGGATCGTCCAGGGTGTTCGGCGTCCGATCGGCGTAGACGCCGAGAGCGTTCACGCTCGATTTGTGGCCGGTCGTGTATGCGCTGGCCGAGTTGGCCGAATCGGTGATGATCGAGTCGACTCCGGCAGTGCCGAGAAGCGCCATGTTGGACATCGTGTCCATCGCGAGCTCGCCGCGGTATTTCCCCTCGGTGATACCAGCGGTCAGGATGCGAGCGGCCGTTCGGTGCGTCAGCGACATCCCATCGCCGATGAACAGGATGACGTTGCGTGCCTTGCGCGCGCCGGTCGAATACACGTCCCAGGTCACCGTGCGCGAGGTCTTCCCGTCGCCCGCGACCACGGTGTACCGGCCCGGGCGCGCGAGCGCGGCGTCCCGCAAGATAAGCGCCGAGGCGTTGACCCCGTCCTCCTTCTTCACGAAGGTGGCGGCCTGGCCGAGCGCAGTCGAGACCTCGACCCCGTTGATGGTCACCTTCGTGTCGGCCGATTCGACGATCCCGTCGAACTCGACCTTGAAGTCGAAGCGGGAGCCGGCCAGGATTTGCGCGCGATCGATCGGGTACACGGTGAGCGCGTCCACCGCGCCCGCACCGAGCACGAGCACGACCAGCGTCAGGATCAGCGTCAAGAAGGGCAAGAACGCGAGTGGCTTCGCCTTCATCGGGGCCTCCCGAGCGCGGACGCTATCGGAGCCGCATTGCCGATTCATTACGACGGGGTAACGATTTCGTCGCGGCGAGAACGGGCGGCGACGAGACCGGCCCGGAGGACGCGTTCGGGAGGGCGCGTCCCCCGGCGCCGTCTCTCAGGAGCCTCCGGATTGAACGGGCTCCCTGTCGCGTGTGTCGATCCCGGCCAGGAGCGCTTCCACGACTGCCCGATCGTTGAGCACGCGGGGCACCTTGTGTTGGTCGCCGAGCTTGCCGACCTCGCGCATCCACCGGTGGAACGATCCGGCCGGCAGCTCGACGAGGCGCGGCGCCAGCATGCCGACGTCCAGCGTGCGCTTGGTGCGGTAGTCGGTGTTGAGCGCCGCCAGCGCCTCGTCGAGCTGCCGCACGAACGCCTGACGGTCGCGCGGCGGTGTCCTGAACTCGACGAGCCAGTCGTGGCCTCCACGGGGCTCGCCCGCCGAGGGATAGCGCGGCGCGACGGTGAACTCTGCCGGCTCCGCGCCCGTCCGGCGGCAGGCGACCACGAGGGCCTGCTCGACCTCCTCGATGATCACGTTCTCTCCGAAGGCGTTGACGAAGTGGCGCGTCCGCCCGGTGATCACCAGGCGCAGCGGATCACGCGAGGTGAAGCGCACGGTGTCGCCGAGCAAGTAGGACCAGAGCCCGCCCGGGGTCGTCAGTGTCACCGCGTACGGGCGATCGAGCTCGACGTCTGCGACCGTGTGGCGCCGCGGGCGGGCGCGGCCTAGGTCCTCGATCGGGACGAACTCGTAGAAGATTCCGTAGTCGAGCATGAGGGTGAGCCCGCCGGTGCGCTCGGTCTGGAGCGCGACGAAGCCCTCCGACGCGGGGTACACCTCGACGTACTCGAGGGGACGCCCCAACCACTCCTCGAAGGTGGCGCGGTACGGGGCGAAGGAGACGCCCCCGTGGATGAAGACACTGAGGTTCGGCCAGCACTCGCCGAGGTTCGAGATGGGCCGGTGTCCGGCTCGGGCCACGCGAGCCGCGCGCTCGAAGAGGATCAGGAGCCAGGACGGCATCCCGGCGATGAGCCTGAGATCCTGGCTCTGGACCAGAGTCGCGACCGCGTCGATCCGGTGGTCCCAGTCGGGAATGGACGAGATCGCCCGGCCCGGCGAATAGCGGCCGCGCACGCCCGGCGGCAGGTCACGGACGACGAGCCCTGAAAGATCGCCGACCCACGCGTCCTTCCCGATCCGTGACAGCGCCGTGCACCCGCCCAGGAACAGAAGGGGTCCGCCCAGGAGCTGATCGGACTCGACCCGCTCCGCGGCGATCAGCAGCGCGTCCCAGCCGCCTCTGCGATGCGCGCGGAACGCATCCTGCGTCACGGGAATGAGCTTGTCGCCGGCCGTCGTGCCGGACGTCTTGACCCAGTAGTTGACGCGCCCCGGCCACGTGACGTCGCGCTCGCCTTCCAGGGCGCGGCTCCAGAGCGGCATGAATCGCAGGTAGTCGCCGAGGGGCGTCCGCGCCTGATAGTCCGCGACGGAGTGAATGTCGTCGAAGCCGTGCGAGCGGCCGAACTCCGTCGCGCGCGCCGAGCGGACGAGATGCAGCAGGGTCGCTTCCTGGACCCGTACGGCGTCCCGCGCGACTCCCTCGAGCGCGCGCCGGCGATGGGCCGCGTACGCCCTGATGGCGGCGCCGCCGACCCGCTCGATCACCGGCAGCCTCCGACCCTCGCGGATCGGACGCGCAGCTCGCTCAGCCATTCGCTCACGACCGCGTCGAAGGCCTCGGGCCGCTCCAGCATCGGCGCGTGGCCACAGTTCGGCAGGTACACGAGCTGCGATCCAGGAATGCCCGCGTGGAAGCGCTCGGCGACCTCCGGGGGCGTGATCCGGTCCTCCTTGCCCCACACGATCAGAGTCGGTACGCGAACGTCGCCGAGCCGTTCTTCCAGATTGTGTCGCTTCGCGGCCCGCGCGACGCGCAGCACACGCACCGCGAGATGCCGGGTGGTCACGATACGGCGGATCGACTCGACCCACTCCGGGGTCACGAGTGTGGGATCGTAGAAGATCTCTTCCATCTTCTCCCGCACGTACGCGGCCGACGGACGGTGCGGCACGTTACGGGTGAAGCTACGCTCGAAGAGACCGGACGACCCGCTGAGGATCAGGCCGCTCACCAGCTCCGGGTGTGCCAGCGCCAGCTCGAGTGCCAGGTGACCGCCCAGCGAGTTGCCGCCGATGACCGAGGGACGAAGGTCTAGCGCCTCCATGAAGCGGCGTACGTACTCGGCCAGGCCCGGCACCGAGAGATCCGCCAGGGCGGTGTCGAAGAGCGGCAGCTCCAGGGCGATCGGCCGGCAGAACCCGCCGAGGGTCTCGAGCGCCGACTCCCAGTGGTCCATCTCACCCATGAGTCCGTGCAGCAGGATTACGGGGTCACCGCCGCCCCGCTCGAGCCACCGGAAGCGAGAAGGCGCACGCTCAATCACGTCGGCCTCCTTGTTCAAGTTCCCACGTTGACGCGCTGCCGATTGTGGCGAAGGAATCGATAGGCGGACCGGAGCTGGATCTTCAGATGGAGCGGCAGCTTCCCGACCGTCCAGGACCAGTCCGCGTGGGCGCGCGTGCGTCCGGCCAGGAGCGCCCGGCGCAGGTCGCTCGCGTCGCGCCCCTCGAAGCGCGTGACGGCGCTGCCGACGTACCAGACGTCGTGCGCGTCGCTGCCCGCGGTCACCGGGAGCATGAGCTCGACGTTGCGCAGCGCGGCCCAGGCGTTGTAGGGCGCGGAGAAGAAGCCGGCGTTGTTGACCGCCTCGATCGCGTCGAGCGGGAGGTCGCGGATCATCTGGCCGATCGAGGCGTGGCCGCGGCTCACGCCCCGCAGAGGATGGAACGGGTGGGCCGCGACGGCGAGCCCGCCCTGGTCGTGGATGGCCTTGATGGTCTCGAGCGCCGTGAGGCTGGGCGGCACGAGCTCCTCGAGGAACAGGCCAAGGAGGTGCCCGTTGAGGGTGCTGATCTCCTCGCCCACCACGACGTCGACGCCGAGCTCGGGACGGGCCAGCGCCCATTCCCGGGCGCGGAGGGCTCCGCGAATCTCGTCGTGATCCGTGATGGCGAGGACGTCGAGGCGTCCCTGGACGGCGTTCACGATCTCCTCGGGACGCTGCGCGCCGTCACTCCACACCGTGTGCACGTGCAGGTCGGCTCGGCCGTGGGCACTGGTCCTCATCGAGGACAAGTGTGGCGGGGATGTGTGAACAGGCTACTACTCTGCACATGAAGTTTCGGTGACGGCCCCGGGCCGGGACCCACCGTTCGCGCACTGGGGGAGCCTATCCGCGTCCGTGTGTCGATTCGGTGAAGTTTGCGCGGCGTCCTGGCGACGACCGGCCGCGGCATGCTAGGGTCGCGCGGTGCCCGGCACCCGGAGCGCCCTCTTCGTCGACTGGGGCGGCACTCTCGCCCTCACCGAAAACAATCGGACCGTCGTGGACCGGGACGGCCATCCCGTGCTCATGCCGAACGTGGCCGCCACGCTGTCGCGCGAGCGCCGGCGCTTCGACGTGTGCTTCATCGTCTCCAATCAGGCGCGGATCTCGCGCGGCGAGATCTCCCTGGACGAGGTCTACCGGCGCTTCGCCTGGGCCGACGAGCAGCTCGGCGGCCCCTTCACGGACTGGAGGCTCTGTCCTCATTCTGGCGAGCACGGCTGCGGCTGTCGCAAGCCCAGGCCGGGGATGTTCCTCGAGCTGGCCGAGCTTCATGGCGTCGATCTCGGGTCGTCCACCCACGTCGGCGACTCAGAAAGCGACCGCGGGGGCGCGGCGAGTGCCGGCGTCGGAACGTTCGTCTGGGCCCGAGATTTCTTCGGCTGGACCGGCTGAAGACTATCAATCCATAGGCGCGCCTCGGGGCCCCAGCCCCGCGACGGCCTGCAGCGCGCACATCCGAAGCGCGGAGCGCCGGTTACGTTTCTAGCCGGACGCGCGCGACCGCGAGGCGGCGTCCGGGCTCGTGTCGCCGGCCCCGACACCGATCGGCAGCGCGACGTGCACGGTCGTCCCGCGCCCGGGCTCGCTCTCGATGCGGAGCTGGCCGCCGTGGCCGAACACAAGGTGCTTCACGATGGCGAGCCCGAGGCCGGTGCCGCCGAGCTCGCGTGACCGGGCCTTGTCGACCCGGTAGAAGCGCTCGGTGATCCTGGGCAGGTCGATCGGTGGAATGCCGATGCCGGTGTCCATCACGTCGATCTCGACCTGTCCCTCGGCCGCGGTGCGGGCCTGGACCGTGACGCGGCCGCCTTCCGGCGTGTACTTGACCGCGTTGTCGACGAGATTGAGCACCACCTGCACGAGTCGATCGCGATCGGCCAGCACCGAGGGCAGGTCGGCCGGCAGGCGGCTCGACAGGCCAACCTGTCCGCTCGCCGCCTTCGGTCCCATGATCGCCAGCACCGTGTCGATGACCTCGTCGAGCCGGGTCGGGGCCAGCTTGAGCGACACCCGGCCCAGCTCGATGTTCGAGAGGTCGGTCAGGTCGTTGAGGAGCCGGCCGAGTCGCTCGGTGTGGCGAAAGACGATCTCCAGGAACCGGCGCGCGTTCTCTCGCTCCTCGAGCGCTCCGGACAAGAGCGTCTCGAGGTAGCCCTGGATGGCCGTCAGCGGCGTGCGCAGCTCGTGCGAGACGTTGGCCACGAACTCGGTGCGCACCTGCTCGAGCCGCCGCAGCTCGGTGACGTCGTGCAGCACCATGACGACACCGACCTCGTCGGGGCCGAGGCGCAGCGGGACCGCGTTGACCTGTACGCGCCGCTCGACGGGGATCGCCAGACGAAGCTCGCGGTGGGACACGCTGCCCTCCCCCGCGGCGCGGCTCTCGCGAAAGACCTCGTGCAGCTCGGTGTTGCGGATGACCTCGAGGAACGGCTTGCCCTCGCCCCGCGTCGCGTCGAGGCCGAACATCGACCGCGCGCGCTCGTTCATCAGCAAGATGATGTCGCGGCCGTCGACCGCGATGACGCCCTCGATCATGCCGTCGAGGATCGCGGTGGCCTTCGCCTGCTCGTGGCCGAGATCGTGGATGTTCTCGCGGAGCCGCGCCGCCAGACCGTTGAGCGCGCGGCCGAGCGCGCCGATCTCGTCGGGGGAGCGGATCGGCGCCCGCACCGTAAAGTCGCCCTCGCTCAACCGGCGCGCGATCGATTGCATCTGAACGACGGGCTTGGTCACGCGGTGCGCCACGAAGAGGCCGATCCCGCAGGCGACCACGAGCGCCACGAGGCCGCCGGCCAGCATGACCCGATGGATCTCGGCATACGAGGACGTGACCGCCGTCAGCGGCAGGGCCACCCGGAGGACGCCGACCGCGCGGCCGTCGTCGACGACGGGCAGCGCCACGTAGAGCAGCGACACGCCGATCGTCGCGCTGGTCCGGCGATGCCGCCCGACCCGCCCGGATAGCGCGGCGCGCACTTCCGGTCGCCCGGCGTGGTTCTCGACCCGGGGCAGGTCCTCGACCGGCACCTCGGAATCGCCCAGCACGCGGCCGTCGGCGGCGATCACGCTGATGCGCGCACCGGTCGGGCGCGCCGCGCGCAGGGCGAACGCGCGCACGTCGTCCGGTGACGCCTTGCGCACGATGAGCGCGCGGGCCTCGTCGTGCATGAGGCGGCCGATGCTGGTGAGTCGCGCCTCCAGGGTTTCCACCGCGAACACCTCGAGGGCACGAGTGAGGTAGATCCCGGCCGCGATGGTCGTGAGGGCCACGAAGCCGACAAGGGTCAGCGTGAGCTTCCGGGCGATGCTCCGCCGGAGGAAATGAATCAGCGCGCTGATCATGCCGGGTCCACCTCGAACCGGTAGCCGACCGACTTGATCGTCGCGATCCGGCTCCCGGCGTCGCCGAGCTTCGCGCGCAGGCGCCGCACGTGCACGTCGACGGTGCGCGACTCGATCTCGTCGGCGCGCGCGTAGCCCCACACGTGGTTCAGGAGGTATTCGCGGGACAGCACGCGCCCCGCCGCTTCGAGAAGCGCCTGCAAGAGGTCGAACTCCTTGGGCGTGAGCTGGAGCGCCTTGCCGTCGAGCTTCACCGCGTGGCGCTCCGGGTCGAGCGTGACGGGCCCCACCGTGAGCACCCGGGTTGGCTGGCTCGGCCGCGCGCGCCGGAGCACGGCGCGCACCCGCGCCACCAGCTCCTTGGGCGAGAAGGGCTTGGCCACGTAGTCGTCGGCGCCGACCTCGAGCCCGACCACACGATCGACCTCGTCGGACTTCGCGGTCAGCATGATGATGGGCACGCCCGCGGTGCTGGCGTCGCCCCGGAGGCGCCGGCACACCTCGAGGCCGTCGAGCCCGGGCAGCATGAGGTCGAGCACGACCAGATCGGGCACGTTGGCCTTTGCCTCTCGCAGCGCATCCAACCCGTTCGCCGCCGTGCGGCAGCGAAAGCCGTCACTCTCGAGGTGCAGGACGACGAGCCGGCGGATGTCCGGCTCATCCTCGACCACGAGCACCTCGCGGGCCATCGCCTACTGGCGACAGGCCCTGAAGCTGGCGTAATCTCCCTGCGCCGTCGAGCTGGTATCGTCGGAATCGGTGAGCACGGCGATGCCGGCAGGCTTGGGCGTCTCCTGCACGTCGAAGTACTTCTGGTAGTCGTCCCGGACGTTCACGCGCTCCTCGATCCACTCGCCCTTCTTGGCCGGCGCGCCCGAGCGCAGCACACGCACCTGGGTGAGCCCGGCGTTGGAGCTCAGACGCGTCCCGACCGGCACCCGCTCGCTCCAGATGTACTTGACCGCCTTGGGCCCGGCAATGCGCGAATAGGGCACGAGCAGGTAGACGGCCAGCGCACTATCGTTGGTCTTCGACTCGCGCTCGTCCCCGCCCTTCGGGAACTCCAGTGGCCGCCAGGACCAGGTGAGCACGGGATAGGCGTTGAGATCCCACTCGTACTCTCTGGCGGCCTGAACGCCGAGCCCGCGGACGGCCGCGTGGAGGAACCGGAGACCCGGCTCTTCCATAACGCGGTAGGCGTCCTTGCCGCTGTCCTTGCGCGGCTTCCAGTCGGCCGGAAACTCGCCGACCTTCGCCTTGGAGAAGTCGTCGATCGTCTTGCAGTCGGGTTGGGCGGGAGCGTTCGTGACCAGCGCGGCGATTGTGAGCACGATCGCCGCGATCAGCGTCGAGAGCTTCGCGCGCCAGCCTCCGCTGCCCTCGTCCCTAAGCGAATCGGGGTCGGCGGGTGCCATGCCTGAAGGCTAGCACACGCCGACCCCGTAGGATCGCCGGCGATGGTTAGCGCCGGTAGTGCTCGAGGATCTTGTGAGCGATCTGGTACGCCTCCCAGAACTCATGGGCCGCGCGCCAGTAGCGGCCGGCGCAGAAGGCCGCCTTGCCGTTCTCGAACTCCTTCAC
>DASRIY010000028.1:0-10169 GCA_035649755.1 Candidatus Methylomirabilota bacterium
GATCGGCTCGACGCGATCGTGCAGCTCGGGATCGTCCGCTACAAGCTCGGCGCCCTCGACGGCGCGATCGAGCTGCTCGAGCGGGCTAGGACCCGAGCCCCGGCCGAGCCTTCCGTGCGGCTCTTTCTCGCCCTCGCCTACCTCAGGAAGAACGAGCTGCCCCAAACGGACGAGCATCTCACCACATTCATCGGTCTCAAGCCCGATCGGCGAGTCGCGGCACAGGCGGAGCGCACGATCGCCATGATCCGCTCGGGGCCGCTCTCGGAGGAGACCCGGGCGTTCGCGGCTTCCAGTCTCGAGAACGCGGCGGATCTGGCCGCGGAAGTCGACGCCTGGCGCACGCTGGAGAGCGAGCGCTGGTCTTACTGGGGACCCTATCCGTACCCGTATCCGTATCCGTACCCGTACCCTCCAGGTCCGTATGCCGGCTGCTGGTGGGCATGGAGGAGCGGCTGGCTTCGCTGCTACTAGGGCGTGCTAGAATTCCCGCAATGCCACCGTACGGGAGTGCTGCCTGAGCCGCGCCGGCCACTACGGGTTCGAGCGGCGGCGCCGCGCCGACATCCAGAAGGCGAAGCAGGAAGCGAAGCGGCAGCGCAAGACGGAGCGGGCGGAGTCCGGGGCCGTCGGGCCCGAGATCGGCGAGGCGCCGGAGACCGGCGCGCCGACCGGGGTGTGGGAGTGGTTCTCGCCCAGCCGCGGCCGGACCGTCACCTCCCAGCCAGGGACGCGGCCCGATCCTGATGCCCCCGACGACTGGGTGCTCTTGACCGACGTCGAGCCCGACGCCCGCCCGGACTGACCTACTTCTTCGCAGCCTCGGCGGCCTGAAAGCCGATCTTGTTGTGAGTCCCGTCGCACATCGGCTTGTTTGCCGACTGGCCACACCGGCAGAGGGCGATTCTCGGCTGACCCGCCGTGTTGATCTTGGCTCCGGTCGGGTCGAGCAGCTCGACCTCGCCCTCGACCAGGTACGGACCGTTCGGCCGCGTCGTGATCTTCACGCTCATCGGGGATTCCCTCCTTAAAGTTTGAGCAGCGCCCACCAACATACCACCGCGGGGGTACACTCTTGGGTGTGAAGGAACCGGGCGCCATTCTCCTCGTGGCCTGCTACGAGCTCGGCCACCAGCCCCTGGCCGTCGCCTGGCCGGCGGCATTTCTCGAGCGCGAGGGCTACCAGCCGGCGGTCATGGACGTTTCCGTCGAGCCCTTCGACGCCGAGCGCGTCCGGCGGGCCAGGGTGGTCCTGATCTCGGTGCCGATGCACACGGCGCTCCGCCTGGGCGTGACGGTGGCCGAGCGCGTCCGCGCGGTCAATCCGGCCTGTCACGTCGCGTTCTTCGGGCTCTACGCCACGCTCAACGCCGAGCATCTTCTGGCCGGCCCCGCGGACACCGTGCTGAGCGGCGAGGTCGAGGCCGCGCTGGTCGGCCTGATCGGCAAGCTCGAGGCGCCTGGCTCGGCGTCCACCGGCGCAACTGGATCGCCGCGGACGCTGCCGGTTCTGGAGAAGCTCAGCTTCCCGGTGCCGAGCCGCGCGCAGCTTCCCTCGCTGAAGAAGTACGCGCACCTGGAACGCGACGGCGAGCTCGAGCTGGTGGCCTACGTCGAGGCGAGCCGCGGCTGCAAGCACCTGTGCCGGCACTGCCCCATCCCACCGGTCTACGGCGGGCGCTTCTTCGTGGTGCCCGTCGAGGTGGTGCTCGCCGACGTGCGCCAGCAGGTCGAGGCGGGCGCGACGCACGTCACGTTCGGCGATCCCGATTTTCTCAACGGGCCCGGGCACGCGCTGGCCGTCGCCCGCGCGCTGCACGCCGAGTTTCCGCGCCTGACCTTCGACTTCACCGCGAAGATCGAGCACCTCTTGCGCCATCGCGAGCGCCTGGCCGAGCTGGCAGGCCTGGGCTGCGCGTTCATCGTTTCGGCCGCGGAATCGCTCAGCGACACGGTGCTCGCCCACCTCGAGAAGGGCCACACGCGCGCCGACATCGAGAGCGCGGTGAAGCTCGTCTCGGCGGCCGGCATGACTCTGCGCCCCACCTGGGTCGCGTTCACCCCGTGGACGACGCTCGACGACTACCGGGAGCTTCTCGACTTCGTCGAGACGCAGGGGCTGGTCGACGCGATCGATCCGGTCCAGTTCTCGATTCGCCTCCTGGTCCCGCCGGGCTCGCTCCTGCTCGACAGCGCCGCGCTGCGCCCGTACCTGGGCGCGCTGGTGAAGGATCAGTTCCATCACGCCTGGACGCATCCGGATTCGCGCATGGAGACGCTGCAGCGTGAGGTCTCGGCGGCGGTCGCGCACGCCGCCGACGGACGCGAAGACGCGGCCCTCACGTTTCAGCGGGTCCGCGAGCTCGCCGACCGGGCCGCGGGCGCAGCGGTCCGCGCGCTCGCCGCGCCTCCCCGCAATCGCAAGCGGCCGCCCCGGCTCACCGAGCCCTGGTTCTGCTGAGCTGAGCCCACCGAGGGCCAGTTGGCCCTGCGTGGAAACTCGGGTAAAGTAACGATTTGAGAGGTGGTCACATGAACGAAGAACTCAAGACCCGTGTCCAGGAGCTGATCGATACGATGATCAACCCCGCGGTCGCCGGCCATGGCGGATTCGTCGAGCTCATCGACGTGCAGGACAACCGCGTGTACCTCCAGATGGGGGGCGGCTGCCAGGGGTGCGGAGCTGCGGACATCACGCTCAAGTCCGGGATCGAGCGGCTGATCAAGGAAGAGATTCCCGAGGTCGCCGAGGTCCTGGACACGACCGACCACGCCTCAGGCCAGAACCCCTACTACACGCCCGGCAAAGCTTAGTCCCGCGCCCACGCGCGGGCAGGGAGAGGGGTCGGTGCCGACGACGGCCAGCCGGTTGCTGCTCCTCCTGCCCACCAGGACGTATCGCACCGAGGCGTTCATCGCCGCCGCCACCCGGCTCGGCGTCGAGCTCGTGTGCGCCTCCGAGCGGCCCAGCACGCTCGAAGAGCTGAGCCCGAATTCGCTCGTCACCCTCGACTTCGCCGATCCCTACGGCAGCGCCGAGACGATCGTCCGGTTCGCGCGCTCGCGCCCCATCGACGCCGTCGTCGGGGTGGACGACCTCACCACCGTGACCGCCGCCGCGATCAGCCAGCGGCTCGGCCTGAAGGCCAACGCGCTGCCGGCGGTCACCACCGCGCGCGACAAGCACGCGATGCGCCGATGCCTCGCCGAGGCCGGAGTGCCGGTGCCACGCTTTCAGCTGGTCGAGCTCTCCGACGACCCGGCGCGCGCCGCCCAGAAGGTCGAGTACCCGTGCGTGCTCAAGCCGCTCATGCTCTCGGCGAGCCGCGGCGTCATCCGCGCGAACGACCCGCGCGAGTTCGTCGCCGCCTTCGAGCGCATCGCGGCCATCCTCGCTGAGCCCGACGCGGCGCGCCGAGCGCTGCTCGTCGAGGAGTTCGTCCCCGGGCGCGAGATCGCCCTCGAGGGCCTGCTGGTGGGCGGAAGCCTTCACGTGCTCGCCATCTTCGACAAGCCCGATCCGCTCGACGGTCCGTTCTTCGAGGAGACGATCTACGTCACACCCTCCCGCCTGCCGGCGGCGACGCAGGCCCGCGTCGTCGCGGTCACCCGCGACGCGTGCTCGGCGCTTGGCCTCACCGAGGGGCCGATTCATGCCGAGCTTCGCGTCAACGAGCGCGGCCCGTTCGTGCTCGAGGTGGCGGCGCGGTCCATCGGCGGGCTCTGCGCGCGCACGCTCACCTTCGGAACGGGGCTCAGCCTCGAAGACCTGATCCTCTGCCACGCGCTCGGCCGCCCGCTCGAATCGCTCGAGCGCGAGCGTCGCGCGGCCGGCGTCATGATGATCCCGATTCCGCGCGCCGGCTGTCTCGTCTCCGTCAGCGGTGTCGAGGAAGCCCGGGCCGTCGGGGCCGTCGAGGACGTCGTGATCACCATGCACCCGGGTCAGGAGGTCATTCCCCTTCCGGAAGGCTGGCAGTACCTCGGATTCATCTTCGCTCGCGCCGAGACACCCGCCGCCGTCGAAGGGGCGCTCCGCGAAGCGCACGCCCGACTGCGCTTCGACATTGCCTAGAGCGAGGCGGCCCACCCGCGCCGGCGCCGCCGAGGAGCGCGCCGAGCGGCTGACCACGCTCAGCGGGCTCACGCGCTCGATCGCGTCGGCGACCGACAGCGATGCCGCGTTTCGCGCCATCGCCGAGGCGGCCACGACGCTCCTGAAAGCGAAGACGGCCTACGTCTGGGTCGACGAGGGCGGCGAAACCTTGCGGGAAGGCGGGAGCTTCTGGGCGGGGCCGGAGCTCGCGGGCCGAAGCGTGCACACCGATCCCGTGCCGCGCGACGCGAGCCTCGCTGGCGCCGTCCTGGCCGCGCGCCGGGTCGAGTACATCGAGGACATCCAGCGAGATCCGCGCTGGCGCCATCGCGATCTGGCCGAGCGGAGCGATCTGCACGGCTGTCTCGCCCTGCCGCTGATCCACCAGGGCAAGGCCGTGGGCGCGCTGATCGTCGCCTTCGGCCGGCGCGGCGGCGTGACCGCCGAGGAACGCGATCTCGCCGGGCTCCTCGCCGACCAGGCGGCGATCGCCATCGAGAACGCCCGCCTCTACGAGGACGCGGGCCGGCGGCGGCGCGAGGCCGAGCTGCTGACAGCCGTGGTGCGCACGATCAATACCTCGCTCGACCTCGAGACCGTGCTGCCGCGCATCGCCGAGGGCGCGCGCGAGATCTGCCGCTGTGACATGGCGTTCATCGGCCTTCGGGACGCCGCCCTCGATACCGTCGTCTTCCGTCAGTGGCCGGGCGCGCGGCACGCGTCATACGCGTCCTGTCGCATCGCTCCCGGCCAGGGCGCCGCCGGGCAGGTGCTCGCGACGGGACGGCCCTTCCGCACCAATTCCTATCTGGAGGACGCCCGGATCGGGCCTGAGTTCAGGGCGGTCGTGACCGCGGAGGGGATTCGCGCCTACATGGTGGTGCCGATCACGATCGACGAGCGCGTCGAGGGCTTCCTGGCGGTCGCCAACCGCGACGACCGCACGCTGGCCGACCCCGAGGAGCAGGCCCTCTTGCGGCTCGCCGACCACGCCGCGGTCGCGATCAACAACGCGCGCCTCTTTGCCGACAACGCCGCCCGGCGCCAGGAGGCCGAAGCGCTCGCCCAGCTCGGCAGCGCGATCGCCTCGTCCCTGGATCTGCAGCGCATCCTATCGTTCGTCGTCGATTGCTCATGCGCGCTCCTCGGCACGCAGCGCTCGGCGGTTGCGCTCCTCGACCAGGAGCCGGCGGGCACACCCGGGCTCTTCATCGCGAGCCGCGGCATGAGCCGGGCGTTCGGGTCGCTACGGCCGCTGCACCCGCGCGACGGCACCACGCCCGCGGCGATCGCCGAGCGGAAGCCGGTGTGGTCCGCCGATCTCCTGAACGATCCGGTGTTCGATCTCACGCCGTCCACGCGCGCCGCGGTCGAGGCCGAGGGCTATCGCGGTGTGCTGTCGGTCCCGCTTCTCGTCGGCGATCGCGTGCTCGGCGCCCTGGTCACCTATCGCGACGAGCCCGGGCCCTTCTCGGACCGTCAGGTCGAGCTCCTGCAGGCGTTCGGCGATCAGGCGGCGCTCGCGCTGGAGAACGCGCGTCTCTACGAGGAGAGCGAGCGGCGGCGGCGCGAGTCGGAGGTGCTGGCCGAGGCCGCGCGGGCCAGCGAGGCGCGCAAGGGGGCGATCGTCACCGCGGCGCTCGACTGCATCATCACGATCGACGGCGAGGGACGCATCGTCGAGTTCAATCCGGCCGCGGAGAAGACCTTCGGCTACACCGGCGCCGAGGCGCTGGGCCGGGATCTCGGTGAGCTGACCATTCCCCCGTCGCTGCGCGAGCGCTACCGTCGCGAGCTGTCGCGCTATCTGCCGACGGGCGAGGGCCTCGGGATCGGCCGCCGCTTCGAGCTGACGGTGATGCGCGCCGACGGGACCGAATTCCCGGCGGAGATCGCCATCACCGCGATCGCCTCGGACGGCCCGCCGCTGTTCACGGGATTCCTCCGCGACCTCAGCGAGCGCAAGCGCGCCGAGGAGGCCCTGCGCCAGAGCGAGGCGCAGCTCCGCCAGTCGCAGAAGATGGACGCGGTCGGCCGCCTCGCCGGCGGGGTGGCGCACGACTTCAACAATCTCCTGACCGTCATCACCGGGCGCACCGAGCTCCTGCTGCTCCGGAGCCGCGCCGACGATCCGCGGCGGCGCGACATCGAGCTGGTCCGCCGCACCGCCGACCGCGCCGCGGCGCTCACCCAGCAGCTCCTGGCGTTCAGCCGCAAGCAGATGCTCCAGATGGGCGTGCTCGACCTCAACGGCGTCGTCGCCGGGCTCGCGCAGATGCTCAAGCCCTTGCTCGGCGAGACGGTCGACCTGGTCACGCGCCTCGATCCCACGCTGGGCCGCGTGAAGGCCGACGGGGCGCAGATCGAGCGGATCGTCGTGAACCTCGCCGTGAACGCCCGCGACGCGATGCCGCAGGGCGGGCGCCTCACCATCGAGACCGCCAACGTCGAGCTCGACAGCGACTTCGTCGAGATCTACCCGGGCGCGAGCACCGGGCCGCACGCGCTGCTCCGCGTGCGGGACACCGGGACTGGCATGACCCCCGAGGTTCAGGCGCACATCTTCGAGCCGTTCTTCACGACGAAGGGCGTCGGCAAGGGCACGGGGCTCGGACTGGCGACCGTGTACGGCATCGTGAAGCAGCACGGCGGCTACATCGCGATCGAGAGCGCGCCGGGCGCCGGCACGGCGGTGAGCATCTATCTCGCCCGCGTCGCCGGGCCGGGCGACGGCGTCGAGTCGGCCGGCAGCGACGCGGCGCCGGGCGCCGGGTCGGGAACGGTGCTCGTCGTCGAGGACGCGGCCGATCTTCGCGAGCTGACCGCCGAGATCCTCGGCATGGCCGGCTACACCGTCCTGTCGGCGGGCGCTCCCGGCGAGGCCCTCGAGATCGCCACGCGTCACGCCGGAGCGATCGATCTCCTGCTGACCGACGTGGTCATGCCGGAGATGAGCGGGCGGGATCTGGCCGACCGCCTCACCGCGGCGCGTCCAGAGATGAAGGTGCTCTACATGTCCGGGTACACGGACGACGCGATCGTGCACCACGGCGTGCTCGATCCGGGCACCGCGCTCCTACAGAAGCCCTTCACGCCCGACGCGCTCACGCGCCGGGTGGGCGACCTCCTGAGCGGCTGAGCCGCGCGCGGGCCGGGCGCGGCCGCGATCAGGTGCGCGGCTTGAGCTCGATCATGTGCCCGTCGGGATCGCGCAGGTAGATCGACGGGCCGTCGCCCCAGGCCCCGAAACGCTGGACGATATCGCCCTCGAGCGCGACGCCCTTGGCGCGCAGATCCTCGGCGACGGCCTTGAGGTCGTCGCACTGGATCGACAGGCAGAAGTGCTCGGGTCCGATCGGGCCCTTGTCGGCCGCGGGCAGGAGATCGATCAGGGCGTCGCCGAAGCGCAGGTGCATCAGCGAGATCCGCTCGTTGTGCTTGGCGAGCGTGCAGCCCAGGACGTCCTCGTAGAACCGGCGCGAGCGCGCCTGGTCCGTGACCCTCAAGACCACGTGATCGAGGCCGAGCGGCTTGTACATCGCCACCTCCGTCGGGCCCAAGACTACCATTATTCGTCGCCGCGCCTCTTCGTAGCCGCGCCTCGGCCGGCGGGGCCCCAGCCCCGCGACGGCCTGCGGCGCGCACTTCGCGCGGCTCACTCCTGGCGGAGCACCGAGAGCGGCGCGCGGCCGATCAGCCGGACCGTCGCCAGGAGGCCGATCGCGAGCGAGCCGGCCGTCGTCAGCACCACGCCCAGCAGCAGCGTCTCGGGCTCGAGCGTCCAGGGCGTCTCGAGGACGAAGCGCAGGACGATCCACGCCAGGAGCGCCGCCAGAGCCGTGCCGCCGAGGCCCGCGGTGGCGCCGAGGCACGCGTATTCCACCGCGAACGCGCGCGCGATGGCCCAGCGCGTGGCGCCGAGCGTCTTGAGAATGACCGATTCGTACAGGCGCTGGTAGCGGGTCGCGGCGAGGGCGCCCGCCATCACGACGAGGCCGGCGGCGATCGTGAACGCGGCCATGAAGCGGACGGCGAAGGCGATCTGGTCGAGCACCTCGGCCACGCGCTCGAGCACGCCGCGCAGCGGAATGGCCGTCACGTTCGGAAACGCCGCGACCACCTTATCTTGCAATTCGGTCTCGACGGCGGCGGCGACGCGCGCCGTCGCCATGTAGGTGGCCGGCGCTCCGTCGAGCGCGCCCGGCGAGAGGATCATGAAGAAGTTGGCGGAAAGCGTCTGCCAGTCGATCTTGCGCAGGCTCGTCACCTCGGCCTCGAGTGGCACTCCCTGGACGTCGAACGTGAGCGTCCCGCCCACGCGGACGCCGAAATACTTCGCGGCTTCGTCGTCGACCGACACGCGCGGCCGGGCCGCCGCCTCGCTCGGGCTCCACCACCTACCGTCGACGATCACGGTGGCCGCCGGCGGCGCGGCCGCCCAGGTCAGCACATACTCGCGCGTGAGGTACCAGATCTTGTCGGGCGTCGCGCGCTTCCGGCGCTCGATGAGCGCGCGCGTGACCGGCGCGCCGTCAATCGCCGCGAGCCGCGCGCGAACGATCGGCGTCAGGACGGGCTCGGCGCCGCCGACCCCGGCGACGAGACGTGCGAACGCCTCGCGCTGGTCCGGCTGCACGTCGATGAAGAAGAACGTCGGGGCTTCGCGCTTTCCCTCGTAGGCGAGCTGGCGCCCCAGGTTGGCCTCCAGCAAGGCGACGGCGACGAGCAGCATGACGCCGACGCCGAGAGCCACCACCACGCGGGCGGTGTGGCCCCCGGGACGACCGAGGCCGGCGAGGCCCTGGCGCCAGGCGAGCCCGGACAGAGGCGGAAGCCGCCGAGCGAGGCTCATGAGCAGGCGCGAAAGCCCGAAGAGAATCGCCAGTGCGGCCAGCGACGTGCCGAGGAAGATCGCGCCGAGACGGAACGAGCCGACCTGCCAGACGGCCAGCGCGGCCAGCCCGGCGAGAATCGGCAGGGCCGCCGGCCACGGCCGGCGCGGCCGCCACGCTCCTGCCGAGACGTCGCGACGGAAGATCAGCGACGGAGGCACCGTCCGGACCGCGAGCAGCGGCCAGAGCGCGCAGAACACGGCCGTGAGGGTACCGAGCGCGAGGCCGCGTACGATCGTGCCGGCGTCCCACTGAGCCTCGAGGGCGAACGGGGCGAACGGCACGAGGGCCCGCACGAGGAGCGGCTGGACCGACGCGCCCAGCGCCGCGCCCGCGAGGCTCCCGATGAGACCGACGGCGAGGGTCTGGAGCAGATACGTGACGAGCAGCGCGCGCCAGCCCGCGCCGAGGCACTTGAGGATCGCGATGGTCCCGAGCTGGCGGCGCAGAAACGTCGCCACCGACGACGCGATGCCCACGCCGCCGACCAGGAGGCTCGCGAGCCCGACGAGGCCGAGATAGGTCGCGAGCTGCACGAAGAAGCGGCGAAGCCCGGGCTGCGATTCGTCGTAGGCCGCGACGCGAATGGCCGGGTCGGCGAGCGCGCGGTCGAGGTCGGTGGCGGCAGCGCGGGCGCTGGCGCCGGGGGTCAGGCGCACGAGCGTCCGGTAGCGTACGCGGCTGCCCACCTGCACGAGGCCCGTGCGCTCGAGGGCCGGGCCCGCGATGAGCACCCGCGGCCCGAGGCTCACCAGACCAGTCGGACGATCGGGCTCCCGGACGAGCACGCCGGTCACGACGAAGCGCGCGCTGCCCAGAATCAGCGGATCACCGACGCCCAGGCCCAGCCGGTCGAGCAGCTTCGACTCGACCACGGCGCCGCCCGCGCCGCCCCGGTCGGCCAGGAGCTCGGCGAGCGGCGTCGGCGGCGTGGTCTGCACGCTTCCGTAGAGCGGGTACGCGCCCTCGACTGCCCGCAGCTCCACCAGGAGCGTCGACCCGCGCGCCGGATTGCGGGACATCCCCGCCACGTCGCGCACCACCGTGCTGACGGCTCCGGCCTTCTCGAGCCGGGCGAGCACATCGCGCTCCGCCGGGTCGAGCGGCCGCGCCGAGCGCAGCTCGAGATCGCCCCCCGTGAGCGTCCTGGCCTCGCGCGCCAGCGTCCGGTCGAGATTCTT
>DASRIY010000029.1:0-24811 GCA_035649755.1 Candidatus Methylomirabilota bacterium
TCGCCGGCGTTCCTGGTCGAGGTGCTGATCGGCGGCCTGTTCGCGGGCCTCATGTACTCGCTGGTCGCACTCGGCTTCGTGCTGATCTTCAAGGCCTCGGGCGTGTTCAACTTCGCCCAGGGGGTGATGGTGCTCTTCGCGGCCCTCACGCTCGTCGGCCTGCTCGAGCGCGGCGCGCCGGTGCTGCTCGCTCTCGGCCTGACGACCGCCGTGATGGTAGGGCTGGCCTTCGCGATCGAGCGGATCGTGCTGCGGCCTCTCGTGAATCAGGCGCACATCATCCTGTTCATGGCCACGATCGGCCTCAACTTCTTTCTCGAGGGGTTCGGGGAGATGCTGTGGGGCGCCAACGTCAAGAAGCTCGACATCGGGATCCCCGATCGCTCGTTCATCGTCCGGGGCGTGCAGATCAACCAGCTCGAGCTGACCGCGGCGGTGACGTCAGCGGTGCTGGTCGCGCTGCTGGCGCTCTTCTTCCAGCGCACGCGCATCGGCCGGGCCCTGCGCGCGGTTGCCGACGACCACGAGGCCGCACTCTCGCTCGGCATTCCGCTCAAGACCATCTGGGTCGTCGTCTGGTCGGTCGCCGGCGTCGTCGCCATCGTGGCCGGCCTCATGTGGGGCGCCAAGAGCGGCGTGCAGTTCAGCCTCTCGCTCATCGCGCTCAAGGCGCTGCCCGTCCTCATCCTGGGCGGCTTCGAATCGGTGCCGGGCGCGATCGTCGGCGGGCTCATCATCGGCATCGGCGAGAAGCTGGGCGAGGTCTACTGGGGACCGCTCGTCGGCGGCGCCATCGAGAACTGGTTCGCCTACGTGCTGGCCCTGGCCTTCCTGCTCGTGCGGCCGCAGGGCCTGTTCGGCGAGCGCATCATCGAGCGGGTCTGATGGCGTGATCTACCGGGAAGCGGGCCAGTTCAAGAGCTCCTACGCGGGCGACCAGGCCATCTTCCCGGTCGTCCAGGACCGCGTGGTCGTGGCGGCGGCGGTGGCGGCGGCCTTCGTGGTGCCCCCGCTCGTCGCGAGCGAGTACTGGCTTCAGGCGGTGCTCATCCCGTTCCTCGTCTACGCGCTCGCGGCCCTCGGGCTCAATCTCCTGACCGGGTACGCCGGGCAGCTCTCGCTCGGCACCGGCGGCTTCATGGCGGTCGGCGCCTACTCGGCGTTCAAGCTGGCCACGGCGTTTCCGCGTCTCAGCATCATCGTGGTGTTCCTGCTGGCGGGGCTCGTGGCCGCGGGCGTGGGCATTCTCTTCGGCATCCCGAGCCTCCGGATCAAGGGCTTCTACCTCGCGGTGGCGACGCTCGCCGCGCAGTTCTTCCTGATCTGGCTCTTCAACAAGGTGGCGTGGTTCACCAACTACGCCTCGTCGGGCACCATCACCGCGCCGGACCGGACCTTCTTTGGCGCCCTCGTCACCGGTCCGAACTCGACTCCGTCGGCGCGCTATCTGACGGCCCTCGGGCTCGTCGCTGTGTTCGCCCTGGTCGCCAAGAACCTGGTGCGCGGCCGCATCGGACGGTCGTGGATGGCGATTCGCGACCGCGACATCGCCGCCGAGATCATCGGCGTGCGCCCGCTCCGCACAAAGCTGCTCGCCTTCGCGATCAGCTCGTTCTACTGCGGGGTGGCCGGGGCCGGGCTCGTCTTCTTCTACCTCGGCACCGCCGAGACGCTGGCGTTCGACATCAGCATCTCGTTCCTGGTCCTCTTCATGGTCATCATCGGCGGGCTCGGCAGCATCCTCGGCTCGTTCCTCGGCGCTGCCTTCATCGTGCTGGTGCCGATCGTGCTGAGCAACGCACCGCGCCTGGCCGGGCTCGCGCTGCCGGTCGCCCTGCAGAAGCAGATCGAGCTCATGGTCTTCGGCGGACTCATCATCTTCTTCCTGATCGTCGAGCCGCGCGGGCTGGCGCGGCTCTGGCAGATCTCGAAAGAGAAGCTGCGGCTCTGGCCGTTTCCTCACTAGACGCTGACGAAAGGAGAACGTCATGAACGGACGAAAGATATGGCTCGCGGCGCTGGCGGCGCTGATTCTCGCGGCGCCGACCCTGGCGGCCGCCCAACCCAAGGAGATCTACATCCCGCTGCTGGTCTACCGCACGGGCCCCTACGCGCCGAGCGGCATCCCCATCGCGGACGGGTTCGTCGACTACTTCACGCTCCTGAACGAGCGCGACGGCGGCATCAACGGCGTGAAGGTCGCCTGGGAAGAGTGCGAGACGCAGTACGACACCAAGCAGGGCGTCGAGTGCTACGAGCGGCTGAAGGGCAAGGGCCCCCTGCTGGTGAACCCGTACAGCACCGCCATCACCTACTCGCTCATTCCCAAGGCCCCGGTCGACAAGGTCGTCGTCTTCTCGATGGGCTACGGCATGAGCGCAGCCTCGGACGGGCGGTGGTTTCCGTGGGTGTTCAACTTCCCCACGAACTACTGGAGCCAGGCCTCGGCCGTCATCCGCTACATCGGCCAGCAGGAAGGCGGCGTCGAGAAGCTGAAGGGCAAGAAGATCGTCCACATCTTCCACAACAGCGCCTACGGCAAAGAGGCCAATCCGACGCTCGAGGAGCTCTCGAAGAAGTACCTGTTCGAGCTCACGCTGCTCGCGGTCGACCACCCGGGCCAGGAGCAGAAGGCGACGTGGCTCCAGGTGCGTAGGATCAACCCGGACTGGATCTTCATGTCGGGCTGGGGCGTCATGAACCAGGTCGCCATCAAGGAGGCGGCGTCCGTCGGCTTCCGGATGGAGCGGTTCATCGGTAACTGGTGGTCGGCCAACGACTCCGACGTGGTTCCGGCCGGCGAGGGCGCCAAGGGCTACAAGGGCGCTACATTTCATGCACCCGGCACAGGGTACAAGGTGCACACCGAGGTCCAGAAGTTCGTCTACGACAAGGGCAAGGGCGCGGCGAAGAAGGAGGAGATCGGCTCGCCCCTCTACAACCGCGGGCTCGTCAACGCGATGCTATCGGCCGAGGCCATCCGCACGGCCATGGCGAAGTTCGGCAACAAGCCGCTCACGGGCGAGCAGGTGCGCTGGGGCTTCGAGAACCTGAACCTCACCGAGCAGCGCCTGGACCAGGTCGGCATGCGCGGCTTCACCCATCCGCTCAAGGTTAGCTGCGAGGACCACGAGGGGAACGGCCCGGTGCTCATCCAGCAGTGGGACGGCAAGAAGTGGAGCGTCATCACCGACTGGATCGCGCCGATGCGCGAGGTGGTGCGGCCGAAGATCGAGGCGGCGGCGGTCGACGAGGGTGGGAAGCTCAAGTACGCGATGCGCGACTGCTCGAAGGAGAAGTAGAAGCGCCGGTGACGAGCGACACGCCGCGGCCGCTCCTGTCGGTCGGCAACATCGAGGTCATCTACGACCACGTGATCCTCGTGTTGAAAGGCGTGTCGCTCGCGGTGCCCGAGGGCGGTGTGGTCGCGCTCCTCGGGGCCAACGGCGCCGGCAAGTCTACGACGCTCAAGGCCATCTCCGGCCTGCTGCGAACGGAGCGCGGCGAGGTGACCAAGGGCGGCATCGAGTTCCAGGGGCGGGCGATCCACCGGCAGAGCCCGGCCGAGGTCGTCAAGCACGGCATCGTCCAGGTCATGGAAGGCCGGCACGTCTTCGAGCACCTGACCGTCGAGGAGAATTTACTCACCGGGGCCTACACGCGCCGGAACGGCCAGGAAATCAGGAAGGACCTCGAGGTCGTCTACCATTACTTTCCCCGGCTGCGGGAGCGGAAGGCCTTCAAGGCTGGGTACATCTCCGGAGGCGAGCAGCAGATGGTGGCGATCGGCCGCGCCCTGATGGCCCGGCCGCGGCTCATGCTGCTCGACGAGCCTTCGATGGGGCTGGCGCCGATGCTCGTGAAGGAAATCTTCGACATCGTCGGGCGGCTCAACCGGGAGGAAGGGGTGGCCGTGCTGCTGGCCGAGCAGAACGCCACGATGGCTTTACAGGTTGCGCAGCACGGCTATGTTATGGAGAATGGCCGGATTGTACTGGACGGGGACGCGAAGACGATCAGCCAGAACGAGGACATCAAGGAGTTTTATCTGGGCCTGACGGGCGTGGGACAGCGCAAGAGCTATCGCGACGTCAAGCATTACCGCCGACGAAAGCGGTGGCTGTCGTGAGCGCGCTTCTCGAGATTCGCGAAGCGTCGAAGGCGTTCGGCGGTGTGCAGGCGGTCACGCGCGTGTCGCTCGAGGCCCAGAAGGGCGAGATCCTCTCCGTCATCGGTCCCAACGGCGCCGGCAAGACGACGGTGCTGAACATGATCAGCGGCTTCTATCACCCGGACAGCGGCCGCATCACGCTCGAGGGGCAGGACATCACCGATCTCGCCCCCAGCCGCATCGCCGAGCTCGGCATCGCGCGCACCTTCCAGAACATCGCCCTCTTCCGCGGGATGACCGTGCTCGACAACCTGATGCTCGGCCGCCACGTGCACATGAAGACCGGCGTGCTCAGCGCGTTCGCCTACTGGGGGCTCGCCGAGAAGGAAGAGGTCCAGCACCGCCGGCGCGTCGAGGACATCATCGACTTCCTGCGTATCCAGGATCTGCGGCGGCGGCCGACCGGCTCGCTCGCCTACGGGCTGCAGAAGCGCGTCGAGCTCGGCCGGGCACTGGCGCTCGATCCGAAGATCCTGCTCCTCGACGAGCCGATGGGCGGCTGTAACCACGAGGAGAAGGAGGACATGGCCCGCTTCATCCTCGACGTCAACGAGGAATGGGGCGTCACCGTCATCCTGATCGAGCACGACATGGGCGTGGTCATGGACATCTCCGATCGCGTCGCCGTGCTCGACATGGGCCAGAAGATCGCCGAGGGCACGCCGGACGAGGTGCGCGCGAGCCCGCGCGTCATCAAGGCGTACCTCGGCGACAGCAAGAACCCCGGCGCCGGAGGCTCCCGTGGCTGAGACCACCCTCTCGCGACTGCTCCTGCGCAACGCGCGCGATCTTCGCAACCGGCCGGCGATCCGCGAGAAGGACCGCGGCATCTGGCAGACGTGGACGTGGGGCCAGTACCACGACGAGGTGCGCGACTTCGCGCTCGGGCTCATGGCGCTCGGATTCAAGCGCGGCGAGCGGCTCTCGGTCATCGGCGACAACCGCCCGCGGCTCTACTGGGCCCAGGTGGCCGCGCAGTGCCTGGGCGGCGTGCCGGTGCCGGTCTTCCAGGACTCGATCGCGAAGGAGCTCGCCTTCGTCTGGAATCACGCCGAATGCGCGGTGATCGTGGCCGAGGACCAGGAGCAGGTCGACAAGGTGCTGGCGCTCCGCGATCAGCTCCCGAATCTCCGCCTGGTGGTATACGACGATCCGCGCGGCATGCTCCATTACAAGCACGAGTGGCTCCGCTCCTATCAATCGATCCAGGAGCTGGGCCGCGAGCTCGGCGCCAAACATCCCGGGGCCTTCGAGGCCGAGATCGAGAAGGGCAAGCCCGAGGACGTCGCGATCATCTGCTACACCTCGGGCACGACCGGCAACCCGAAGGGCGTCATGCTGACGCACGCCAACGCGCTGGCCCTGGCCGAGGCGTTTCGCAAGGCCGACGACGTCGGCCCCGACGACAACGCGCTCGCGTACCTGCCGATGGCATGGGCAGGCGATGCCGCCTACACCCTGTTCCTGAGCCTCGTGGTCGGCTTCTGCGCCAACTGTCCGGAGAGCCCGGAGACGGTGCAGCGTGACCTGCGCGAGCTCGGTCCGACGACGGTGCTGGCGCCGCCGCGCATCTGGGAGAACATGCTGACCGGCGTGCAGGTGAAGGCCGCCGACGCGCCGGCCTTGAAGCGCTGGATCTTCGAGCGATTCCGCGCCGTTGCCGAGCGGGCCGAGATTCTTCGCGCCGACGGCAAGCCCATTCCGCTCGGGCTGCGGCTGGCCTGCATGCTCGGCGAGGTGCTCGTCTACACGCCGATCCGTGACCAGCTCGGCCTGCGCCGGGCCAAGTGGGCGCTCACCGGCGGCGCACCGCTCGGCCCCGACACGTTCCGTTTCTTCCGGTCGATCGGCGTCAACCTCAAGCAGGTCTACGGCTCCACCGAGACGACGGGCCTGGTGTCGCTGCAGCCGAGCAGCGAGGCGAACCCGACGACGGCCGGCCGGCCGTGCCCGGGCATCGAGGTCAAGATCGCCGAGCGTGGCGAGGTGCTGGTGCGCGGGCCCGTCATCTTCAAGGGCTACCTCAAGAACGAGGAGGCCACGCGCGAGGTCATCGACCCCGAGGGCTGGTTCCGCACCGGCGACGCGGGCTTCGTCGATCCGCGCGGCCATCTGGTCATCATCGATCGGGCCAAGGACGTGGGCGCTCTCCAGGACGGGACGCCATTCGCGCCCCAGTTCATCGAGAACAAGCTGAAGTTCAGCCCGTTCATCCGCGAGGCGGTCGCCTTCGGCCACGAGCGCCCCTTCGTCACCGCCATGATCGCCATCGACCTCAACACGGTGGGGAACTGGGCCGAGCGGCGCGGGCTTGCCTACACGAGCTACGCGGACTTGAGCCAGAAGCCCGAGGTGCGCGACGTCATCCGCGAGGAGATTCGCAAGGGCAACGAGACGCTGCCGGAGGCCTCGAAGATTCGACGGTTCCTGCTCCTGGCCAAGGACCTGGAGGCCGACGACGCCGAGATGACGCGCACCCGCAAGGTGCGGCGGCGCTTCGTGGCCGAGAAGTACGCGACGGTCGTCGACGCGTTCTACTCGGGCGGTCACGACGTGGAGCTCGCCTCCGCCATCACGTTCGAGGACGGCCGCCAGGCCACCATCAAGTCGCGCGTGCGCGTCGAAGACGTCGGGGCGGAGGTGGCCGCGCGTGTCTGAAGATCTCGGCTTCTTCTTCCTCCTGATGTCGAACGGCCTGCTGATCGGGCTGATGTACTCGTTGATCGCGCTCGGCTTCGTGCTGGTGTACAAGGCGACCGACGCGATCAACTTCGCGCAGGGTGAGTTCGTCATGATCGCGGGCTTCGTGGCGGCCGGGGTCTTGATGGTGTGGGGCGCGCCGCTGTGGCTGGCCGTCCTGCTCGCCATCGGGAGCCTGGTGGCCTTCGGCTTCGTCCTCGAGCGCGTCATGCTGCGCAAGCTCATCGGCCGGCCCGTGATCGCGGTGGTCATGGCGACCATCGGACTGGCGTCGATCCTGCGCGGGCTCGGGCCGTTCACCATCTTCTCGGGCACCAAGCCCTTGCCGCTGCCGATCCGCGACGAGCCGTTCATGCTGGGCCCGCTCTTCATCCCGCCGATCCAGATCCTGGGCGCCGGGGTGAGCCTGGCCTTCCTGGCCGGCTTCGGCTGGTTCTTTCTCCGGTCGCGCAAGGGCATCGCGATGCGGGCGGTGGCCGACAACCAGCAGGTCGCCATGGCCATGGGCATCGACGTCGAGCGCTACTTCGGCGTCGCGTGGGCCATGACCGGCATGGTGTCGGCGCTCGGCGGCATCCTCTGGGGCAACCTGCTCGGTGTCGACGTGAACCTGGCGCTGGTCGGCTTCAAGGTGTTCCCGGTGGTCATCCTGGGTGGCCTCGATTCCATCCCCGGCGCGATCATCGGCGGCCTCATCGTCGGCGTCGTCGAGAACATCGCGGCCGGTTACGTCGACCCGCTGGTTGGCGGCGGCACCAAGGACTTCGCGCCCTACGTCCTGATGATCCTGGCGCTGATGATTCGTCCTTACGGCATCTTCGGCAAACGCATCATCGAGCGCGTGTGAGCGGGCGATGATCCAGCGCGAATGCGGGGTGCTGAAGACGACGTACGAAGCGGACATGGGGCTCTATCCGCTGCCGATCGCGCGCTGGACGGTGGCGGCGATCGCGGTGCTGTTCTTCCTGGTCATCCCGCTCACGCTGCACGAGTACTTCCTGTCCGTCGCCAACCTCGTCTGGATCGCGATCATCGGCGCACTCGGCCTCAACATCCTGGTCGGCTACACCGGGCAGGTGTCGATCGGCCACGGCGCGTTCATGTCGGTCGGCGCCTACACCGCGGCCAATCTGGCCAACCGCCTGGGCTCGCCCTGGCCGGTGAATCTGCTGGCCGGCGGCCTCATGGCAGCGCTGATCGGCGCCATCGTCGGCATCCCGTCGCTGCGCATCAAGGGGCTCTACCTGGCCATCGCGACGCTCGCTGGCCAGCTCATCATCGAGTGGACGATCAACCACGTGACCTTCATCAGCGGCGGCGTGCAGGCCTCGATCGAGGTTGCCCGGCCGCGGCTGGGTCCGTGGATTCTCTCGAGCCAGCGGGAGATGTACTACTTCCTGCTGGTGTTCGTCGTCCTGGCCATCATCGGGGTGATGAACCTCATGCGCACCCGGGTCGGGCGCGCGTTCATCGCCATCCGCGACCAGGACATCGCCGCCGAGATCATCGGCATCAACATCTTTCGCTACAAGCTCCTGGCTTTCGCCATCTCGTCGTTCTACGCCGGGGTCACCGGGGTGCTGTACACGTACTTCCTCGGCATCGCGAACTATGAGCAGTTCCAGATCGGCGTCTCCATCGACTACCTGGCGATGATCATCATCGGCGGGCTCGGCTCGGTGCTCGGCTCGATCTTCGGGGCCATCTTCGTGACCCTGCTGCCGATCGTCATCCGCTACTCGATGGAGGCCTTCGGCGGCATCTTCTTCTCGCAGCAGACCGTGCTGAACCTCATCCCCAACCTCCGCCTCATGCTGTTCGGTGCCCTCATCATCTTCTTCCTGATCGTGGAGCCCGAGGGGCTGAATCGTCTGTGGCGGAACATCCGAAGCTATTTCCGGGTCTGGCCGTTCGCCTACTAGATACGCATGAAAAGGAGAGTGTTCATGAGAGCTATCCTCGCGATCACGACGGCGCTGATGCTGGCGGCGGGAAGTTTGCTGACCGCGACACCGTCCAACGCCCAGTCGAAGGGCGAGATCGTCATCGGAGTACAGTGCGATCGCACCGGACCGACCCAGATCGTGGGCACGGTCCTGTGCCCGGGCTTCCATGACTACGTCGCGCTCGTGAATTCCAAGGGCGGCGTCGAGGGCTACACGATCAAGGCCCTCGAGATCGACCATGAGTACAAGGTGCCGCCGGGCATCGAGGCCTACGAGCGCCACAAGAAGGAAGGCGCGGTCACGATGGCCGTGTACGGCACCCCGCACATCTACGCGATGGCCGCGAAGCTGACTGAAGATCGGATCCCCGGCACCTCGCCGGGCTTCGGCAGTGCCGCCGCCGCCGACGGCATCCGGTATCCGTACATCTTCCCGATCGCCGCCACCTACTGGTCACAGGGCACCGCGGCGGTGGACTTCGTGAAGAAGCAGCTCGGCGGTAGCCTGAAGGGCAAGAAGATCGCGTACCTCTTCTACGACAACCCGGCCGGCCGGGAGCCGATCGAGGTGCTCGAGGATCTCGCGACCCGCGAGGGCTTCCAGCTGAAGACCTTCGCGGTACCGCCTCCCGGTGTCGAGATGGGCGCCCAGGTGCTCGACATCGCGCAGCGCTTCAAAGCTGACTTCGTGATCGGCCACCTCTTCGGCGGCGCGCCGTCGGTGTCGATCAAGGAGCTCAAGCGGGTCGGCTACCCGCTCAGGAAGTTCGTCTCGTTCGTGTGGGGTGCCGGCGAGGCCAACATCGAGGGCGCCGGCGGTTTCGCGGCCGCCGAGGGCTACTACTGCATGCAGTTCGCCGGCGTGGGCACCGACTATCCGGTGCTCAACGAGATCCGCGAGATGTACAAGAAGCAGGGCAAGCCGGCGCCCAAGGAGATGGCCTCCACGGTGTTCTACAACCGGGGTGTGCTCATCGGCGCGCTGCACGTCGAGGCGATCCGCAACGCGGTGAAGGCCAAGGGCAGCGGCAAGATCACCGGCGAAGACGCCAAGAAAGGGTTCGAGAAGATCTCGAACTTCACGCTGGGCGGGCTCGTGCCGCCGCTCAAGATCACCAACACCGACCACGAGGGCGGCGGGCTCGTGCAGATCTGGCAGGTCAAGGACGGCAAGTTCGTGAAGGTGACCGACTGGTACGCCGCCTACCAGGACGTCGTGGCCAAGCACATCAAGGAGGCGGGCGCGAAGAAGTAGCCCGGCCGCCATGCTGAGCCTCAACAACATCGAGGTCATCTACGACGGCGTGATCCTCGTCCTCAAGGGCGTGTCGCTCAACGTCCGCGAGGGCGGGATCACGACGTTGCTCGGCGCCAACGGCGCCGGCAAGACGACGACGCTGAAGGCCATCTCCGGCCTGCTCCGCTCCGAGCGCGGCGACGTCACCAAGGGCTCCATCGAGTTCAAGAACGAGCGGATCGATCGATTGCCTCCGCACGCGGTGGTCCGGCACGGCATCGTGCAGGTGTTCGAAGGCCGCCGGGTCTTCGAGCACCTGACCACCGAGGAGAACCTGATCGCGGGGGAGCACATCCAGAAGGACCGGCAGCGCGTGGCGGCCGGCATCGAGCGCGTGTACGGCTATTTCCCCCGGCTCAAGGAGCGCCGCGGCGTACAGGCCGGCTATCTCTCGGGCGGCGAGCAGCAGATGCTCGTGATCGGCCGGGCGCTGATGGCCGATCCGCACGTCATGCTGCTCGACGAGCCCTCGCTCGGGCTGGCGCCGATGCTCGTGGAAGAGATCTTCGGCATCGTGCAGCAGCTGAACCGGCAGGAGAAGCTCACCGTCCTGCTGGTCGAGCAGAACGCCACGCTGGCGCTGACCATCGCCGAGCACGGCTATGTGATGGAGAACGGGCGCATCGTGCTCGAAGGCACCGCGGCCGCCCTCACCGAGAACGCCGACATCAAGGAGTTCTACCTCGGCCTCACCGAGGTGGGTGCCCGCCGGTCGTACCGGGACGTCAAGCATTACAAACGTCGTAAACGCTGGCTCTCCTGAGAGGAACTGACGCAATGCGACTTACCGGATTGGTTGGGCTGTGGCTGCTCATCGCCGCGGTGAACCTGGCCGCGTGCGCGACGAGCGAGCCGCCTCCGCCGAATCTCTACAAGCGCCTGGGTGGGCGCGAAGGCATCTCGATCGTCGTCGGCGATTTCGTCACCAACATGGCCGCCGACAGCCGGGTCAACGCCCGGTTCAAGGATATGAAGGGGCCGGAGATCGAGAAGCTGAAGTCGAACCTCGCCGATCAGATCTGCGACGCGACCGGCGGGCCGTGCTCGTACCTCGGGCGCGATATGAAGACGGTGCACAAGGGCATGAAGATCACCGAAGCGGAGTGGACCGCGACGGTCGAGAACCTCGTCAAGGCGCTCGACAAGAACAACGTCGGCGCCCAGACGAAGACCGAGCTGCTCGGCGCGCTCGCGCCGATGAAGGCGGATATCGTCGGGCAGTAGGCATCATGGGCGCCCAGGCCTTCACGGTCTACGACATGCTGGTGCGGGGCGTCGAGCTTGCACCCGACGCCCCCGCGCTGATCCAGGGGCCGCGGCAATGGTCGTTCCGCCAGCTCCGCGAGCGGGCGGATTCGCTGGCGGCCGGGCTGGCGGGGCTGGGTCTGGTCCAGGGCGATCGCATCTGCATCCTCGCGCAGAACGACGCCGGCTACGTCGATCTGTACGGGGCCTGCGCCCGCCAGGGGATCGTCGCGTATCCCATCAACTGGCGGCTCACGGCGGCGGAAGTCGAGCGGGTGCTGGAGCGCGCCGCGCCGAAGATGATGGTGGCGGACGCCTCCACGATGGCCGTGGTGGGCGACTGGCCCCGCGCCAAGCGGGAAGTCAGCCACTGGTACGTGCTGGGCGACGCGCCGGCGCCCGGCTTCACCGCGCTGTCCGCGCTCTACCGCGAAGGCCCGCCGCCGGTTGCGGACGTGTCCAGCGACGATCCTTTCGCGGTCATCTCCACGGCGGCGGTCGACGTCATCCCCCGCGGCGCCGTGCTCACGCACGCGAACATCATCGCCACTTCGCTCGTGGTGGGGGCAAGCCTCGGCCTCACCGCCGCGGACCGCTACCTGCTCGCGCTGCCGCTGTTCCACGTCACCGCGCTCAGCAACCTCGTGGCGCATCTGCACGCGGGCGCCGCCTGTGTGCTGGTGGCCCGCTACGACCCCGAGGAAGCGGTGCGCCTGATCGACGCCCACCGCATCGCGCATCTGTCGGACTTTCCGCCCGTGCTCTCGAGCCTCCTCGACGCCGCGGAGAAGCTCGGCAGCAAGCTGGCGAGCCTGAAGCACGTCTCGGGGCTTGACGCGCCGCCGACCATCCAGCGGCTGCACGACCAGACGCAGGCGCAGTTCTGGACGGGCTTCGGTCAATCGGAGACGAGCGGGTTCGTCAGCATCCAGCGCGTACGCGACAAGCCGGGCGCCGCCGGCAAGCCCATCTCCGTGTGCCGCGTGCGTCTCGTCGACGACTACGACCGCGACGTGCCCGTGGGCACACCCGGCGAGATCGTGGTCCGCGGGCCCGTGGTGTTCCAGGGCTACTTCGGGCAGCCCGACGTCACCGCGTACACCCTGCGCAACGGCTGGCATCACACCGGCGACGTGGGCCGGTTCGACGACGAAGGCTGGCTCTACTACGTCCGCCGCAAGCCCGAGAAAGAGCTGATCAAGCCCGGCGGCGAGAACGTTTATCCAGCCGAGGTCGAGTCGGTGATCGTCCAGATGGACGGCGTCAGCGCTGCATGCGTGTTCGGCGTCGCGGACGCGAAGTGGGGCGAGGCCGTCAAGGCGGTCGTGGAGGTGCGCCCGCCCGGCCGCTACACGGCGCAACAGATCGGCGATTTCGTGGGATCCAGGATCGCTCGCTTCAAGCGCCCGAGCCGGGTCGAGTTCACCGAGGCCCTGCCGCGCACGGCGGACGGCGGCGTCGACCGCGACGCCGTGAAGGCGCGGTGGGGCGGCGACTGATCGCGCCGCCGCACGATCGCTGATCCGTCGTGAGCGCGCCTGACTTCGTCGCCGTCGGCCACGTGACCCTCGATACCATCGCCGAGGCCACGCGTCCGGGCGGTTCCGCGCTCTACGCGGCCATCACCGCGCACCGGCTCGGGCTCTCCGTCGGTATCCTCACCAGTCACGGCGACGATTTCCCGCTCGACGTCATTCCGTCCAAGATCGAGGTCGTCACCGTGCCGGCGGCCGACACGACGCGCTTCGAGCACCGCCACGAGCCCGTCGGGCGAGTGTCCCACGTTCGCGCGGTCGCCGCGCCCCTGACGATCGACGACGTCCCGGAAGACTGGCGAAGCGCGTCGCTGACCCTGCTGGCGCCGGTGGTGGACGAGGTCGATCCGATGATCGCCGCTCTCTTCACCGACGGCGCCGTCGGCGCGGCGGCGCAGGGCTGGCTCCGGCAGGTGAATCCCGACGGGCTCGTCGTGCCCCGCACCTGGCGCTCGCCGGAGCGATTGCTGCAATCGGTCCAGGCCTTGTTCCTGAGCCGGGAGGACATCCGCGGCCAGGAGACTCAGGTGGTCGAGTGGTTCCAGCGCATGCCGGTCGGCGTCCTGACCGCCGACCGCGACGGCGCGCTCCTGTTCGTCAACGGGGAGCGCTACGAGGTTCATCCGCGGCCGGCGCGCGAAGTCGATCCGACCGGCGCCGGCGACGTCTTCGCGGCGACGTTTCTCGTCCAGTATCAGCGCGAGGGCGACCCCTGGCAGGCCGCCGCGGCCGCGGCGTGCGCCGGCGCCCTCGCCGTCGAGGGCGAGGGCTGGTCCGCCGTCGCCGACCGCGCCACGCTCGACGCTGCGCTGGCCGAGTATCAGCGCGCCACCTAGCGATCCCCGGGCCGGGAGCGCTACGGGCGGGGCATGGCGTCCGGTACTGGACTAGCGTCCAGTACCGGACACCACCGGCGGTCCGAGTAGAATCGCTCGGGTACCCGGCAATCCCAATGGCCGACGCTCGAAGATCGAGGAGGAGTGGGCATGTACTGGATCGTCACGCTGATCGTGGGAGCTGTCGTGGGCTGGCTGGCCAGCATCCTCATGAAGACGAACGCGCAGATGGGCGCCATAGCCAACATCGTGGTGGGCATCGTCGGCTCGAGCCTGGGGTTCTGGCTGGCCGGCGTGCTTGGACTCTCCGCGGGTGGCCCCATCGTGAGCTGGATCGTGGCGGTGCTGGGGGCCGCCCTCTTGATCTTCATTCTGAAGACGGTCGGAATCTTCGCGTAGCCCGTAGGTGGCAGAGCGTCGAATGAGCGTGCTCGACCAGCGCGGCCAGCCCTTGCGCGTTGTTGAGGTGAGTCATGGAGCGTGAGAAGGAAGGGTTTGACGCCCGTGGGTTCCTCGACCTTCTGGCCGAGGTTGTCCACCACGACGTTACCGGGGTAGTGAACGTGCGCATCCACGTCCGCGACGGCATGCCGTGGGCCGTGAGCGTTCAGTTCGACGACGCGGCGAAGAGAGCCGCATGAGGCGCGGCCGCCCTCCCGGCCCGCCGACGGCGGTTGTGCGCTTGACACCCGTCGAAGCGCGCGCCTAACCTGCTCTTGGATGGACCGGGCTATTCGGATCACGGCGGGGAGCGTGTCGGCGGAGGCGCGGCTCAACGGCTCGAAGACGGCGCAGGCCATCTGGGACGCGCTGCCGATCGAGGCGAAGGGCTCGACCTGGGGCGACGAGATCTACTTCGACATCGGCGTCACCGCCGCGCCCGAGGCGGCCCGCGAGGTGGTCGAGCTGGGCGATCTCGCGTATTGGCCGCCCGGCCACGCCTTCTGCATCTTCTTCGGCCCGACGCCGGCGAGCCGCGGCGACGAGTGCCGCGCCGCCAGCCCGGTGAACGTGGTGGGCAAGATCCAGGGTGATCCCGGCGTCTTCAAGACAGTGCGCTCGGGAACGCGCGTGACGATCGAGCGGCAGTGAGCCCACTAATCCATAGGCGCGCCTCGGCCGGCGGGGCCCCAGCCCCGCGACGGCCTGCAGCGCGCACATTCACGCCAGGGAGGCCGCGATGAAGATTTTTCTCGATACGGCGAGTGTCAACGAGATCAAGGAAGGCGTGTCGCTCGGCGTCGTCGACGGCGTGACCACCAATCCCTCGCTGATCGCCAAGGAGAAGCGTCCGTTCCGCCCGCTCGTCGAGGAGATCTGCTCGATCGTCCCCGGCGACGTGAGCCTCGAGGTGGTCGCGACCGACTTCGAGGGCATGGTCAAGGAAGGTGAGGAGCTGGCGCAGGTCGCGCCCAACGCGGTCGTGAAGTGCCCGCTCACGAAGGACGGGCTCAAGGCGGTGAAGTACCTCTCGGGCAAGGGCATTCGCGTCAACCAGACGCTCTGCTTCTCGGCGACGCAGGCGCTCCTCTCCGCGAAGGCCGGCGCCGTCTACATCAGCCCCTTCCTGGGACGCCTCGACGACATCTCGCATGTCGGCATGGACCTGGTCCGCGACATCTGCGAGATCTACCGGGTCCAGGGATTCAAGACGCAGGTGCTGGCGGCGTCGATCCGCAACCCGCTCCACGTGATCGACGCGGCGAAGGCCGGCGCCCACGTGGTGACGATCCCGTTCGCGGTGCTCGAGCAGCTCATGAAGCACCCGCTGACCGACATCGGCCTCAAGAAGTTCCTCGAGGACTGGGCGAAGCTCGGCGAGAAGATCTAGCTTCTGGAGTGACCACGATGGCGCGGGTGGGCGACACTTCGACCCTCGCCGGTGCGATGCACGAGCTCGACCGCCGGGGCTTCGTCGAGCATTTCATGCCCACGAACGGATGTCTCCTCGGCCTCCCGAGCGGGAAGAAATTCCGACCGGACGAGATCAGTGTCTCGGAGGTCTACCGCTTCGAGGGCGTCTCGGATCCGGATGACATGTCCGTCCTCTACGCGCTCGAGACGCGGAGCGGACTCCACGGAACGCTGGCCGACGCGTTCGGCGTCTACGCGGACCCCGGCGTCGGAGCCTTCATGAAAGAGGTCGCGCTCCGGCGGCCTCGCTAGCGCCCGCGGAACACCGGCTTGCGCTTCTCACGCCACGCCGTGTGGCCCTCGGCCTTGTCCTCGGTGAGCTCGAGGGTCGCGAAGCGATAGAGGTCGCCCAGCGAGGCGTCCGACAGGTTCGGGATGTCCAGGCCGGCCAGCAGCGATTCCTTCGTGAGCCTCGCTGCCAGCGGGGGCAGCGACGCCACGTGGCTCGCCACCTCGAGCGCCTGGTCCATCAGCTTGCCGTGCGGCACCAGCCACTGCGCGAGCCCGATCCGATGGGCCTCCGGCGCCGTCAGCGGGAAGCCGAGCGCCAGCCGCATCGCGTGGCCCTTGCCGACCCAGCGCGCGAGCCGCGTGCTGCCGCCGTACGCCGGCAGGATGCCGAGCGCCACCTGCGGCAGGCGCCACTCAGCGCGCTCGGAGGCGACCAGCAGGTCGCAGCAAAAGGTGATGATGCAGCCGATGCCGACCGCGTAGCCGTTGACGGCGCCGATGATCGGCTTGGGAAAATTCGAGAGCACCTCGAACGGCCGGCCGCGGCGCTTCGAGATGCTCTTGATGAAGTCGCCGACCGAGTCCATCGTGTGTGTCTTGCGGTCTTTCAGGTTCGCGCCGGCCGAGAAGGCGCCGCCGGCGTCGTCGCCCGTCAGGACGGCGCACCGGATCGCGTCGTCGTCCTCCATCTGGGCGAACGCTCGGGCGATTCCCTCGTTGAAGTCGGCGCCCCAGGCGTTCCGGGACTCCGGGCGGCTCAGCGTGACGATGCCGATCGCGTCGCGGCGCTCGAATGAGACGGGCATAGGTGGCTCTCCTCCCGTGATGGGCCGGCGGCGTCAGAGGCGCGGCCGGACTTCCTTCGCGAACTTCTCGTAGATCGCGGTCATGTCGTCGAGGTCGCGCACGCGCGACTCGAGGATGACGTGGCTCACGCCGAGGGCGGCGAGCTCGCGGATCTCGCGCACGAGGGCGTCGGCGTCCTGGCGGGCGGGCAGGCCGACGCGCGCGCTGATCGTGAGCGAGTCGACGGCGCGGCCGGCCTTGCGACACGCCGCCGCCAGGTCGGCGAGCCCGGTCTTCATCTTCTCGGCGCTGGGGAACGCCGCGTGCCAACCGTCGCCGAGCTCGGCGACGCGCCGGAGCGCGCGCGGCGTGTGGCCGCCGATCCAGACGGGAATGGTGCCGCGCGCCGGCTTGGGCGCCACGCCGAGCGGCTCGAAGTTGAAGAACTCGCCGCGGTGGGCCACGCGCTCGTCGCGCCAGCAAGCCTTCATGACGCGGATCGCCTCGTCGCTCCAGGCGCCCCGGCGCGCGTGCGGTACGCCGAAGAGCTCGATCTCCTCCTTCATCCAGCCGACACCGGCGCCGAGCACGACGCGGCCCGGCGCCAGGTGATCGAGCGTCGCGAGCATCTTGGCGGCGAGGACGGGATGGCGATGCGGCAGCACCAGTACGGTCGTGCCCAGGCGCATGCGCTCGGTCACCGCGGCGACCAGGCCCAGTGCCACCAGCGGCTCCAGGAAGCCAGTGGTCGGCGCCAGGGGAAAGTCGCCGGTGGAATTGTAGGGATAGCGCGACGCGATCGAGTACGGAATGACGATGTGATCGCTCGCCCACAAGGAGTCGTAGCCGAGCGCCTCCATGCGGCGCGCGAAGCCGAGGAGCACGTCGCGCGTGGCCGCGGGGCCATAGACCGGAAGATGGCAGCCGAACTGGAGGCTGGGCGGCATCGTCCGGCGCTAGTCGTCGCCGTAGACGATCCGCTCACCGAGCTCGCCTTCCTGGATCATCTGGACGAGCCGCGAGCGCTGGATCTTGCCGCTCGAGGTCTTCGGGATCGTGCTGGAGCGGACCAGGATGACGCGTGCCGGCCGGTGACCGTGCGCCTTGTGGACACGGCTCGCGATCTCGCGGATCAGATGGTGATAGTCGTCGGGTGCCCCGCTCTCGTTGCGGACCTCGGCGACGACGTGCAGGCGCTGGGTGCCGGTGCGCTCGCTGTCGATGCCGACCGCGGCCGAGTAGCGCACGCCGGCGACCCGGTCGACGACCTCTTCGATGTCAGCCGGGACCACGTTGGCGCCGCCCAGGATGATCAGATCCTTGAGCCGGCCCGTCACGTAGAGGTAGCCCTCGCTGTCGACGAAGCCGAGGTCGCCGGTCCGGAGCCAGCCGCCGGGCATCAGCACCTTGGCGGTCTCGCCGGGATTGTTGTAGTAACCGCGCATCACACCCGGGCTCTTCACGCAGATCTCGCCTTCCTCGCCGACCGGTCGCTCCGTCGAGGGCGCCTCGTCGCGCGGAGCCAGGATGCGCACCGATACGCCCCGGCACGGCTGGCCGACCGAGAGGAATCTCCCGCTCGGATCGAGCCGGAGCGGCACGCTGCGCGGCCAGATGGCGATGGCCAGCGTGGCCTCGGCGAGCCCGTAGCAGGGCGAGATGATCCGCTTGATGCCGAAGTGCGACTCGAACGCCTCGACCGTGGACGCCCGCACCGGCTCGGCGCCGGAGAGAGCGGCCTTGAGGCTCGAGAGATCGAGCCCCGATCGATCGCGGACGTTGCGCACGCAGTTGCGGTAGCCGAAATCGGGCGAGACGGTGAAGGTCGCCCGGATCTCGGTCATGAGCGAGAGCCACTGCCGCGGGTTGCGGAGATCGGGCGGCAAGAGCCAGATCGGCGTTCCGGTGAGCGGCGGCGTGAATGCGCAGCCGATGAGCCCCATGTCGTGATAGAGCGGGAGCCACGAGACGACACGGTCCTCGACCGTGATGCCGGCCGCTTCGGCCATGAAGTGAATCGTCGACACGACGTTCTTGTGGCTGAGCATCACCCCGCGCGGATGGCCGGTGCTGCCCGACGTGTACTGCAGGAAGGCCAGATCGTCGGCGCCCGCGTCGGCGAGCGGCGGCGCGGCCGCGTCGATGTCGAGGTCGGGCGGCTCCACCACGATCTCCGCGTTCGGCGCGAGCGCACGGCTCTCGTCGACGCTCATCCGGAACCAGCCGATGGTGGCGACCGCGACCGCCTCGGAATCGCGGAAGATGTTGGCCGTCGTCTCCACGCCGAGCGTGGGATAGAGCGGCACCGGCACCGCGCCGATGCGCAGCGCGCCGAAGAAGGTGTAGAAGAACTCGGCGCAGGTCGGGTAGATCAGGCAGACCTTGTCGCCGGCCCGTACCCCCGCGCGCGCCAGCCCGGCGGCGTACCGCGCGCTCTGCGCCCACATGCGCTCGTACGTCACGGTCTCGTCGTAGAGCTGGAAGTACTGTTGCCGCGGGGTGAGCGCCGCGCGCCGCCGCATCATCTCCACGAGGGTCGGGGCGTCGGTCACGTCGTCATGGGCCATTCGCGGCTCCTCGTGTGCGGTGGCGGTCAGTCAGCTCGCGTTCCGAGCGTCGCCGACGTCGTGTGCGGCTCACCGTCTCTCAGGTAGAGCACCGAGACCGTGTCCCCGGGCTGCCGGGCGCGGATGACGGTTCGCAGGTCTTCCAGGCCGGAGACGGAAGTCCCGGCCAGCCGCACGATCACGTCGCCCTCGCGCAGACCCGCGCGCGCGGCGCCGGTTCCCGGGAGCACACCCGTCAGGCGCAGTCCATCGGCGCCCGCGCGCGGCATGCTGCTGATGCCGAAGAAGGCGCCGCCACCGCCGCCACTGGAATCGCCGCGCGGGCGCCGAGCTGGCGCCGCGACCTTCGCGTAGACCGGCCGCGCGTCGGTCGCCAGGCGCTCGATGACGCGCACCGCGATGGCCGCGACACGCGCCATGCCGTCGGCATCGATCTTGTCGGCTGTGTCGGTCGGGCGATGGTAGTCGTCGTGGCTGCCCGTGTGGAAGAAGAGGACCGGGACGCCGGCGTCGTAGAACTTGCTGTGATCGGAGGGCCCGAAGGGCGAGCCCGGCATGTTGATCGTGATCCCTTCCTTCTGCGCCGCCTCGGTGGCGAGCGCGCGGAGACCGTCGCCACTGTCACTGCCGGACACGTTGATGCGCCGATCGCCGAGCCGCCCGACCATGTCGAGGTTCACCATGGCCACCGTGCGGGCGAGCGGCACGACCGGGTTGGCCACGTAGTGGCCCGAGCCGATGAGACCGAGCTCCTCGCCGCCGAAGAGCACGAATACCAGCGTGCGGTTCGTGGCGCCTGCCGCCGCGAACGCTCGCGCGAGGCCGACGACCGTGGCGGTCCCGGAGGCGTTGTCGTCGGCGCCCGGGTGAATGACGCCGTCGACCCGGCCGAGATGATCGTAATGGGCACCGATAACGACCGACTCGTTGGCGAGCGCCGGATCGGTGCCGGGCAGGATGCCGATCACGTTCGCGCCGCGGATCTCGTTCGTGCCCAGGTCGACGCGAACGCGGGCGCGAGCTCCGGTTGCGAACGACGCGGGCGCACGCGCATCTTCCAGCGCCCTCGCCGCCGCGGCCACGGTGCGGCCCCCGGCGGCCAGGACAACGTCGGCGGCCTCGCGAGTGATCGACCCCGACACGATCCCGACGCGGACCGCGGTACTGGTCGTCGCCGGCAGCTCGGAGCTGACCAGCAGGAGCGCGCCGGCGCCGTGACGTTTTGCCGCGATCAGCTTGTCGAGGCGGCCGGCGCGCGCGCCGGTCAGGTGTGAGGGCACTCCGTCGAGCGCGAGCACGATCTTGCCGCGAACGTCGACGCCCGCGTAGTCGTCGTAGCCCGCGTCCGGCAGGGTCGCGCCGTAGCCCGCGAAGACGACGTCGCCGGTGACCTCACCCGCGAGCGAGCCGCCGTGCGGCGTCCAGTCGCGCGCGAGCTCGAGCCGACGCGGGGCCGGAGGGACGAGCTCGAGAGCGCTGGTCGGCAGGACGCGCGCCGTGGTCTCGAGCGCGAACGATTGAAAGAAGGAGCCGCCATCCCCGCCGGGCCGCAGGCCGGCATCGGCGAGCCAGTCGGCGATCCGGCGAGCGGCGCGATCGCCGCCGGGAGTACCCGAGCGCCGGCCTTCCATGTCGGGAGCGGCCAGAGTCGTCACGACCTCGCCGAGACGCTCGGCGGAGGGCGGGACAACGGCCGACCGCGCCCCCACGCCGGCCGCGCCGAGGAGCAGGAAGGCCGTCAGGAGCAGCACGACGTGACGGCGGGTCACACGCGCATTTTACTCCAGCTTCGATGGGGTTTACGCTCGGCCAGTAGAGGAGGGTGCCGCGATGAAGATGTACGTGGCCGGACAGTGGATCGACAAGAGCCAGAAGATCGAGGTCCGCAATTCCTACGACGGCAGCGTCATCGACACCGTACCGCGGGCCGAGAGCGCCGATATCGAGCGGGCGCTCCAGTCGGCCGAGCGCGGTGCCCGGGCGATGGCGAAGCTCACGAGCTACGAGCGCTGGAAGATCCTGCGTCGGGCGGCCGACCTCATGGCGGCGCGTGTCGAAGAGCTCGGCACGCTGATCTCGAAGGAAGAAGGCAAGATCATCGCCGAGGGGCGCGCCGAGGTGCTGCGCGCGGTCGACACGATCACCGAGTCGGCCGAGGAAGCCAAGCGCGTGCACGGCGAGACGGTGGCCCTCGACGCGGCCTCCCACGGCGCGGGAAAGTTCGGCGTGACGATCCGCGTGCCGTGCGGCATCGTGGTCGCGATCAGCCCGTTCAACTTTCCGCTGAACCTCGTCTGCCATAAAGTCGGGCCCGCGATCGCCGGCGGTAATGCCGTCATCGTGAAGCCGGCGACCGACACGCCGCTCTCGGCGCTGCGGCTGACCGAGATTCTGCTGGAAGCGGGTCTGCCGCCAGAGGGGATCAACACGCTGACGGGCTCGGGCGGCGAGATCGGCGACCGGCTCGTCGCGGATCGCCGAGTGCGAAAGATCACGTTCACCGGCAGCCGGGACGTCGGCGAGCACATCTGCAAGACCGCCGGCATCAAGCGGGTGACGATGGAGCTCGGCTCGAACGCCCCGGTGATCGTGATGCCGGACGCCAACCTGGACAAGGTGGCGGCGGCCGTCGCCTCGACCGGCTACGCGAACGCCGGGCAGGTGTGCATCTCCACGCAGCGCGTGCTGACGTCGTCCTCGGTGTACGGCGACTTCCTCGACGCGCTCAAGCCGAAGGTCGCCGGGCTCAAGACCGGCAACCAGCTCGATCCAACCGTGCACGTCGGCCCGATGATCAAGGAGAAGGAGGCGGTCCGGGTGGACGAGTGGGTGAAGGAGGCGGTCGCCAGCGGAGCGCGCGTCGTCACCGGCGGCACGCGCCAAGGCGCCATGTACGCGCCCACGGTAGTGGCGGACGTCAAGCCGGACATGCGCATCTCGTGCGACGAGCTGTTCGGGCCCGCCGTGGCCGTCACGCCGTTCACCGACATCGACGAGGCGATCGCGCTGGCGAACGACACGAACTACGGCCTGGCCGCTGGCATCTTCACCGAGAACCTCGAGTGGGCGTGGAAGTTCGCGCGCGAGGTCCAGTCGGGGAACCTGCATGTGAACTGGGGGCCGGGGTGGCGCGCCGATCGCATGCCCTACGGCGGCCTCAAGGAGTCGGGCTTCGGGAAGGAAGGACCGGCCTACGCGATCGAGGAGATGACCGAGCTGAAGATGGTCATCTTCCATCTCCAGTCCTGACGGAAGCGACGCGGCCGCCGGTCATCCGCACCAGGTCGTCGGGCGTCAGCCTGAAGACGGCGTTCGGATGGCCAGCGGCCGCCCAGATCTCCGGCCACTTCAGCAAGTCTTCGTCGATCACGATCGTCAGCGGCTCGGCGTGGGCGATCGGGGCGACCCCGCCGATCGCGAAGCCCGTGCGCGCTCGCACGAACTCGGCGTCGGCCCGCCCGATGGGCTCGTCGAGCAGGGCCGTCACCTTCACCTCGTCGACCCGGTTCGCGCCGCTGGTGATGACCAGCACCGCGCGCTGCGTCTTCTCGGCGCGGAAGACGAGCGACTTCGCGATCTGATCGACGCGGCAGCCGACCGCGCGCGCGGCGTCGGCCGACGTTCGCGCCGACTGCGCCAGGGCCACGATGGTGTGCCCGCCGCCGGCGGCGGCGAGCGCATCCTGGACTCGCTGGACGCTCGGTCCGAGCCCCGCGTCGGCCATCAACTAGAGTCCCCGCGCGGCGCGCGCGACGTCAGCGGGGTCGGGCCGCACCTGGTAGTTGTCGGCGACCTTCAGCCAGCGGACTACCCCGCGCCGGTCGAGGACGACCGTCGTCGGGATGGGCACGTCCTCGCCCGACGGCCCGCCGCGGGAATGGACGAGGCCGTAGCGACGCGTCACCGCCAGGTCGCGATCGGCGAGGAAGCGATAGCGCGCGCGGAGCTTCTGGGCGAGCGTCTGGCTGCGCTCGTTCGGATCGGGACTGATCGCCAGGATCTGCACGCCTTCGTCGCCCAGCTCGGTGAGAACAGCTCCAAGACCTTGGAGCTCGCCGACGCAGAAGGGTCACCAGTAGCCGCGGTAGAAGACGAGGACGACGGGCCGCTGGTCACGGAACGAGGCGAGGGTGACCGCCGCGCCGGCGGCATCGGGCAGGGTGAAGTCGGGCGCCGCCTCGCCGACCTTGAGAACGGCCCCCGCGGCGGGGAGTCGCGCGAAGACGAAATTGAAATAGGCGCCGAGGACGAGCAGCGCTACCGACAGCGCGAGCGCTGCGATGTTCGGCCAGCGTGCCGATCGCCACACCGCCACGGCGGCGATGACCGCGCCCAGCGCGAAGCCGGCGAGGTAGAGCGCCGGATGGTTGCGGATCGCCGGCACGCGCAGGAACCAGAAGTACGCGAACGCGGCGCCGAGCGTGACGGCCACGCTCAGGATGGCGGGCGCGAACCGCATCATCGCAGCATGACGATCCGATCGAACGTCTCGGCGTACGCGTAGCCCTTCGGCTTGCCGAGCTCCGCCGAGCGCTCGCGCACGCGCTTCTCGACCCCTGGAAAGTCGCCGAACTGGCTGGCATGGCACGCCAGGGCCTTCAGCTTGAGATCCATGACGTCGGTGATGTCGACGACGAGGTTCGGGTTCTCCCACTGCATCAGGTGGATCTCCAGCACCTTGTGTGGCTCGAACTCCGGCATCAGCTCCGGGAAGGCCAGGTGGTCGCGGGCGAGGGGATAGACGCAGTCGAGGGCGACCCCCGCGGTGATCCGGTGATCGCGGTGCGAGCCGCCGAGGTTGTAGGTGCGGTTCGGGTTCATCGCGATGACGAGGTCCGGGCGCCAGCGGCGGATCTCCCGGGTGACGTCACGGCGAAGGTCGCGGGTGTCCTCGACCTCGCAGTCGGGATAGCCGAGGAACTGGACGCGCGCGACGCCGAGTGTGCGGGCCGCATTGCGCTGCTCCTCGGCCCGGATCACCGCCAGGCGCTCGGACGTCATCGAGCGGTCGCTCGAGCCCTTGTTGCCGTTGGTCGCGATGACGTACGTGACCTCGCAGCCGTCCTTGACCAGCTTGGCGATGGTCCCACCGGCGCCGAATTCGGAATCGTCCGGGTGCGCCGTGACCACCAGGACGCGCTCGATCTTGTCGGCCAAAGAAGGCTCCTTTGGAGCGGGTGCCTTGGCGGCCGGCTTTCACCGAGGGTGGCCTGGGATAGATGCGGCGTGGCTCCGACACGCCCGGTCAGCCCCTGGATGCGACCCGGCTCCGCTCGCCCGCTCAACCCTTTGGGTGCCCGCTCAGCCTTATGGGCCCCCGCTCGATGCGCTGACGCCATGCTCTACGCTCTGGCGCCGTCTCGCTTCCGCACTCCCGCTCAACGCTTTGACGTCGATTCCAAGGATACCGATTCCGCGCGTTCGACGACCGGCTATAATCACGCGATGTCGATCGCCGCCCCGCGCTGGGTGGGGGTCGCTGGATTGCTCGGCCTCCTCACCGGCGCCATCGTCCTGATGGCCGCGCCCGGGAACCCAGGCGCTGTGCGGCTCTCGGGAATGAGTCTCCTCTGGTGGTATGCCG